>JAKFDY010000228.1:0-21549 GCA_036675885.1 Lacibacter sp. | reverse complement strand
ACAAAAAAACCTTTGTCACGATAACCAACACCAAGACTAGGTGTCATACGCCATCCTTTTAATTCTTCACCAAATGCATCAGCAAAAAACTCTTTATTATAAGGGCTACCCATAAAATTAAAACCTGCACGTACCATCACTGTTTCAAACTTCAATTCACCACCAATTCTTGCGTTAATGGCCATTTTGTACATGTCATCAATTGCCTGGTTCATTGAATTGAAATATGCATCATCACCATTACCTGTTCCTGAATTGCTCTTGTAACTCATCATTTTATAATCAACCAATTCAACATCGCCTGTAATAAATGCCTTTTGCTTGGTTACATCGCTTATCTCACGAAAAACATAAGAAAGACCAAGACCGGCTTTCCATGGTGTGATCATGCGGTAGCTATACCTGTTCTCATCACCCTCAATTCCTGTGAGAATATTTACATCTCCTGTGTTATAAGTATAAGTAGAAGGTTTGCTGGGGTCATTGTTTACTTTTCTGGAATAGTTTTCAATATTACTTGTGATCTCTGCACTTGCATAATCAGTTAATGAAATAATAGAAGGGGAGTGAAAGGTTAAACCGATACGGAAATATTCTACGGGTTTGATAATGATACCTGCTTTCGCATTAAAGCCACCACCTCTTGTACCAAGGTTTTCAGTAAACGTGAAACTTTCAAAATCATTATCCGTATTACCAGTACCATCTCTTTCAATTACGGTTGTTTTACGATCGAACTGAATGATAGGAAAACCAAGTGTAATACCATACAGAAACTTTTCGTTCAGGTTCCAGGCTAATGCAGCTGCAACTTCACTCATGCCTCCTTTTGTTTCGTAGGCAAAAGACTGATCAAGATTCTTACTGATATCTGCATTTGTAAAAATGGAATTGCCGTTTATATCAATCAGGTAAGATTCGTATGCCTGGCTTGCACCTAAAGGAAACCGGCTTCGGATATCATCAAATGAGGTATAACCACTGCGTACAATTTCTTCCAGCCATTTTTCAGAATAAGAACTGTTTAAATTTTTGCCACCATATGCAAACTTCGAATTGAAATTGGCTGATTGATTTATAGCAATGGAGAAAGTTGTATTTTTTAAATTGCTGCTGCGAAAGCGATTACCAAAACTGAAAATAACACCACTTGTTCCACCTGTAAATTTACTTTTTGTGCCTTTGGTGGTTTTATCGTTATAATCTGTTTTAAGTGTATTGAAATTAAAACCCGGTGTAAATACAATTTCATTTGTCTTAAACTGACCTAAGCCAGCGGGGTTGATAAATGTTGAACTGATATCGCCGCCAAGAGAAATATTTGTACTGCCAATTGACTGTAAACGTGCAGATCCTGCGGATGTTTGATAAGAATAGCGTAGAGCATCGAATACATCCTGTGCAAAACTGAATTGTATAAAGCACACAGCTATTCCTGTTATGAAAATTCTTTTCATATTACAATGTATTTCCTGAGAAATAAGGTCATGAATTAATTACGACGGCCGCCTGATGAGCTTCCACTTTTAGTTGAAGAAGAAGACGAACCTGAAGACGAGCTGTTGCTGCTGCTGTTTGAGCCACTGCTGAATGTTCTGCTGCTGCCAGAAGAACCTGAATTGTCGTTGCTGTTGCCAAACGAGCGGCTGCTTGAACTCCTGTCTCCACCATAAGAGTTGTTATTACTTCCACCAAAGAAACCAGTGCGCCTTGTAGTGTTGGTATTGTTACCGTAGTAACGACTGCCACTGCCCGACGTTGTAGGCTTACCGTAAGAGAAGTTAGTTCCTGCATTCGGGAAACGCTGAATAGGAGCCGAGTAGCGGATACCAGTGCTGTACTTTGGTGCAGCAGGTCCTGAAATAACGATCAGGTTGTTGCTGCCGGGTATGCAGATGTAAGGAGAGTTCCAGCTGTTGTAATAACCACCATAACCGTGGGTATTCCATGCCCATGAGTTGTAAGGATTACTCCAGGTGTTCCAGCCCCAGGTATTGTAAGGATTGTTCCATGTATTCCAGCCCCAGCTGTTATAACGTGGCGTGTTCCAGTAAATATCATCATCAAAACGGAAACGGGGATCACGGATCTGTTGGCGTAAACGACGATCTTCTAAAGTGCGGTCGTTGTAAGAAACTCTGTCATCTTCATCACGGTCAACCTGCACATAGGTTTCATTTATACGGCCGGGTGAATAATAAACGTCATCAGGAGTTTGTCCTGTGCGATAGGTGGCGCAGGAGGTCATTCCTGCAGCTATCAAACCGATAAGTAAAATTCTGGTTACCATGATGTTTTGAATTTGAGGTTTGTAATGTGAAGTTACTACTTTTGCAACTTCGTGTATAGCTCGTATTATATTTTAACAAATGACAAGCCACAGGCTTCTTTTTGTTGCAGAATGGCTGTTAAATTAACTCTAAACATTACATAAAGGAACAGAACAATGGCTGAGGCAATTACTACCCGGGAGAAGGACTATTCGCAATGGTATAACGATCTTATTCTGAAAGGCGGTTTGGCCGATTATTCGGCCGTTCGTGGTTGTATGGTGATAAAGCCATATGGCTTTGCACTTTGGGAAAACATGCGTGACCAGTTAGACAAAATGTTTAAAGAAACCGGGCATGTAAATGCATATTTCCCGTTGTTCATCCCCAAAAGTTTTTTGAGTAAAGAGGCAGCACACGTGGAAGGTTTTGCCAAAGAATGTGCGGTGGTAACACACTACCGTTTGAAGAATGATCCAAATGGCGGCGGTATTGTGGTTGATCCCGATGCAAAGCTTGAAGAAGAGCTCATCGTTCGCCCAACATCTGAAACCATTATCTGGAATACGTATAAAGACTGGATTCAATCGTACCGTGATCTTCCTTTGCTCATAAACCAATGGGCTAATGTGGTTCGTTGGGAAATGCGTACACGTTTGTTTTTGCGTACCGCTGAGTTTTTATGGCAGGAAGGTCACACCGCACATGCAACGGCTGAAGAAGCAGTTGTTGAAACAAAGAAAATGCTTGATGTGTATGCCGAGTTTGCTGAAGAGTGGATGGCTGTGCCCGTGATAAAAGGTGTGAAAACGCCAAATGAACGTTTTGCCGGTGCTGAAGACACGTATTGCATCGAAGCATTGATGCAGGATGGCAAGGCTTTGCAGGCTGGCACTTCGCATTTCCTGGGACAGAATTTTGCCAAAGCTTTTGATGTAAAGTTCAGCAACAAACAAAACGAACTGGAATATGTGTGGGCTACCAGTTGGGGTGTAAGTACAAGATTGATCGGTGGATTAGTGATGGCGCATAGTGACGACCAGGGATTGATCCTTCCGCCAAAGATTGCTCCGTTGCAGGTGGTGATCGTTCCAATTCATAAAGGTGAAGAGCAACTGAATGCGATCACTGAAAAAGTGAATGTATTGATGGCTGAATTAAAAGCATTGGGTGTTCGTGTGAAATATGATAACAGCGATAATGCAAGACCGGGCTGGAAGTTTGCCGAGCATGAACTGAAAGGTGTACCTGTGCGTGTTGCCATTGGCGGTCGTGACCTGGAGAATAATACGGCTGAAGTTGCCCGCCGTGATGAAAAAACAAAATCAACCGTAAGCATGGATGGTTTGGCAAAACACCTGCATGCGTTGCTTGAAGAGATACAGCAAAACATGTTCAACAAAGCTAAGGCTTACCGTGACAGTCACATCACCAAAGTTGATACATGGGAAGAGTTTATTTCAACCTTAGAAAAGAAAGGTGGGTTTGTTTCAGCGCATTGGGATGGCACAGGAGAAACAGAAGAAGAGATTAAAACAAAAACAAAAGCAACCATCCGTTGTATTCCATTGAATAACGAACAGGAAGAAGGCAAGTGCATACTCACCGGCAAACCATCAAAAGAAAGAGTATTGTTTGCATTGGCGTATTAAAAGTATTTCGGCGCAGAAATAAGAAGCAAAGGTTAATGCAGAGTTTCTGCGTTAACCTCTATATCTCTCGTTCTGCGCCAAAAACCCAACTTTAATAGTCGAAGCATAACTGTAATGGTTATGCTTTTTTTGATTTGAAAATATTCCCGGCGCATTGTATGTTTGGAGAATGCAAACATTTCTTTTAACCAGCTTTTATGCCGAAGCCGTTTTATGGCTGGAAAAGAATTTGCTGACCTGCCCGAGTAAAAAATTTCTGCATATTGAATGCCCCGGTTGCGGCTTACAACGAAGTTATATTGCTTTAATGAAAGGCGATTTTGCCGTTAGTTTTGAGTTATACCCGGCAGCCATCCCCATGCTGTTGCTTTTTTGTTACCTCCTGCTGCATTTATTCTTCAAGTTTAAGAGTGGCGGAAAAGTCCTTACAACACTTTATATTTTTTGTGCAATAATTATTGCTGTACATTATATTTACAAGATTGTAACTCACCAAAACTTAACTTAATGGAACAAAATCAGCCAGATTATTTAACTCCGAACCCTCAACAAGTATTACCATCATTACCCAACGCAACAGCAGTATTAGTATTAGGCATCTTATCAATTGTTGTTTGTTTTATTACAGGAATAATTGCATTAGTCCTTGCAAACAGAGATATCGCATTGTATAATGCTAACCCGGGTGTTTACAGCCCATCTTCACTAAGCAATATTAAAACCGGCAGAATCTGTGCCATTGTCGGCATAGCATTACAGCTTGTTGGGCTTATCATTTATATCATCTTCATTGTAGCCATGTTTTCGGCTGTAGCTACAAACGAATTCAGATAATTTTAAACCAAAACCAACTAATATGGAACAATCACAACAACCACAATTTCAGCAACCTTTGCCAAACGCCACCTCCGTGCTTGTATTAGGAATTCTTTCAATTGTTGTATGTTTTATAACAGGCATTATCGCATTGGTGATGTCGAAAAAAGACATGGCACTTTATGCTGCAAACCCCGGTGCATACACTGAAGCATCCTACAAGAATATTAAAGCAGGCCGTATTTGCGCAATTATCGGCATCGTTCTGCAGGGCATAGGTTTACTGATTTATATTCTTTTGGCGGTAATTTTTGTTAGTGCTGTTGGAGCATCCGGAGGATTCAATTAATCCATTCTTAATCATAAAAACAACTTTAACATGGATCAACTTCAGCAACAACCACAGCAACCTTTACCCAACGCAACTGGTGTGCTTGTACTTGGTATTTTATCAATTGTATTTTGTTTGTGTTATGGACTTGGTCTTATCCTGGGTATTATTGCTCTTGTTCTTGCAGTAAAGAGCAAAAAGCTTTATGCCAGTGCTCCGGAATTATATACACAAGCCAGTTTTAAAAACTTAAATGCAGGCAGGATTTGCTCTATTATTGGTGTTATTCTGTCAGTCATTTATATTGCTTATATAATTTTTATCATCAGCATAGTTGGCTTCGAAAATCTCGGCGACCCAACAGAAATGATGCGCAGAATGCAGGAATTACAAAAATAATTTTCATCATACAGTAAAAAGCCGTTTCAACTGAAGCGGCTTTTTTATTCTTTTGTTGCGAGGTAATTATAATCAGCAATTAACTGTTGAAGAAACATGTCCACTTCCATGTCAGTTTCTATCTGGAGAACGGTTTTAATACGCCCTGCAATACGATGTGCTGTTTCAAAATTGTTCCGCTTGTATGTATCATTCAACACCGTTTTAATTGTATTAATATCACGGTCGCTGAGTTTCAACACCTGCGGAAACTTTACAACATAATCTTTTTGGGTAATTTCCATGAACACCGTATCATGAATAGAGCTTTTAATACGGGTGCTTACGATCACTGTGTTCGCCGCAAGATCGCCTAAGCGCTGATTATTGGCCGTAACAGCAATAATGATGATAACAATAACGCCAAACATTCCCACAAAAACCAATTGCAAAAGGATCCAGAAACCGGGATATACAAACGAAAACACGAGCGGCCATTCCCATACACGAAAAAACCAGCGTAACAGGTATTGACTGATCGTAGGGTCGCCGCCATCGAGACTCATTACACGAATACCCATTGCCATTTTTCCAAGACTCTGGCCATGAAAAAGAATTTCAAACACCGGGTGGTAGAGAAGGAGCGGAACGGATATTGCAAGAATATCAACACCTGTGGCAAAACTTCCTTCCAGCCTCACGCCATCGTACAACACAAAACGCATAAACATGGCGTAGGCCACCATGATCATCAAATCAAGAAAATAAGCCAGTAACCGCTTGAAGAAAGGAGCAATTTCAAATTCAAGTGAAATATTAAAAGGAGTGCTGATCTGTACGTTTGACATGCGGTTATTTCTGATTGTAAAATAAAGGAATAATTTCTTCCACAGATGGCTGTAATTAAAAATTACTTGGTATTTTCAATTTTCTGACTCACTATGAGAGAAGCACTTTTTATTAAGAAGAATGCGCAGAAGTGGAATGAATACCAATATCTGCAAACCGAAGACCCTGATCAGATGGCGGACCGTTTTATTACCCTGCTTGATGACCTGAGTTACGCTAAAACATTTTACCCTCACAGTAAAGTTACCCGTTGGATCAACAGCCTGGCTGTAAGTATTTATCAAACCATTTATCAAAACAGGAAACAACGGTTTTCACGTCTCATCACTTTCTGGCAATATGAATTGCCGCTCATGTTCCGTAAACATCACAAGATGTTTTTATATACGTTCCTGTTTTTTGTGTTGCTGTTTGCAATGGGCGTTCTCTCTTCCATGAAAGACGATCAGTTTGTAAAAGGTGTGTTGGGAGAAGATTATGTTGCCATGACAGAAGAGAATATTGAGAAAGGCGACCCCTTTGGTGTTTACAGCAGTGAGAGCAGATTTGCCATGTGGGTGCTCATTGCATATAACAACATTAAAGTTGGTTTCCTGATGGTGGCTGGAGGTATCTTATTTGGTATCGGCACATTGTATGTGTTTTTTACAAACGGCATCATGATCGGCAGCTTTCAATACATGTTTTTTGCAAAAGGATTGGGCTGGCAAAGTGTATTGGTGATCTGGATACATGGTACACTTGAAATAGCAGGAATGATCATTGAAGCCTGCGCAGGATTTGTATTAGCAAGAAGTATTTTATTTCCCGGCACATTTACAAGATGGGTTTCATTTAAACGTGGTGTGAAAGATGCAATGAAAATTTGTGTAAGTCTTATTCCCATTACCATACTTGCTGCCTTTCTTGAAAGTTATATTACACGACTCAGCTCAAATGCATTTGATAAAACCACGAATACTTCATTACCGGTACCAATCAGTGTCAGTATACTGGCCGTATCCTTTTTGTTTATTCTCTGGTACTTTGTGATCTATCCTATACGTTTAGAAAAAAGAATAAAAACCGATCCTGCATTTGCAGAAAAAATTCTTGCATGAGAAAATGCTTCCCTTATTTCCTGTTGTTCGTAATGCTGATTACTTTTTTAAGTAACCCGGCAGAACTGTGTGCACAGGTAACCGTCGACAGCAGTGTTCAAGTGATTGAAGAACCGGTTGTTGATACAACAGCAGTTTATGATGATGAATACCAAGAAGAAGAATCTGCAGTTTTCGATACAACATTGCATCGCTCAATATGGGTTTATTCTTCTGACAGTGTGCGTTCATTGAGATCGCAGAAAGGGTTTGAGTACATGAAGAGCCTCGATAGCCAGTTGAAAAAACGCCAGGAACTGTTACTGAAAGAACGAAGGAAACAAACCGGCAAACGAACGGTGAATATTTTCCCTTTTATAGAAGTATTGCTGTGGGCGCTTCTGATTGGTGCTTTGTTATTTGTGCTCTATCGTGTTTTTCTTTCAGACCGTGGTTTGTTTGCATCACCACTTCGAAATAAAAAATTACAGGTTGAAGAAGAAAAGTTTACGGATGATGTTTATCTCGATCAACAATTACACCAGGCGATAAAAGATGGCAATTACCGTTTGGGTATTCGTTTCCTCTACCTGCAATCGCTCAATAAACTTTCTGAAAGAGGCTGGCTTCTGCTTTCACCCGATAAAACAAACTATCAATACGTTCGTGAACTGGCAAAGCCACAATTGAAAAACACATTTGCACGCATCACTTTACATTATGAGTATGCATGGTATGGCGATTTTATAATTGAGCAACATGTATTTGAACCAATAAAGAAGGAATTTGAACAGTTCTATCAAACCATTAAACAAAGTTGAGTAAACTCTTACGATATTGTTTTTATGCCAGTTTCTTCAGCCTGCTTGTTGCCTGCGGAGGAAAAGACAAGATAAAGCTGCCCGACATGCGGCATAACTATTCAAAGAAAAGTAAGAACCCTTTTGGCACCTATACTGCTTATAGTATGGTGCGGAATAAATACCGGTTCTCTACGGTTGAAATACTTGACAAAGCATTTCATGAAAATATTGAATACCCGGTGGGTGATAAACAAAGTTTGTATGTTGTACTAAGCCGGAATGTATTTTTGGGCGATGGCGACCGTGAAACTATTCTTGAATATGTAAGCAAAGGCAACCAGGTATTTATATCGGCAGAATATATTGATGCACAGTTATTGGATACATTGGATATCAATGTGCAGTATGTGGCAATGAACAGTCTGTTTCAACAGCTTGATACAGCAGGCCCCATGCGCTATACTTCAGCAACAGTTCATCAACAGGATTCGGTGAAAGCAGCTTTATATGGTTTCTTTTATTTTCCATTTGAAGCACATTTTGTTCGCCCCGATGAAAGCAATGCTGTTGTACTCGGCAGAAACGACGAAGGAAGCCCCAATTATATTTCTGTTGTGCATGGTAACGGGCGTTTTTTCTTTCATCTCAACCCTGAAGCATTCAGTAATTATTACCTGTTGAGTGAGCAGAATAAAAAATATGCGGAAGAAGTATTCAGTTATTTACCTGCAGAACGGAAAACAGTTTATTGGGATGATTACTATCGATTTGGCCGCTCTCCCAATAAAGACTTTTCATTGTTTGATGTATTTCTTGGAAACGATAGTTTGAAATGGGCATTGTTACTGGCTCTTTTGCTACTGATGCTTTACATTGCTTTTGCAAGCAAACGAAAGCAACGTGCAATACCCATAAAACCTGTTAACAGCAATGCAAGCATTTCATTTGTAGAAACGATCGGTCGTCTGTACCTGCAGAAAAAAGACAATCAGAATATTGCCCATAAGATGACCACGTATTTTCTTGAACACATCCGTACAAAGTATTATCTCAATACGGCACATCTTAATGCAGAATTCTTTTCGTCGCTTTCACGTAAGAGTGGTGTGGAGGAAACAGAAGTAAAAGATTTTTTTCAATTCATTCAGCAATTACAGGAATTGTACGAGATTACGGATGCTCAATTGCTGGAATATAATAACCGCATGCAACAATTTTTTAGTAATAAGTTCGAAATGCGAGATTAGATGTACAAAATACAAGTACGAAATACAAAGTACGAGGTACGTTGGCGTACTTCTAACTTCGTGCCTCGTACTTAAATTAGTTTGAACAGTTATAAAAAATAAATAAACGGATTCATGGAAAATCAATTTTTTGAACAGCGCACCGATCTTTCGCAACTCAACAATGCTATTGCTACTATACGTGAAGCAGTGGGTAAAATAATTGTAGGTCAGGAGCAAATGCTCGAGTTGATGATCGCCGGTATTCTTGCCGACGGACATATCCTGATTGAAGGAGTGCCCGGTGTAGCAAAAACATTATCAGCTAAGCTGATGGCAAAACTGATCGATGCGGATTTTTCACGCATCCAGTTTACACCCGATCTGATGCCGAGTGATGTATTGGGCACTTCTGTTTTTAATCCAAAAGAAGCGGGCTTTCAATTCAAAGCCGGTCCTTTGTTCAGCAATATAGTTTTGATCGATGAAATTAACCGTGCCCCTGCAAAAACACAATCGGCTTTGTTTGAAGTAATGGAAGAACGGCAGGTAACAGTTGATGGAACTACTTACCAGATGAGTGTACCGTTTATGGTGTTGGCCACACAAAACCCGGTTGACCAGGAAGGAACTTATCGTTTACCTGAGGCACAACTTGATCGTTTTCTGTTTAAAATTGAAGTTGGTTATCCTTCGCTTGAAGAAGAAGTAATCATTCTCAGTAATCAACACCAGGCCGATAACCGTTTCCTGTTGAATGAGGTTACAAAAATATTATCAGCATCTGATATTGCTCAATACAGGGAAACCATCCGCAGTATTGTAGTGGAACAAAAGCTTTTGGAGTTTATTGCACGTATTGTGCATGAAACACGCAACAATCCTTCCTTGTTCCTTGGTGCATCACCACGTGCTTCTTTAGCCATTGTAAAAGCATCAAAAGCATTTGCTGCGATGCGTGGGCGTGATTTCATTACACCGGAAGATATTATTGAAGTAACACCGCATGTACTGCGTCACCGTATTATTCTTACACCTGAAAAAGAAATGGAAGGTATTACGGCTGATGAATTAGTTGACCGCATCATTAAATCATTGGAGGTACCACGCTAAGATGTTCTGGCTTTTTTTACTTTCAGGCGCAATTATTTATCTGCTTGCACACTTTGTGTTGAAGTCGCTGTATTTCAGTGCACGCTTCTTTCAATTGCTGGCGGTGAATATTGCGTTGTTCCTGCTTGCTTACTTTTTCCCAGAACTTGAAACGCCGGCAAAATTGTTTTGCATTTTATTGTCGATTGCATTTGCAGCCGATCTCTTTTTTCTTTTTGCGCTCAATCGCAAACCAGTGATTAAACGTGATCTGCCTGAACGTTTAAGTAATGGCGATGACAATCCTGTTCATATTCAATTACAGAATCTTTATCCATTTCCTGTAAAAGCAGAAGTGATCGATGAATTACCCATGCAGTTTCAGCAACGGGATTTTTCAATGAAATTGAAATTAAAAGCAGGTGAAAGCCGTGAACTAATTTATCATTTACGTCCAACTGAGCGGGGAGAATATCATTTTGGGAAAGTGCAGTTATTTATGCGATCCTTACTTGGTTTTGTTGAACGGAGATTTATTGGTGCAGAAGATGTGATGGTGCCTGTGTATCCATCATTCATTCGTATGCGGCAATACCAGTTGCATGCTGAAGCGGCACAAACAAAAGAAAGCGGCAACAGGCGTTTGCGCAAGATCGGTCACAGCATGGAGTTTGAACAGGTGAAAGAATATGTGCAGGGCGATGATGTGCGTACGCTCAACTGGAAAGCAACGGCTCGCAAAGGTTCACTGATGGTGAACTCATATACGGATGAAAAAAGTCAGCAGGTGTATTGTGTGATCGATAAAGGCAGGTTGATGAAAATGCCGTTCAATGATTTAACGTTGTTGGATCATGCTGTTAATGCCAGCCTGGTGATGTGTAATGTGGCTTTGCACCGGCAGGATAAATTTGGTTTGATGACCTTCAGCAATAAGATGGGATCGGTATTAGCTGCAGATCGAAAACCTGTGCAGCTTGAAAAAGTATTGCAGCTCCTCTATAATCAACAGACAGCATTCCTCGAATCTGATTTTGAATTATTATACACACGTGTTCGTGCAACAGTAAAACAACGCAGTTTAATTATTCTCTTCACTAATTTTGAATCACTGGCCGGCATGCAACGTCAGATGCAATACCTGAAACGTATTGCCAAATATCATTTACTGCTGATCGTATTTTTTGAGAATACCGAGTTGAAACAAGTAGCAGGGCAAGAGGTAGAAGATATTGAAGACCTGTATGTTAAAACCATTGCCGGTAAATACATGCACGAAAAACAGCTCATTGTAAAAGAATTGCAGAATGCAGGTATTCTCAGTATTCTTTCTGCACCGGAACATGTAACGGTGAACACCATTAACAAATACATTGAGATAAAGACGAGGCAAGCTATTTAGAAGTACGAGGTACGAAATACGCACACTCGTCGGTACGGTCGCAGACCGTCAGACGCATTTCTTTTAGGCTATTTTTTTTGACGCAGAAATAAGATCGCAAAGGTTTCGCAGAGAGAACACTCTGCGCCAGACTCCTTTTCTCCTTTCTCAGCGTCAAAAAAAATGAATGTCCGTCATAAGAATTACGCTTACTCCTTTTCATAAACATTAAATATCCTTTTCACAGCCGATACAATTGTTGTTGCAAGAATAGCTCCTGAAAACGCAAGAAAAATATCTTTTTGTGCATCCCAGATATCACCTTGCGTTCCTAAATAAGCATCGCCTTGTGCTTTAAAGAAAATATCAGCAACTGCCCATTCGATCAATTCATAAAAAGCACTGATGGACAACGTGATCTCAATGGGCAATATCCATGAAACAAGCTTTGGATATTTCAACCACTTCAAAAACATTTCACGCATAGGGTAGGCAAGTAAAAAACCAAAGCTGAAGTGAACAATACGGTCATAGTTGTTACGCTTTGCATCAAACACATCCTGCAAATAATAACCCAATGGATTTTCGGCATAAGTGTATTTGGCACCATACACATGCAGGCACATATAAATACAGATCAGCAGGTAAGTAAGATCGCTGAATTGAAAACGTTTGAACGTGACGATAAGGAAGACTAGAAATAGAAAGGTCAATGTATTTTCGAGCAACCAGTTATTCATGTCGGTTGTACCGATATAGGTGTTAACCCAGATCATCATAAAAACAGATATAAAAAGCCAAAGCCAGTAGTTCTTTACTAGAGGTGTTCTGTCTGCTGATATTGCAATAGTAAAAGCCATGCTAATGTGTGATTTTGGTTTGATTGATAAATATATGCTGAGTGTTTGAAAACACAATAATAGTGGTTGTAACAGCAATATCATCACTTCAACTAACTCCATTACCTTTGCCCACTACATGAAACAGGAAGAACCAACAATTTTCACCGAAGGACAGGTAATATTGGTTGATAAACCACTGGAATGGACCTCACACGATGTGGTGGCAAAAGTGCGCAATGCCATCAAAATAAAAAAAGTAGGTCATGCAGGTACGCTTGATCCTTTAGCAACAGGATTACTGATTCTTTGCACAGGCAAGTTTACCAAACGTATTAACGAATACCAGGCACGTGAAAAAGAATATACCGGCACATTTACCATTGGTGCTGTTACTCCAACCTATGATCTTGAAAGTGAACCGGAGCAATTCAAGGATTATTCATTTGTAACACCTGAACTCATTCATGAAACAACAAAACAATTCATTGGCGATATTATGCAGGTGCCGCCAACACACTCCGCCATTAAACGTGATGGAAAGCCCGTGTACTTATTAGCAAGAAAAGGAGTGGATGTAGTGTTGGAACCAAGGCCATTGCAGATCAAAGAATTTGAGATCACAAAAATTGAACTGCCTGTTTTACATTTTCGGGTAGTGTGCTCAACGGGAACATATATCCGCAGTCTTGCACATGATTATGGCAAAGCATTAGGTTGTGGCGCACACCTCAGCAGTTTACGACGCACACGTATCGGCGAATTCACAACAGAAGAAGCAAGAACATTACCAGAAACATTAGAATGGATAAAAGAAGTAAAAGCAGCAATGCCGCCAACTGAATAAAATAAGCAGCTACCACTGGAACGGATAACCAATACCCAGCGAGATATTAATATGTTCATAGCGCCAGGTGCGTGCTTCAGTTGAACGGCTGAACAGATTTTCAACATCACTTAACCGGGGAATACGCCATCCGGCATCTGTTGCAACAAAGGGGTAAGCAGGATTCTTTAAGCGATAACCAATATCAACACGAATAAGAAAGAGACCAACAAAATCTAAACGGAAACCTGTGCCCACACTCACACTCAAATCACGGTAGAGATTTTTTAATTTAAATACCACTGTGTCGTTACCAATATTACTTTGGTTACGGAAGTTCCACACGTTACCGATATCTGTAAACAATGCACCACGAAGAATTAAGGTATTGGGCCAGATGCTCAGGATATCATAACGGTACTCCGCATTTGCTTCAAGGATCATATCACCTGAGCGGCTGAAAAACTGATTACGACCTGTGCGTGTATCAGCAACACTTGCGCCGGGGCCAATACTCCGCAATGGCCATGCACGCATACTGTTGGGGCCGCCACCAGCATACTGTTTAAAGAAGGGCATACTTGAGGAATCGTTATCATACAAAAAACCTGCACCTGCTGCTGCACGAAACACCCAACGTTCAAGGTTTGTTCCCGGCCGTATGATCTGGTATTTAAATTCAGCATCTGCTTTTACATACTCAAATAATTCTTCATCAAACAAATTAATTACATTCTTTAATCGCCCAAACAAAGCGCCTGACTCTTCAAAATTTATACGAAGTGCAGCCAAATGATTTTCACGTTTCTTAAAAGCAAAACGCTTGGTGACATTTGCATTTACATTCCCCAACACAAACCCCTGGTTAAAAGAATTACGCAGGAACACATTGTTCGCCAGTTGTGTTTTAAAAGATTCTGAAAGATCATAAAGCTTTACATACTCCACATTCAGCGGACTGATTCGCCAAAGCCAATTCTTTGGAGTTTGAAACTGCCAGCCAAATGTTGAGCTTGCTGTTGTGAGAGCAAACAAACCATTCTGGTTAATATTCCTGTCAATAAGTGAAATAGAAGAGGAGAGGAAAGTTTTGCGGTTGAGCCATCGTCTGCTTTTACGGGTAAACAACCACGACGGGATACGTGGGATACTAATCGAATTATTGAATGTTAACTCTGTTGCCTGCAAACCGGAATTGATAGGAGGCAGACCTAACTCAATACCACCACGCAAGGTATTATTCATCTGAATACCTTGTTTGAGAATATTCCTGTCTTGCAAACCAACTGTTACACCAAAACCAATAAGATTACCTGCCGTGGTTAGCCCCGACTGCACCTGGTTAAACACACTCTCCACGTTTGCGCTGAACGTAAAACGCTTATAGGGGATCATGAATAAATCATAGTCAATGGAATTGGAATCATCGGTTGCAAGTTTTGGTTGTATCCTGATCACCTGCCATACATTCAACTTATTTAATTCATCAGCTGTTTGATTCAATTTTAATGAACTGAATAAACTATCGGTACGTAAACGAAGATTACGGCGTATGAATGCAGGTTTAAATTTCCCTTCCTGGAAACGAACAGTGATCCTATTTCTTACACTGTCAATGTATTTAACAGAATCAATATTATCACCTCCCTTGAATTCAGGATAAACAACAATGTTGCGGTTATAAAATTGGCGGAAGATGGAATCTTTCAGTTTAGGTTTGGTGCGTATATAAACATTGATCAATGGATTCTTTCTGCGTTCCTGCGCTTCCTGGAACACTTCAAACTGGCGAATAGGATCCAGTGCCAGGCTTGGATCAAGCAATGCAAGGAAGGTTGTGTCCACATCAGCATAGATCGCATCACGGTTCATGTTATAATAACCGTTGTTGCGGTAGAGTTCAATAAGCCTGTTCATTTCTCTCGATATCAGCTGCTCACTAAACGGCATTCCTTTCCGCAGCAATGTTTGCGAGCTGTTTTGATCTGTGAGCTCCTTGATGGGCAATATCTGTGTGCGGTTAGAATCGTTGGGAATAAGTGCTATGGAATCGATACGAAAAACAGGACCGGTGTTTACTCTGAATTTTGTGGTGGCTCTTATCTGCAAACGTTCAGGATCTTCTTTATGCACAGGGTCGATATAAACAGTATCAATCGTAACCTTCCCGTTATAATAACCCATGGTTTGCAGATATATCTGCATGTTTCGTGCACTTTGATTAGCATAAGCCGTATCAAACACAGGTGGATTTTCAATTCGCTTGAATATAAGCCAACGTTGCCTAACGATCACACGCATGCTGTCATCGAGCTGAGTTTCTAATCCAGCTTTCAGTAATGTAAGTGAATCTTTACTTAGCTTATTGTTTACTACATTTATCTGGTTAGAATAAACAAAAGGCTTGTCTTTTGGAAATTTCTTTACTTTAAGTAATAATTTCGAATTGCAGGAACTAAGCACCGAGAGTACTGCCAGACAGGTAAATATGGTAATGGTTAACCGGGTGAAACGCATAAAAAATGATGATCGATGCTCAGTAAAAATGAAATCAAATATATTCAAAGTTTAGGCCATAAAAAAAGAAGGGATGAAGAACGGCTCTTTTTAATGGAAGGAAACAAGATGGTGGCCGAACTTTTAGAGCATTATCCCTTACAGATTGTGCGGTTATACGCCACCGAAACATTCTTTGATCAGCATCCTGCAGCAAAGAAAATTCAGCAACATCACATCATTTCGGAAGAAGAACTTGGCCGCATTTCCCAATTGCAAACACCCAACCAGGCGCTGGCACTTGTACATTATTTTCCAGAAGCAGCAATTGAACTCCTTTCAACAGAATGGACGTTGGCGTTGGATGGCATCCGTGATCCCGGCAACATGGGCACCATTATTCGCCTGGCCGATTGGTTTGGCATCCGCAACATTATTTGTTCACCTGATTGTGCCGACATCTACAATCCAAAAGTGGTGCAGGCAACAATGGGTAGCATTATGCGTGTAACCGTTGTTGAAAAGGAACTGGCTGTTTTTCTTAAAGATCAACAATTGCCGGTTGTTGGTGCAGTGCTTGGTGGAAAAGAACTTTCTTCCTTTCAATTTCCAAAAGCAGGCATCTTGGTTATTGGAAATGAATCAAACGGTATACGTGAAGAGGTGATTTCTTTACTCACAGAAAAACTCATGATTCCTAGGTTTGGTGAAGCAGAATCGTTGAATGCCGCAATTGCTACCAGTATTTTTTTGTGGGAATTGAAGAGAGGATAGAGTTGAACCACACAGAGACACGAAGAAATACTCTGATTACTTCCTTAGCGCCTTTATAGCAAAAATTATAAAGCGGAAATACCAACTCTGCTTTTCACAAATTCATTTCGCTCCAGTTCATTCAACATAAATTGTGCAAGATCACCGGAATTGATCCTGTTCCTATTTGGTTGCGGAGGATAATCTTTGGCAGTGATGTAATTACCTGTTGGGCCTTCGTTGATAATATCAGGACTGCACACAAAAGTCCAGTCGAGAGGAGAGTCTTTTAAAAAATCATATGCTTTGCGATGTTCATTACCAACAGGCAGGTATTCTTTGGGATAATCTTTCTGATCAAGAATGAGCGAGTGCTCATTGAAGTTTAGAATACTCATATTACCTAATGCAATAATTCGTTTTACAGCAGCTTTCTGCATCTGCGTAACAATTGTCTTCATACCAAGCGAACGTGCTTTATCAGATCCATCAAATGCTCCACCAATTGCACTCAACACAGCGTCACAACCTTTAATGGCATGCAATACATCTCCGGCATCAAATAAACCAGCTTTGATTTTCTCCAGCTTATCATTTTCAATATCTATTTCATACACATTACGGCCATAAGCTTTTACGAAATGGCCACGCCACAAAGCCTGCTTTACGAGTTGAGCACCAACCTGCCCGGTTGCGCCAAATACAATTAATTGCATGATGTTTCTCTTTATACTTCCAAATTACAAAAGGCGGCTGAGAATGTTAAATTTTATATGCAGCCAACCTCTGCTGAAGAATTACAATCTTTGCAGTTAAATCAACAAGTTGAAACAAGCTTATTTTCTGATACTGTTTACATTCTCTCTTGGTCTTTTGCGTGCGCAAAAGATAGATAGCCTTTTCTTTAACCTCTATACAGATAGTTTAAAAAAAGGTTCCTGGAATTATATTAATGTTGATGCAAAACTCAGCAACGGAACTTATATGCCATTAACAAGCGAGCAATTAAATTTTAAAGTGAGTAATGGTAAGCTGCAAGGCAACAGTGTTTGGATCGATTGGAACTTTAAGGATGATTCGGTGGTAGTAGAAGTGTCGTTGAAAAAAGATGCTTCTGTGCGCAGAAAAATTACAATCTGGATCAAAAAGAAAGATGAACAATTGAATGCTCCTGTAAATGATTCATTGTTGCAGCAGATCAATAACAGACCAAAATCAGCCAAAAAGAAAAGAAAGAATTAGCCACCTGTTTTTTTCTTGACAGGCGGTTTTGCTGCGGGTTTTGTTGTGGCAGGTTTTTTCGGAGCCGGTTTAGTAGTAGTTGATGGATCTTCCATTCCTTCGCCCATTTTTAATAAACGGTTGTTGAAATCAATTGCTTCAGGTATGGGTGCTTCTCCATCTTTCAATTTAAAGTCGAATACTTTATCAATGTGCAGCCACTGGCCATTGGTCCATTTAAAACCTTCGTAATCACCATCAGGAATTAACGTGTAGCGCTTGCCCGGTTCATTGGTTTCAGAAACCAAATGATCGAAAATGATCATATCCAGTTCTTCATCGTACTGCACTCTTGCCCGTCCATCTTTTTTATATTCAAGTAGAAAGCGATTCAATGCAGGTTTAGGTATAGAATCTTTTGCATAGGAGAAAGCAGAAGGCATTCCAAACATGGGTGTGCCATTGTCATCAAACCACATTACATCCAGCCATTTTTTTGTGGTGCGTGCATCATTTTCATCGTAACCAAAAAGTGTATAGAATTTATGTCCGTTATGTTCTTTTTCGAGGATGCGGTAATACACTGCACCAATCCACCACATATTATTGGCAACAGTATCGACATCATTTGCAATAAACTGATCGGCATCACGAAGCGGTATAAATTTTTCTTTTCCTTTTGGATTGCGTAGTTGAATAAATCCTTTCTGCCTGCAGTAATCATCATCTCTCACCACCTGCCAGGTGAAAATGCGGAAGGAACTATCCGGACTATAAACTTTTGAAATTGTTTTTAATGAATCAAACGGGAACTGGTATGATTTATCCTGGATGAGCGCACGTACAAGAATACGGGTGAAGTTACTATCGCTGCGAAAACGAACGGCTGCATCCTTGCCACGTACGATCTCGTAACCAAAACGTTTGAGGGAATCTTCTCGGTGTTTGAATTGCTTTAGTTCAGCAGGAGTGAGTTGCTGTGCCGTAGCAACAAACACAAACGAAACGCAGAAAAGGGTAAACAGTTTTTGCATGCAGACTATTAACTGATTCAGGGCAAAATTATTGTGTTTCAGGCTTTGCTCACGAGGGCTGTGGCAAATGCTAACAAATCTTTATACTGTGCGTCCACTGTTGACGGGTCGGGATTCTCTTCCGGCCTTGTTGGAATGTAAACGGTAAAGGCACCGATCTTTCGTCCAAACCACATATCGTTGGGCATATTACCTACCATGATCGATTTGCTGAAATCAACCGCAGGGAAATCTTCTTTGGCCTGGTAAGCCATGCCGGGATTGGGTTTACGGTTGATGTGTTTGTTATCAGTTTCAGGACAGAAATAAATTTTATCGATACGGCCACTATTTGCTGTGATCTCCTGCAACATGTTTGTATGAATTTCCTGCAGATCATCCAGCGACATTAATTTCTTGCCAACACCGGCCTGGTTAGTCACAACGAATATTCGTGGAAAGAGATCAGCTAATTGCCTGATGGCTTCCAACACACCCGGCATGAAATGAAATTCATTCCAGTTCTTGATATAATCGCCCACCACATCCTGGTTAATAACACCATCACGATCGAGAAACAAGGTCCAGTCTTTATCGATCAATGGCAATTCCTTATGTGGCAACGGCATAAAGTAAGCTGTATTTGCAGGATGATTTGTTGGAAGTGTTGTATGAATCATGGATCAGCTTTTTGCAGCGAAATAACGTTCTTCTACCAATTGACAAATGATATGCCCCAGCATAATATGGCTTTCCTGTATGCGTGGTGTTGTTTTCGATGGCACATTAAATAAATGATCGCTCAATGGTTTTAGTTGACCGCCTGTTTCGCCGGTAAAACCAATTGTGATCATTTCTTTTTCTTTTGCTGCTTTAAATGCTTCAATGATATTAGGCGAATTACCGGAAGTGGATAAACCAACCAGTACATCACCTGCATGTCCAATACCTTTCACCAAACGTGCATACGCCACTTCAAAACTATAATCGTTGGCAATGGCTGTGAGATAAGATGTGTTTACATGCAACGCTTCTGCAGGCAATGCTTCACGGTCGAGATAAAAACGACCACTGAATTCCGCATCTAAATGTTGTGCATCGGCAGCGCTTCCACCATTACCACAGAAAAGAACTTTCTTGCCATTGCGGAATGCATCAACAATAAGATTGCTGATGGCATCAAGTTTTGCAATCACTGTTTCATCGTTGAGGAGTTGCTGTTTTACAGCAATGGAATCAAGAATAATCTGTTTGATCTGTTCGCTCATGCTGCAAATGTAAAAGAAAAGCCGCAAGCTGTTCGCTGCTCATATAAGTATGCTATACCTATCTATATGTATAATTATACTCAGCCTGATAATAGGTATGGCATACCTGGCATTTATACCGACGCAGCCAGTTGAAGAACTGCTGCCGTCATTTTATCCCAGCCGTATTTCTTTTTCTCTTCACGAAGATGGGGTAGAAATTGTTCACTGCCCATTTGCATGTATTGCTGCATGGCTGCTGCAATTGAATCAACTGTTGGCTCACAAACCAAACCAACTTTGCCATGCGGTACAAACGCAGGCAATCCACCTACATTGGTAACGATCATCGGAATTTCAAAATGATAAGCAAGGGGAGTAACACCACTTTGCGTTGCATTGCGGTAAGGCTGCACCACTGCATCGGCCGCACAGAGATAATATTTCACTTCACTATCAGCAATGAATTCTGTTTTTAAAATCAAATCATCTTTCAGTTGAAGTTGTTCAATAAGATCATCGTAGTGTTTACGGTCTTCATAGAACTCACCGGCGATAAGAAGTTTATAGTTTGTAGTTTTTAGTTCTGAGTTCTTTAGTTTCGAAAATGCTTCTAATAGTAAATCTAAGCCCTTGTATTTGCGGATAAATCCAAAGAAAAGAAATACAAATGCATTTTGATCGATATCGAGATGAGTTCGTGCTTCCTGTTTTGATACTGCATTGCCAAACACATCATACAAAGGATGCGGTTGCAGCACCGCCGGTTTTGTTTGGGTGAATGAACGAAGATCTGTGAGCACTTTTTCACTCATGGTGATGAATGCATCAACCGGTTTAATGAAGTACTTTGTGAATGCATGATCGCCGAAACGCTTTTCATGCGGCACCACATTATCGGCAATGCAAATAATTTTTGTTTGCTTGTTTGATTTGATGCGGCGCAGGATTGTTCCTAAAGCCGGCCCCATTAACGGCAGCCAATAACGAACCACTACAAGATCAGATTTCCGATTCTTTATTTCATTGCCAACCGCTAACCAATTGATTGGATTAATAGAATTGACTTTTATATGGATGTTGAGATCATCAGGTGCCGGTTCAGATGAATATTGTGTTGTGCCGGGAAATAGAAAATCGGGGTATTGTAAGCTGAATGAATAGATGCTTACTTCATGGCCTTCGCTTTGAAACTGACGGGCAAGACGTTCGTTATAGATCGCAATGCCGCCACGTAATGGATGCGCCGGGCCAAGGATCACTATTTTCATAAACCA
>JAKFDY010000227.1:0-2498 GCA_036675885.1 Lacibacter sp. | reverse complement strand
TGCAACCTAAATGAAAAAGGGGTAACTACCCCCGCTTTTGAAACAACAGATTTTTAACCTGTAACCTTTAACTATAAAGCGTTACAGCATTTTTTTACACGATTTTAGTCGGACAACAATGATATTAAATAAGTTCTCCTGCACCAATGTTTACACATTGGTGCAGGTATATTTGGCCGATGAAGCCAGCCAGCCAAAACCACATTGTACTCGGAATTATACTTGCTATACTCGCCACAATTATCTGGAGTGGCAATTTCATTGTGGCACGTGCTGTTATCAATGATATTCCCCCGGTTACCTTGGCTTTTTTTCGCTGGCTCACGGCCTGTATTCTTCTGTTGCCTGTCGCCTGGAAACATATCAAACCATCGTGGCAAATCGTAAAACAAAACAAAGCTTATTTTTTCTGGACGGGTTTAACCGGCATCAGCCTCTTCAACACTTTTGTGTACATCGCAGGACATAGTTCAACCGCAATTAATCTTGCATTGATCGGTACTACTTCCTCTCCCATCATGTCCATTTTATTGGCACATTATTTTTTGAAAGAACATATTCAATGGCGGCGCATTATTGGCATTGTGTTGTGTGTGGCTGGTATTTTGTTCCTGTTGAGCAAAGGAAGTTTTGAAAACCTGTTGCACTTACAATTCACCAAAGGCGATGGCTGGGTTTTACTCGGCGCATTAAGCTTTGCCATTTACAATATTCTTGCACGCAAAAAGCCCAAAGAAATCTCTGCCATTGGATTTTTATTTTTTGTATTCTGCATTGGCACGGCTTTACTAATTCCTGCTTTTTTTATTGAAGCTTCCTATGTAAAACCTGTGCAATGGACCTGGCAAACAGGCTCGGTGATTCTTTATCTCGGTTTAGGAACATCTGTGATTTCTTTTTTGATGTGGAACCGCTCCATTAAAGAACTGGGCGCTGGCCGAACGGCTTTGTTTGGCAACTTAATTCCCATTTTCAGCAGTATTGAAGCGGTCATTATTCTTGGTGAAAAAATAAGTTATATTCACATTATCAGTTTCCTGTTGATCGTTGCAGGACTTACCATCGACAACAGTGTGCTGCTCAAACGAAAATAACTGACTGATGAAAAAGGTGATCATCATTGGTGCAACATCCGGTATAGGCAAAGCACTTGCTATCCGCTATCTGAAAGCAGGGCATTTGGTCGGGATCACCGGCAGGCGTGCACATTTACTAGATGAAATAAAGCATCATTACCCGCAACAAACTTTCACAGCAGCATTTGATGTAACAGGTAACGAAAACATTGTTCATCTTGAAAAATTAATTGAGCAATTAGGAGGCATGGACCTGTTTATTTACAACAGTGGATATGGTGAAGCGAGTAAGGAATTGAATTGGGCAATGGATAAAAAAACAACACTCATCAACGTAAATGGTTTTGCAGAAACAACTAATTATGCCTTCAACTATTTTGTGAAGCAAGGGCATGGACAAATTGCTGCCATTTCATCCATTTCAGCTTATCGTGGTAACAGTTGGGCGCCAGCCTATGGAGCCAGCAAAGCATACATGAGTAATTATATGGAAGCTTTAAGCATTAAAGCTAATCGAATGAAATTGCCGATCTACGTTACAGATATTCAACCCGGCTTTGTTCTCACCGATATGGCGAAGGGCAATAAATTGTTCTGGATGGCGCCGCTTGAAAAAGCCACCACGCAAATGATTGAGGCCATCGAAAAGAAAAAAAGAAGAGTGCAGATCACCAAGCGCTGGGCCATTGTTGCATGGCTGTTTAAATGGCTGCCCTATTCACTCTACAAAAAAATTGGGTAGTAAAATTTCTTGTCTTCCCCATTTTTGGCGGATAATTTTTTGATCAGATGATTATGAGATAAAGCAAATGTGTAAAATTCTCTGCTTGGATTTGTAATGTAGAGCCGCTCCCTCTCTTTTGGAGAGGTAACCGAGCAGAGCGAAGGTTACGAACGAAGTTCTGGAGGGTGAGGCGGTTAACATTTTCTTAAAAGCTTCACATCTCTTATGCAATGTGGCATGGTTTTCCATCGTTAGGTGTAAAAGAGTTAATTTCGATGTATAAAAATTCAACCATGCAGGCAGCAGACACACAGAAAAATTACAAAGCAGCAGCCATCACTTTTGTGGTGCATGCGCTGTTGTTGATTTTGTTTTTTGTGATCACCATTGCCATGACGGGGCCAACGCCCGCACCAGTTGAAGAAGGTATTGAAGTAAATCTTGGTAACAGTGATATTGGTTTTGGCGATGTTCAACCGTTGATCCCCGACGAACCAGCTCCTGAAGCCATCCCCGAAACATCACCCACACCACCTCAACAACAAATTGCAGCAGCAGTTGATGAAACAGAAAAAGAACTGAGTGAGCGTGATGACGAAGACGCACCGGAAGTAAACAAACCGGCGAAAGTAACCAAGCCAGCCAAGGTTGTTCCAAAAGAAAATCCTCCGGTTACTACAACGAAACCTGCAACAACA
>JAKFDY010000226.1:0-2146 GCA_036675885.1 Lacibacter sp. | reverse complement strand
AAACACCAATGTTGCACGGTGCATACCCTGGTGAAGAAACAAACTTGTTGGACCGCTGAGCGAGAAACTCTGGTAGATAAAATCTTTGTTCAACTGGTCTTTCCGGATGTACATCTGCACACTGCCTGTTACGGTATCCTGGTAAAGGGTAAACAGGCCGGAATGTTTTTTACTTGCTTTTACTTTGTCGGTAATACCGGCAGGTTTTTGGGGTGCCTTTTTAGTGGTGTCAGCGGGAGCAGGTGCTCCGTTTTTTGCCTGGGCTGAAATTTCAGTGCCCAGTAACAAACAAACAGCTGATAAGGCCAAGGCGAAACGCTTGTTCATAATTCTTGTTTTGATGTTTACTGATAAGAAAAGGTAAAATAAAGTTTTCGCAGATAGGCGGGGTTTGTATAAGCGGACAAAGCTTCCTGTAACTGGTTATTACAACTGAAATCAGCGAAGGATTTTCATCTTTACTGTCTCAATTCTTGTTTCGCTTACGGAGAGGATATCGAACTCGTAGTCGTCGATAATGATACGTTCTTTTGCAACAGGTATGGTTTCATGGTGTTCAACAATATAGCCCGATAACGTTTCGGCATCGCTTTCTTCCTTAAATTCCAGGTTATATTTTTCGGCTAGATAATCTGTTTCTAAGCGGCCGCTGAAAATAAATTCATTGTCGGAAAGTTGTTTTTCAACAAACTCTTCGGTATCGTACTCGTCCTGAATTTCCCCGAAAATTTCTTCCAGCAGATCTTCCATGGTTACAATACCACTGGTGCCGCCAAACTCATCTACCACCCATGCAATACTTTTGCGTTCACGGGTGAATTGACTGATGAGATCGGTAAGTCCCATACTTTCGGGTACTGCAGGGATCGGTAATAAAATTGATTTGATGTCTTCAGGTTTACGAAACAGATCGAGCTGGTGAACGTAACCAAGAATATTATCAATGTTACCTTCATACACAATGAGTTTGCTGAGTTTTGTTTCTACAAACTTTTGTTTTACTTCTTCAACACTGGCCGTGGCATCCACACCAATAATCTCTTTACGTGGTATTAAACACTCACGCACTTTAACACCGGGTAACGACAATGCATTTTCAAACAACTCTGTATTGATGTCCTGGTTTTCATCATTATCATCTTTACTCTGCTGAATGAAATGTTCAAGATCAACTTTTGTGAATGCTTCTTTTTTATCACTGATGCGAACATCAAATAAGTATTTTAAGATCCATTCAGCCAAACCAACAAATAAAGAAGCAACAGGAGAAAAGATGCTGTAAAGTAAGCTGACCGTACGTGCAAAAAAAGAAAGAACAGAATTACTCTTTTTGCGGAAGATGGCTTTAAATACAACCTGTATCAACAATGCAAGTAAGCCTGATGTTAACAACTCAATGGTAATGCGTAAAAAAGCTGAACTGCGGATAGGTGTTGGCATCTGTTTCCATAACGGATCAAACAAACGGTTTACCAACAACACAAACACAACCAGCGATAATGTAACGGCAACCAGTAATGCACCAATAAAGCGGCTTTGATTTTCGATAAAATAACTAAGGATGCGGCCACTGGCTACACCTTGTTTTTTCTTAAGCTCTACGGAGAAACGGTTGAGTGAACCAAAAGCTGTTTGCAGTCCGGCAAAAAAGCCGACGAACAACATACTTACCCCAATCCATATCAATAACACCCAATTCATAGTACTTAAAAATAGTGTTTTTGCAGGAATTACAACTACCGATTACTCAGCCTGGATGAATGCCCCAACAGTGGCGGTTGCTTCCTTAATGGCTTTTTCAAGATTGTCGTTTACAATTACGTGTTGAAACGAATGTTTGAATGATATTTCGTAAGATGCTTTGCTGATGCGGGCCTGGAGTGAATCAGCTGTTTCGGTGCCACGGCTTTCTAACCTCCGCTTTAACTCTTCAATGGATGGCGGTTCAATGAAAATTGTAAGTATTTGTTTGGGATACAGGTCCTGTATGTGAATGGCGCCTTTTACATCAATATCAAGCACGGGAATTTGTCCATTGTTCCAGATGCGTTTCATTTCTGATTTCAGCGTGCCGTAATACTTTCCTTCGTACACCATTTCCCATTCCATAAACGCATCTTCATGAATTTTATCCTGAAACTCTTCA
>JAKFDY010000225.1:0-5232 GCA_036675885.1 Lacibacter sp. | reverse complement strand
GTTCCAGGTATATGAACGATTTTCTTTTGATGGAAAGACGGAGGCTGGCTATCCCACACAGGCTTTACTGGCTGAAGAACTAAAACGGGTAATTCCTGAAATTAAAAATGCCAGCAGCCTTGCATGGAATACAACTAATACGTTTGAAGCACCTGCCCGTGCGGGTCTTTCAGGTGGGAGTGTGAAGATTGATAAAATGGTAGGTTCATTTGCGGGAGAAGATTTCTTTACCATGTTTAGTTATCCGCTCTTGCAGGGTTCGGCGCAATCGGCTTTGAATACTTTGAATGGTATTGCCATTTCACGAAAAATGGCAGAGCATTTTTTTGGAAGCCCCGAAGAAGCGATAGGGAAAGCTATACGTTATGAAAATTATGATGATCTGCAGGTGACTGCTGTATTTGAAAATTTACCATCTAATTCTTCACAGCAATTTGATTTTTTAAGAAGTTGGGTGGCTTACAAAAAAGAAAATAGTGACTGGATAGATAATTGGGGAAACACAGATGCGCCAACATTTATACAACTTCAGGAAAATGCCAATCCTCAATCCGTTGAGGCAAAGATTAAAGATTTTGTTTATCGTTATAAACAAAAAAACCAAGGTGGATTTAAGATTGAACTTGCTTTGCAACCCTATACTGAAAAGTATCTTCATTCTACATTTAAAAATGGACAGATAACTGGTGGGCGAATCGAATATGTACGGCTGTTCACCATGGTCGCTATTTTTATTCTTCTTATTGCATGTATCAATTTCATGAATCTTGCAACCGCCCGATCTGCCAAAAGGGCTAAAGAGGTTGGCATTCGTAAAGTAGTTGGAGCTGCCCGCTTTACATTAATGGGTCAATTTATCGGAGAAGCAATGTTGTTGACGTTCTTCTCATTCATTATTGCTATTGCATTAACTGTAACATTTTTACCGGCATTTAACAGTCTTACCGGGAAACAATTATCATTACCTGCGGATGAAACTATTTTTTGGATAAGGGTAATTGTTTTACTCGTATCGGTGGGTTTTGTGGCAGGCAGCTATCCTGCGCTATTCCTTTCATCATTGAAGCCCATTAAAATTTTGAAGGGCAGTTTAAAATTCAATTGGGGTGCCACTTTTTTCCGAAAAGGGTTGGTGGTATTTCAATTTGCACTTTCAATAATAATGATTGTAGGCATGATTGTTATTTACCGTCAACTGGATTATGTGCAAACAAAAAACATCGGCTATGATCGTGAAAGCCTGCTATATATTCCATTGGAAGGAGAGTTAGGTAAAAAGTATTCCACTTTTAAAGAAGAAGCAGGCAGGTTGCCCGGTATAAAAGAAATTTCAAAAATAAGACAATCACCTACCAAGATTGGTAATCACACGGGAGATATTAAATGGTTAGGGAAAGACCCAAATCTTGTTGCCTCTTTTGTGAATACAACGGTAGGTTATGATTTTGTAAAGACAATGAATTTGAAATTAGCCGAAGGACGTGATTTTTCTAAAGACTATGGGACCGATTCAGCCAGTTTTATTCTTAATGAAACTGCAATAAAAAAAATTGGGTATAAAGATCCCATCGGCAAACCGATATGGTGGGGAAATCATGAAGGAAAGATTGTCGGTGTTTTGAAAGATTTTCATTTTGCTTCGATGCATGAGACAATTGAACCTTTGATCATCCGGCTTGATGAAAACAGGCAATGGGGTACCATGCTGGTTCGTACTGAAAAAGGAAAAATTAAAGAAGCTCTTGCTGGTTTGGAAAGAACATCTAAAATGTTGAATCCAAAATTTCCGTTCACATACGGGTTTTCTGATCTGGAGTTTGCTAAACTTTACAAAAGTGAACAGTTGGTGAGCAGGCTATCCAATTACTTTGCTTTCCTTGCCATTTTTATTTCCTGTCTTGGCTTGTTTGGCTTAGCTACGTTTGCTGCCGGACAACGTATTAAGGAGATCAGTGTCCGTAAAGTGTTAGGTGCATCAGGTTCAAACATTCTTGCCCTGTTATCAGGCAGCTTCATGAAGCCTGTTGTTATTGCCATTTTGATTGCTTGCCCCATTGCATGGTTTGTTGTAAACAAATGGTTGGAAAACTTTGCTTATAAGATTACAATTGAATGGTGGGTATTTGCAATAGCGGGTTTGATGACTGTAGGTATTGCGTTAATAACTGTAGGTTATCAGACGATAAAAGCATCACTGATGAACCCTGTAAAAAGTTTACGAACAGAATAAAACCTTATCACAATGTTTGGAAATTATTTTAGTATCACACTACGAAGACTCTTTAGAAATAAATTACACACCAGCATCAACCTGGTAGGGTTGTTTATAGGGTTTACCATTGGCATTATGGTATTGCTGGCTGTATATGGACAGTTCAGTTACGATAGAGATCATGTAAACCGTAAAAGGATCTTCATGGCATACCAGTTTTTTAACAAGCCGGCCGGTGAAGAGACCGGGAATGTATTTGGTTATCCTGCTGCGCCAACGTTTAAAGCGGAAGTGCCTGCTATTGAGAAAGCAACCCGTTTCATGTATGGCAGCAACAGTGTTTTGTATAACGATAAAGAGGTGGATGTGTCAACAATGATGGTGGATGAAGATTTTTTGAAGATGTTTACGTATACGATTGTAAGAGGCAATAAAGTAAGTCCCTTACAAAGTTTAACGGATGTTGTCATTACCGAGGGAACAGCTAAAAAGATTTTTGGAAAAGAAGATCCTATCGGGAAATCGATAAGATCATCATACGGTGGTAAAGAAAAAGAAATGACGGTTGTTGCCGTGCTGAAAGATTTTGCGAATAATACAAGTATACGTTTTGATGCATTAACGAGAATTGAAAATAATGCTGGTTATGCATCTGATAAAAACAAGTGGGATAATCAGCATCATTCTGTTTTTATTCAGAATGCTGAGAAGCATACGCATGGCTTTAACGCAGCTGACCTAAGTTTAGGCCCGTACAGAAATGCAGTGATCATCAATTCTATGTTAGGCAGAGACTATTATCCTGTCGATGGCAATACAGCATTCCAACATTTCGGAATGACTGACTAATCTTGTACATAGCAATGTGAAGGTTGCAACAACTGCCGAATTTTATTAGCAGCATATTCATGTTGAGGTTTACATGATTAATCAAACGTTGCCTGCTATATTTTCAAAATAAACAATTGTTTTATGTCTAATAGGGATGAAACTGAATGAAGTGTTTGATTGCTGCCTAACTGAATAAAAACAGACATACCCTTTTAATAATTCTTTAAAAGCACACACACATGAAAACTCTGATTGAAAAATGGAATCGCACGATCAGCCTGCTTGAGGCTGTCAAATCCGGTATTACTGAACTGAATGGACGCTTTCACAAACCATCAGGTCAACCTGTTACTATTGATCTTATACAGGTGCCCTTCAAAGGATCGGAAATTTATCTGTTGCATAAAGCCTTTATCGATGCAGGTGGTACATCGAACGAAAATTATAAATCACTGCTGAAAAAAACGGCTCCTGTTATTTCAAACAAATATCAAAAAGGCTTCAGCGCCGAAAGCCTGATAAAGTATAGTGATAAAGTTGATCTGGTGGCAAAAGAAAATGTGAAACGTTTTCTGCAAAAGATGATCCGCAACATTGATAGTTACGATTGAGCCTTCAACCCCGAAACCACCCGATTCGACCAAAAGCGATATTCTGCAATTTATGTTTGCATTGCCAGTCGCTTAAATTTAATTGCTGCGACTGAAAAAGAATAAACAGTATCAAAGATTAAAAGAATTTAGGTATGCTGCATTCAATTTCCTGGAGTCAATATCTCTCCGTTTTAGTTATCGCAATTATTATCTACTACGCTTTTGTGTGGATTGCTTATTTCAAAGGCAGGATTCCAGCCTTATTGTTAAGTAACAAACAAAAAGCATTTTCAAGCAATGCAGAAGACAATGCAGGCGACACGATGGGCAAAGTCCAGCATATAACAAATGAGCTACAATCAATCTTTCAGCATAAACAAAACAAGAATGAATTGATTATGGCATTGCATAAAAGCCTGCAGCAATACCATGATTCTGATGAACATTTCAGAAACGTCATCAACGAATTTATTGTGCATGAAAGCCTGAATAAATGCTCCATCCATTTCAGTGAGGAAGATCTGCGTGTGCTTTGGATGAAATAGGATGGAGCTTTTTTTCGCTGTAATGAACTGCGCTGTTTCCGGCCGGGAATATGCCCATATTAAATTATAAAAGCAACGTGTTTTATGAATATGAAGAAGCTGAATTGCATTTTAAGTAAAAAAAGAAAACTGTATGCCTCTGTTGCAGTTCTTCTTTTATCGATCAATACCAAATTGATGGCACAAGATGGAATTGCCGGTATTCAGGAAGCCAATACTAAAGTGCGAAGCTATTTCGCTTCCGGCACCAACCTCATGTATGCAGTCGGTGCAATCCTGGGACTGATCGGTGCCATCAAGGTATATAACAAATGGAACAGCGGCGACCCTGATACCGGCAAAGTAGCAGCAGCCTGGTTCGGCAGCTGCGTATTCCTTGTCATTGTTGCGACAGTACTCAAATCATTCTTTGGTGTATAGGCTTCAGCTAAATCTCTATTTTAAAACATCCATTGAAAAACATAAAACAGATTAGGCAATGGCAACAAGTGTCTATACCATCAACAAAGCAGTCAATAAGCCGATAGAATTTAAAGGTTTGCGTGCACAGTATATCTGGTATCTCGGCGGGGGTCTGCTGATACTCCTCATTGCATTCGCTGTTCTCTATATCTGCGGGGTCAACACCTTTGCCTGTCTCGTTATTATCGTCATCAGCGGAACTGCTTTATTTATTCATGTATATAAGCTCAGTCATAAATATGGGGAACATGGTATGATGAAAGCAATAGCGAAACGTAGTATTCCCAGAGTAATTAAAAGTTATTCAAGAAAAATATTTACCGGCTTATGCAAAAAGAATTGAAAGAACTATTCCCGTTGTTCGGGGTAGAACATAACAGTATCCTTTCCAAACAGGGAGACATAACAATCGCTTATGAAGTAACCCTGCCGGAATTGTTTACACTCAGTGACCAGGAATATGAAGCACTTCACCAGGCACTGATCAAAGCCATCAGGATACTACCAAAGCATACCATCTTTCATAAACAAGATTGGTTTGTAGATAGAAAGTATGAGCCCGACTTCACAAAAGATAATCAAAGCTTTC
>JAKFDY010000224.1:0-8212 GCA_036675885.1 Lacibacter sp. | reverse complement strand
GGATCGTCCAGCCATCCTGATCATGATAAACCTCTTTCTTTCCAAGGTTAATCATCGGTTCTATGGCGATCACTGTACCTTCTTTCAATTTTGAACCCGTACCTCTTTTTCCATAGTTCGGCACTTGTGGATCTTCGTGCAGGTTACGTCCCAAACCATGTCCCACAAGTTCACGCACTACACCATAACCGTGCTGCTTCTCTGTATAATCCTGGATGGCAAATGAAATGTCGCCAACACGGTTGCCATGCACTGCTTTTTCAATGCCCTTATAAAGCGATTCTCTTGTTACTCGTAACAACTTCCTTACTTCATCAGATGTACTTCCGATAATAAATGTATAAGCACTATCGCCATGATAACCGTTCATAAACGCACCAACATCAACCGATACAATATCTCCTTCTTTCAACACACTATTGGTGGGGAAACCATGCACAACAGCATCGTTCACAGAAATACATGTTGCGAACGGATAAGTGCCCTGGTAGTTCTTAAACGAAGGCACAGCGCCATTATCACGAATAAATTGTTCAACCCTTGCATCAACCTGCATGGTGGTAATGCCAGCCTTCAGCATCTTGGCAGCTTCGGCCAATGCATCACCCACGAGTAATGCACTTTTGCGGATCAATTCTATTTCTAAAGGAGAGCGGTAATGGATCATAATTCTTTTATCAAAAAAACCCCGGCTTATATGCCAGGGTTTCTTATATGTTAATCTGTTTATTAAATAGCTGAGGAAGATACGGTCTGGCGTCCTTGTATCTTTCCGCCTTTCATCAAACCATCATACTGTCTCATCAACAAATGTGTTTCAATTTGCTGCAGTGTATCGAGGATAACACCAACCATGATGAGTAAAGATGTACCACCAAAGAACGTAGAGAAACCACTTGTTACACCGAGGTTCTTCGCAATACCTGGCAAGATACCAACGATTGCAAGGAACACAGCGCCCGGTAACGTAATGCGATCCATGATCTGGCCAATATAATCAGCAGTTGGCTGACCGGGTTTTACACCTGGAATGAACCCATTATTCTGCTTCAGATTATCAGCGATCTGTTTTGGGTTAAAGATCAAAGCTGTGTACAGGAACGTAAATCCAATTACAAGAATTGAATAGATAAGCATGTACCAGATGTTACCATGATCGCTTAATGTAGCTGCAAAACCTTTTGTTGCATTGAAACCTGTAAGCAATGTTGGCAGGAACATGATTGCCTGTGCAAAGATGATAGGCATTACACCAGAGCTGTTCACCTTAATTGGTAAGAACTGGCGTGCACCACCAAACTGGCGGTTACCAACAATCTGCTTGGCATAATTGATAGCGATCTTACGAACACCTTGCACCAGGATAATTAATCCCATGATGATTGCAATGAGTACAGCGATCTCGATCATGAAACGGATCAAACCACCACCTGCACTTCCGCTCTTTGCATCAAATTCCGCAGCAATAGATGCAGGGAAACGTGCAAGGATACCGATCATGATGATGAGTGATGTACCGTTACCTAAACCTTTATCGGTAATACGCTCGCCTAACCACATTACAAACAATGTACCTGCAGTTAACACGATTGTTGTAGATAACCAGAAGAAGGGGCCGAATGAAGGGATAATAGCAGCTCCTGCAATTTCAGGACTCTTTAAATAAGTTACGTAAGCGCTTGCCTGGAAAATGGTAACAATTACTGTGAGGTAACGTGTCCATTGGTTGATCTTCTTGCGGCCGCTCTCACCTTCCTTCTGCATTTTTTGCAACGTTGGCACCATGATGCTCATCAATTGCATAAAGATAGATGCAGAGATATAAGGCATGATACCCAATGCAAAAATGGAAGCACTCGAAAATGCACCACCTGCAAATGAATCAAATATTCCGAGGATACCTTCTTTTGCTTTTGTATTTAACTGTTCTAATCCGTTTGGATCAACACCTGGCAAAACAATATGTGAACCCACACGGTATACCAGTAACAATAAAAGAGTGTACACAATTTTACTGCGCAACTCTTCAATGCTCCAGATATTCTTTAGGGTCTGTATGAGTTTTTTCACTGGAAAAAATCTTTTTAAAAATTTGCTGAAAAGAAAAAAGACGCATTTTCATGCGTCGGGCAAATATCGGGAAAATTTACTTTACAATTTCAACAGATCCACCGGCAGCTTCAATAGCAGATTTTGCTTTTTCGCTGAGTGCGTTTACCTTGAAAGTAAGTTTTGTTTTGATCTCACCATTAGCAAGGATCTTCACCTTGTCTGTACGGCTGATTAAATTATTCACATACAGGTTTTCAACTGAAACCTCTGTGATACCATATTTTTCAGCAAGTTGTTCAATTTGTCCGAGGTTGAATACACGGTACTCAACACGATCCGGGTTTTTGAAACCACGCTTGGGAACACGACGTTGAATTGGCATCTGGCCACCTTCGTGAGCCATTTTGCTTTTATAACCGGCACGGCTCTGTCCACCTTTGTTACCTTTTGTAGAAGTACCACCCTTACCGGATGCTTCACCACGACCTAAACGTTTTTCTTTGTGTGTAGAACCTTCAGCAGGTCTTAAATTGTGCAGTTTCATCTTTAATTGATTTTGAACTTTCGGGGAATCACCCCTCGCATTAATAATTTGAAAATTTGGGAATTTGAAAATTTGAAAATGAAAGAACCAAAATTTTCAAATTGGCTCATCTTCAAATGATCAAATTAAGCTACTTCTTCAACTTTCAGGAGATGGCTCACTTTGTGAATCATACCTAAAACCTGGGGAGTCCCTTCAACTTCTTTACTTGAGTTTGTTTTGTTCAAACCAAGCGCTTTCAGTGTTTGCTTCTGACGCTCAGGTCTGTCAATTGGACTCTTTACTAAAGTGATTTTTATCTTTTTCATATCCTTAAAAAGTTTAAGGTGTAAGGTTTAAGATGTAAGGTGGGGCTTTTGCTTTAACCTTATACCTTCTACCCTTTACCGTCTTATCCGTTAAATACTCTTTTTAATCCAAGGCTACGCACTTTTGATACGGCGATTGGTTCACGCAACATTGCTAAAGCTTTAAAAGTAGCTCTAACTACGTTGTGAGGATTAGCCGATCCGAGTGATTTTGCCAATACGTCGGTAACACCAGCGCTTTCCAATACGGCACGCATGCTGCCTCCGGCAATTACACCTGTACCATGTGCAGCAGGTTTAATCAATACTTTAGAAGCACCTTCTTTTGCTAATTGATCATGAGGGATAGTACCTTTCATAACCGGAACTTTGATGAGATTTTTCTTCGCATCTTCAATTCCTTTCTGAATAGCCATTTGTACTTCTTTGGCTTTACCTAAACCATGACCTACCACGCCATTTTCATTTCCTACCACAACTACTGCAGAGAAACTGAAGGCACGGCCACCCTTTGTTGTTTTAACAACACGGTTAATGGCAACTACTTTTTCTTTCAGTTCCAGGTCACCTGCTTTTACTTTGTTTACAATTACTTTCGACATTTATGCTTTATTAAATGTTTACAATTGATTAGAAATTTAAACCTGCTTCACGTGCGCCTTCAGCTACCGCTTTTACACGGCCGTGGTATAAGTTACCACCACGATCAAACACAACAGCTGTAAGACCCAGCTCAGTTGCTTTGCGTGCAATTGCAGCACCAACAAGTTTGCTTTTCTCAATTTTCGTTACTTTCTGTGCCAGAATCTCTTTGTCTTTTGATGATGCAGCTGCAATAGTTACACCTGTAACATCATCAATCAACTGAACATAAATATCAGAGTTGCTGCGAAACACACTCAAGCGTGGTCTCTCAGTAGTACCAGCTACTTTCTTGCGAATTGAGTAGCGGATCTTTTGCCTTCTGACTAATTTGTTATCTGTTTTCATCTTTCTGTATTTAATATTCCTGATTCTGCCAGGAACTTAGTTTAATGATTATTTACCTGCTGCTTTACCTGCTTTACGACGGATGTATTCACCAACGTATTTCACACCCTTTCCTTTGTATGGTTCAGGCTTGCGTAAGCTGCGGATCTTAGCAGCAACAGCACCTAATAATTGTTTATCGATACCATTGAGTGTGATGGTAGGGTTCTGACCTTTTTCCTGGGCAGTAGCTACTTTCAATTCACTTGGTATTTCAACAATGATGTTGTGTGAATAACCTAAAGCAAGATCAAGAATGTTTCCTTGATTTGATGCTTTATAACCCACACCCACCAGTTCAAGTTTTTTCTCGAAACCTTCTGTTACACCTTTCACCATGTTTGAAACAAGTGAGCGATATAAACCATGCATAGCACGGTGACGCCCCTGGTCAGTTGGACGGTTGAATGTTACCTGACCATCTTTTACTTCTACAGTAATATCACGATCAATTGACTCTTTCAATTCACCTTTTGGTCCTTTAACTGTAACCACGTTATCTTTTCCAAGTGTAATAGTAACACCTTGTGGAATTGAAACCGGATTTTTACCTATACGACTCATAATTACTTAATTTGAAAATTTGAAAATTTGAAAATGTAGCCCAACGTTTTCAGTTACCGTATAGAGAACTTAATATTATCGTTCAGCCTGCTGTTTTGAGACAATTTGAATCCATTTTCAAATTTTCAAATTGTCTTATTTACACATTAATAGATATAGCAAAGAACTTCTCCACCTACATTGCTTGCCTTCGCTTGCTTATCTGTCATTACACCTTTAGATGTACTGATGATCGCAATACCTAAACCATTCTTCACACGACGGAAATCTTCAGGCTTAGAGTACTGACGTAAACCCGGACGGCTTACACGCTCTAATGATTGAATTGCCGGTACACGTGTTTGTGGATCGTACTTCAAGGCAATTTTAATAACTCCTTGTTTGTTATCGTCTTCAAATTTATATTTCAAGATATACCCCTGGTCGTACAAAATTTCAGTCATACGCTTTTTGAGGTTTGAAGCAGGAATCTCTACAATTCTGTGACCTGCCATCTGCGCATTACGAACACGGGTGAGAAAATCTGCAATAGGATCTGTAACCATTTTATTCTTTAATTGAATGATTTAAAAATTGTTTGCTTTGTGCATCATATTCAATACCTGCACAAACTTCCCTTTCGGGGTTGGCTGTTATTACCAGCTCGCTTTCTTAACACCTGGTATTTTACCATTCAGTGCCATGTCACGGAACATCACACGTGATATTCCAAAGTAACGAATGTAACCTCTTGGACGACCAGTCAATTGGCAACGGTTCTTTAAACGTACTGGCGATGCGTTTTTTGGAAGTTCATCCAAAGCAGCATAATCACCAGCAGCTTTAAGAGCGGCACGCTTCTCAGCATACTGAGCTACCTTCTTTTCCCTTTTGTGTTGACGAGCTATTATTGATTTTTTAGCCATAACTTATTGTTGATCTTTTTTAGCATTTTTGAATGGCATTCCCATTTCTTTCAGCAACTCATAAGCTTCTTCGTTTGTAGAAGCAGTAGTTACGAAAGTGATATCCAAACCAGTGATCTTATTCACTTTGTCAATATCAATTTCAGGGAAGATGATCTGCTCAGTAACACCCATTGTGTAGTTACCACGACCATCAAATGATTTATCATTGATACCTTTAAAGTCACGCACACGTGGTAAAGATGCAGAGATCAGTCTGTCGAGAAACTCGTACATGTTTACACCACGTAAAGTAACACGTGCACCAATCGGCATGTTCTTACGGAGCTTAAAGTTTGAAATGTCTTTCTTAGACATTGTAGCAACTGCTTTCTGACCAGTAATGGTAGAAAGTTCATCAATTGCAATATCAACCAGTTTCTTATCGTTCACCGCACCGTTTACGCCACGGTTCAAACAGATTTTTTCCAGTTTTGGAACCTGCATGATGCTTTTGTAACCAAAACGTTTCATTAAAGCAGGTATAACTTCTGTTTGATACTTGCTTGCCAAACGGGGTGTATATTTTACAGTACTCATTTTCTTCTTGTTTTAACCTTCGTTAAATTATTTTACAGGCTGACCTGATTTTTTTGAAACCCTTACGAGCTTACCGCTTTCACGGCTACGCTTTACTTTAGTGGCTTGCTTACCATCCCACAACATCACATTAGAGATGTGAATGGGGGCTTCTTTCTTTACAATACCACCTTTTGTATTTTGAGCGCTCGGTTTTGTGTGTTTGGTTACGATGTTTACACCTTCAACCAATACACGTGCATCGTCAGGAAATACTTCCAGAACGGTACGAGGCTTCTTTACATCTTTATCATCACCGGCAATTACAACTACTGAATCGCCTTTCTTGATGCTAAACTTGGGTTTAAATCTATTACTCATTGTCTTTTACTTTATCTCAGTTAGAGATTGTTGTTTATGTTGTTACCGTCTTCCGGTACATTTATCATCTTCTGTTGCGTCGCACTCTTCATTAATCAGTTCATTACTCATCACTGATTATTCATCACTCATTACAGTACTTCAGGTGCCAATGAAATGATCTTCATGTAACCTTTATCACGCAATTCTCTTGCTACCGGCCCGAAGATACGTGTACCACGAGGCTCATCAGAAGCGTTAAGAATTACCACTGCATTATCATCAAAACGGATGTAAGAACCATCCTTACGACGTAACTTGTTTTTTGTGCGTACAATTACAGCTTTTGCAACAGTACCTTTTTTGATACCGCCACCTGGTAATGCATCTTTTACAGTTACTACAATCTTATCGCCAATCTTTGCATAATCCTGGCCGCTGTTTCCCAATACTTTGATGCAAAGCACTTCTTTGGCACCACTGTTATCGGCTACGTTTAATCTACTTTCTTGCTGAATCATTTCTTTAAACTTTTAACTCGTTGTTTTTACACGCAGAGTATTTAAAAATTTTATTGGTTGCAGAGGCTTGCAGCTTATCGCCAAAAGCATACGACAGATTTGGTTATTTCGCTTTTTCTACTACTTCTACCAGTCTCCAGCGTTTTGTTTTGCTGAGCGGACGGCTTTCCATGATCTTCACTGTATCACCAATACCGCACTCATTCTTTTCATCATGAGCATGGAACTTGGTCGTTTTCTTTACGAACTTTCCATAAATAGGGTGCTTCACCTTACGTTCAACAGCTACAGTAATGGTTTTATCCATTTTGCTGCTGGTTACTACACCTGTCTTTGTTTTACGCAAATTTCTTTCTAACATTTTTTTGCTTTTTATCTTTATTCCCCATCAGGGATTAGGGGTCAATCAGATACCCATTTGTTTTTTTCTTAACTCAGTTTTCAAACGGGCAACGTCACGACGTAGGCCACGTATGCTCACCGGATTCTCCAATGGAGAAATAGCGTGTGCAAATTCGAGCTTTTTCAAACGCTGCTCATCTTCTTTGATGCGTGCAGTGAGATCTGTAACATTCAGCTCTTTTATGCTCTTTAAAAAATCAGTTGTCTTTGCCATGTTAATCAGTTTAATCAGTTCAACTTGTTAATTACGCAACCAAATCTCTGCGTACAATGAATTTTGTTTTGATCGGAAGCTTTTGTGCAGCCAGTTCCATTGCTTCTTTAGCAACAGTTTCAGGTACACCATCAGCTTCAAACAAAATGCGTCCTGGTTCGATAATAGCAGCCCATCCTTCTGGGTTACCTTTACCTTTACCCATACGTACTTCGGCTGGCTTACGGGTAACAATTTTATCAGGGAACACACGGATCCACACATTACCTTCACGCTTCATCGCACGTGTCATTGCCTGGCGGGCACTTTCAATCTGGCGGTTGGTTAACCATACAGGTTCCAAGGCCTTCAAAGCATAAGAACCAAATGAAATGCTGGTTCCACGCTTCGCCACAGCACGGATGCGTCCTTTCTGTGATTTTCTGTGTTTTGTTCTTTTCGGCTGTAACATTGCTTAATATATTTCTTGTTACTGTTTGTTGTTTTCTTCGTACTTCTTACTTCGTAATTGGTACTTATTAATTATCCTTTACGGCTGTCTCTGCGTTGGCCACCACCTTGTCCACCACGACGGTCATCTCTTCTGTCACCGCCTCTTCTATCGCCACCGCCATCTTCACGACGATCTTTACGATCGCTTACATCACTCTTACCACCAATGAAGTTGGGGTTAAGGTCACGCTTGGTCAATACTTCACCTTTACAGATCCATACTTTGATACCGATTTTGCCATACACTGTTAATGCAAACAGGT
>JAKFDY010000223.1:0-3360 GCA_036675885.1 Lacibacter sp. | reverse complement strand
TTTGCTGCAATTTTATATTTTGTTGCTGCATGATACTTATTCGTTAGCGGTCATTGTAAACTCACTTCGCATTCAGAGAAATAAATGATAGAAATAAAAACCTTAGAAAACTTTACCAGCTTTAACAAACCACGACGTATTATGAAATATGTGTTGGGTTATTGTTCTTCAGGAAGTGTGCATATGACGGTTGATGAGAAAGAATTTAAACTTACCGGCGGACAGGTAATAACTATAACATCCGGGCAGATACACAACATTAATATATCTGCAAAAGCAAAAGGCTTTATTCTTGAATTTACATTAGACTTCTTTTGCAAAGACGATAAAGACATAGAGTTGATTTTCCATAACGGGTTATTTTGCCATTTTGCAATGAATGAAGTTATTGCTGTTGACAAAAGCATTCTTGAAACACAACTAAATCTTATACAGGAAGAATTAGAAGAAAAACCTTATCAATATCTCATATCAATTCACAGCCGTATTGAACTGCTGTTGGTGGCAATCAACAGGGCCAAAGTAAAACGGGGAGATGAAATATGGAAACCTGATGCACTTTTCCTGAAATTTTTAGAAGCAGTTCGGAATAATTTTACGCATAATTATTCGCTTGCCCAATTTGCAAAAATGCTGGGCACTACTGAAATTAAACTGAATGAACTTGCGAAACTGCACGCAGGCAAAACCGCACAGAATGTTATTTACGGGCTTATTACTTCTGAAGCAAAAAGGCTGCTCACTTATGGAGATTTATCAGTAAAAGAAGTGGCATACCATCTTGGCTTTAACGACCCCTTTTATTTTTCTAACTTTTTCAAAAAGCAAACAAAGCTTTCGCCCAAACAATACAAGGAAGAATTTTCCTTATAAATATTACATGCTTTTCTCATAATTCTCTATTCTTTCGCCCTTCAGCAAAAACCATCTTTGCACCTGTAAATTATTTAAAAATAAAAAACAGGTACATTATGATGATGGATATTGCATCAGTATTACTCCGGCTGGCATTGGCCGCAGGTTTTCTTTCGGCAGCAGCAAGCCGCCTGAAATTATTGTATAAGAACACATCAGGCTGGAGTGGTTTCCTTGATTACACTGCACAGGTAAATTCTTTTTTGCCCAAAGCCATAATACCCTCCGTGGCAGTAACAGCCACTGTATTGGAGGCAGGCTTTGCATTACTATTGCTGTTAGGCTATCAAACAAGATTTGCTGCCTGTGGGTCAGCCGCACTTACCTTACTGTTTGCATTGGCAATGGCTATTTCGTATGGTATAAAAGAACCGCTTGACTATTCTGTATTTGCATTTAGTGCCGGGGCATTTTTGCTGGCCACATTACCTTCTTACAAATGGAGCATTGACCAGCTGTTAGCAAAATAATTTTCTTTAACTAAACTATTTTATTAAAAATGAAAACAGACATCAACAATTACATTGTCAGAAAAAATGAGAAAGAGTGGCAACCACTAGTAGAAAAAGGAATTCATTACAATGGTATATGGGTGAAATCTCTCCTGTTTAATGAAACCCAAGAAAGATCAACTACCATTTTATTAAAGTTTGAACCGGGAGCCAGTTATCCTTATCACAATCACCCGGCTGGTGAAGAAATATTTGTACTGCAGGGCGAAGCCATCATAGAAACTCAGATACTATGCGAAGGCGACTATCTCTATACTCCTCCCGGCTTTAAACATTCGGTTCACAGCAAAACCGGTTGCACTTTGTTTTTTGTAATACCCGAAGAAGTGGAAATTTTATAAATTCAAATATGGATAATATGAATGATAATATAATATGCAGCACTTGCGGCACAACATATCCTGCCGGCTCAGCGTCAGGTATATGTATTATCTGCCTTGATGAACGCCAATGGGTGCCGCAGGAAGGTCAGCTTTGGACAAAGCCTGCGGAACTGCACAGGAAACACAGCATTAAACTAAACCGGCTTCAGAACAACCTTTATGAACTTGAGATAAATCCCATGTTCGCTATTGGGCAAAGAGCACTTTTGGTATTGAGTGAGCAGGGAAATATACTGTGGGACTGCATACCTATGCTTGATGAAATGACCATTGAATTTATCAAGGCCAAAGGCGGGTTAAAAGCTATTGCTTTTTCACATCCGCATTTTTACAGCAATATGAATGACTGGGCCGAAGTATTTGAATGCCCTATATATATTCATGAAAAAGATGAACAACATATAATGGTAAAAGGCAAACATGTGAGTCTTTGGACAGGGAATGAAATGCAGCTTTGGGATGGAATGCGGCTCATTAATATCGGGGGGCATTTTGCAGGCAGCAGCACATTGCATGTGCCTTTTCTTTCAAAAGAAGGAAGCATACTCTGTGGCGATACATTATTTCTTTCTCCAAGCAAAAGGCACTTCTCTGTAGTGTACAGTTCGCCAAACAGGATTCCATTGCCATTGTTGGAAATGAAAAGAATTAAAAGCCGGTTTGATGAAATACCTTTTGATTCGTTTTACGGGTATATTAAAACTCAAAACCTAAATAAAGACGTGAAGAGAGTTTTAGAAATATCAATGGCCAGATATGTTTAGTATCATTGAACAACGAACCGGTAGCAAGGCTTGCTGCAAATCCTGTAACACGTAACGTCTCTTTGCCGTACTTTAAAAACTGATATGCAAATCAAAAAAACCGGATATAAACACGATATGCTTAATGTGCTGTTTTATTTCCTCTTGGCAACAGTATTGGGTTTCTTTACATGTAGCAAGGTGCCTGAAGGATACTTGCCAATGTTTGCAATAACAATCTTTTCATTTCAGGCAAGCCTGATAAGCCTGTTGATCATTTTCATCCTGAAAAAAATCTTTAAAAGAGTTGTTTTCATTGAAATTTTATATGGAATGATCCCACTTGTTTTTTTTGAATTAACCAGCATATATTCAAATGATACAGCAATGTTTGGTTTTTTTTGATACTGAGCCGGTTAATTTCGAAAATCCTTACCTGGCAATGTCACTTGCATCATTAATTTCTGTTTTGATTGTATATGGAAGATCAGTATGGATAAAAACGAAATCCAGTTAAAAAGGCTGCAGATCTGCTTTTAACTTTAAACATCGTTCAGTAAATAGCAATAAACTAAGGCAGAATAGAGCAGCAGGCCCTGAAGTTGTACATCATGGCAATTGAACTGACTTTAACATTTAAAATCATTGTTGTCCGACTAAAGTCGGGTTTAAAAATGCTGTAATCCTTTATAGTTAAAGGTTACAGGTTAAAAATCTGTTGTTTCAATATCGGGGGTAGTTACCCCTTTTTTTTATGTTGCAAAAGCAAAGGATGCATTGTGTGTTTTTCTCCATGCTTTGTAACTG
>JAKFDY010000222.1:0-5304 GCA_036675885.1 Lacibacter sp. | reverse complement strand
TGGATGGATACTTTTTCTGCAGTTGTTCATTCAACTGCAAACCATTCATATCCGGCAGTTTCATATCCATCAAAAGAATATCGGGCAACAACGCTGCTGTATGTAATTTTTCCTGCAGTTCAGTTCCGGTTTCGGCCACAAACAGCAATTCAAAATCGTTGATGTCTTTAATTAAAGCGGCAAGCCCCTGCAGAAAGAGTTGCTGATCGTCAACAATGGAAATGCTAATGCTGTTCATGTGGTTGTACTGTTCGGGGTAAGTAATAGTTGTGGCAGGGTAATGTGCAGCTGCATCCCGTTTCCCGGTGAACTGTGGATGCTGTAACGGCCACCAGTAACCGACAGGCGGCTTTCAATATTCCGTAACCCCATTCCTGCAATACCGGCACCATCGTGTAAAAAACCAATACCATCATCCGTATAAGTAATCTCAAGTTGGTTGTTTGTTGTTTCTATACTTATGGTCATGTTTTTTGCATGCGCATGCTTCAATGTGTTATTGATAAGTTCTGCAAGCACACGGTAAAGCGATAAAGCAGTTGCTTCCGGCAGGTTTCCGGGAACAGAACCTTCATCAAATAATGTGGTAATACGTACAGAGCCTGAGAGGTTCACCGTATCGCACAACGCATGCAAGGCATCATGTAAACCATGTTCACCATTTATATGCGGCGAGAGATTGTGTGCAATTTCACGCACCTGTTTTATTACACGGTCGATCATTGTTTTCGATTGTGTGTTGAATGCTTCACTTGCAACCTGTACAGGAGATTCATGTTTTTCAATAAGCATCCGTAAAGAAGACAGTACCGTTCCCACTTCATCGTGCAGATCACTGCCAATGCGTTGCCGTTCTGTTTCCTGCGAGGTGATCACTGCTTCAAGTAAATCTTTCTGGTGTTTCAGTTCAGCCGCTGCCAGTTGCCGTTGTTTCTCCAGCATCTTTTTCTGGTTACGCACCTGCACAAGAATAAAACCGATGATGATGAGCCCCGTTCCGGCAATACTGATGATGAGTAAAATAAACAGTTGGGTGCTCATGTTTTGTATTTACGTAAACCAATGGCGAACAACAGGAACATGATCACTGATAAGGCTGCATGAATATTCCATAATACAATAAACGTACTTCTCGATGAAACCGAAATAAGGAAATCAGAAAATGTAAACAGAATAAATGCACTGGAGAAATAAAGTAAGAGCCCGCTTACAATCCAATGGAGGGGAATATGTTTCCATGCTTTACCGGCAACCGGCTCATAATGCCACCAGTATAAGAAGCACAAGACAATAACCAGCATCGATTTTAATGAAAGCATATATGAGTTAAAAGAAAAAAGCGGTTGCAGAAAAATGATGTTAAGAACCCCCAGCATTGGAAACAAAAACATGGCTGCTGTTAAATAGCCTGTCCATGCTTTGTGTGCAAACAACTTCAAAAAAAAGCTGATCAGCAAAACAGTGTCAGCAATAGTGGCAACATGATAAAGCGGTACGTTGGGAATATGGTTATACGCAAGGGCAGAGGAGACAAAGCTCACCACAGCATCCACTACAAGATATGCAAACAATACCCTGCCAGCTGCGGGCAACTGCCGGTAACGGGCAAGCGCTGCAGCAAGTGGCACAAGAACAAACGCCGGTGCCACAACATTCATAAAAATATATTCCGGTCTCATACGGCTGTAAAAAAAACAGGCAGATCGGTCAGTAACTGTTGGTAATAAGAAGCATGCTTAATACAAAGGACTCTCGGTATCGCATAAAATAGGGCAGGGCTGCGTAATGTCGTAAATAGAATAATCGCCTCCGTCGCCCGGTTCGCTTACATCTTTTTTTGAAGGAACAGGTATAATTAAATCATGCGTATCCTCGCTTTTATCATGATGGTATTCATGCTCACTGCCGGGCTCCCGTTCATTGGTTTGGTAAACAGCCACCAGCACAGCTTCAATGGGGTAATCTTTTGCCCACACAGGATAGGGAACCTGCACTTCATACTTGAGGCAGAAATAAGCTCTGATGCCCACAATGTAAATGCGTTCCTTCTTTCCTTTTTTCTCAATATGCGTTACTGTTTTTTGCAGGTTCGAAAGTTCATTAATGTCTGTCATGGGAATAAAGATCCCATGCGGCATATGCTTATCATGACCCTTGTAAAGTGTGTTGATGAACTTATGCCAGTTGCTGGTGTATTCCCGGCCTTTTTCTAAACTGATGGTGTTTGCCTGTGGTGCGACTCTGGAAAGGAGATGTGTTGACATGGTAAATAATTTTGGGATGATGTGAATAAGACAATAATAATAAACCGAATTAAGGAAGATTAATAGGCGTATATCACGGTATCTGTGGCGGTTTATCAGGGTGTTTTAACGGTGGGGTTGTGTGCCTGCCAGGCCTTACATGTTGGCTTTGACTGATGTAAATGTGTTACTGGTGATAAGACAAGCAACGGCGAGCTGTGACTTAATCTGATCATTCGTACAAGTGTTTTGCGATATGCAATACCAACAAGGGCAAAATAATTCAGCCGGCAGCTTTGGTACCTGTTGTAAGTTATAGTTTCGCCCATGCTCAAAAAAAAACTGATGCTACCAGGATTTGATAGCAGCAGTTTTTATACTACTAAAAAATACTAATTGGTAGCTTTTAAAGCTATGCCCAAATGCACTTCGTTGCGTATGAGATCATCCGGTTTACCAGGATACGTTATATCCCAATCCTGACGGTTTATGTTGAATTTTGCAATGGCATTGGCTGAACTGCCTGATATAGTTAGCTGCGCCGGAAACGTAATATTTTTTGTAACGGCTTTTATAGTAAGGTTGCCGCTAACTGTATGTGTGGGATTAGTTACTTTGTATTTGCTGATGCTTTCCTGTCGGGGGTCAGCACTGTCTTTCGCAGTGCCTGAAAAAGGCGTTACCGATGTAATGGTAAAAGTGGCTTCAGGATTTGCTGCAACATCAAAAAAATCAGGTGATTTTAAATGAGCCAATAATTTTGCGTTGGCTTTTGCATCAGAACCCGGAGGCCCCGAAACAACAATGCTGGTCATATCGAGTACAAAGTTGCCTCCTGTAACATTGCCATCCTGTACTATCAATTCTCCACTCTTTACATTTAGTGTGCCCGTGTGATAGGCCGTAACTTTTGTAGCTACCCATTCAACTTTGCTTGCTGTTGTATCTACCTTAAAACTTGTACCCTTAGTTGTATTTACTTCCTGCGCCTCCGTTGTTGCAGCTTTATCAGATTCCGGTGCATCGGCGCAGGCTGCAAACAAAAACATTGCTGCTGCCAGTAAATAGGAAACTTTCATTTGTTTTTTAATATATACAACATCAAACAATATACCCTTTTCCGCTTTCTTAGAAATTTCATGTAAAAATTCTCAACTTAATGAAATGACCCCAAGGGAGGAGCCGAAGTAATTTACGAAGGCGAGCTGATCCGTTCGACCAGCCGCAGATTCTGGAAACCGCTGTTATGTGCAGCCTTTTTTGCCGGTCATTAATGTCGCAGGTTAAATAACTTAATGCACAAAGGAACAAACCCGATTGAAACAGCTATGAAAATTGCTACTCTTACATAGTTAAGTGTTTGCCAGAGCGATGTTCGGTTAACCAGGTCTTTTGCCAACGATGGCGTTTCTGCTACTTTTTGAAAATCTATGATGTTGGGTGCAAAATAGGAAAGTGTCCAAACCCTCACTGCAAAATGCACGGCAAATAAAATCAACAACCAATTTCTTACAGGGTCAATTTTCCAACAAAAAACAATCGCAAGAATAAAAGTGATTTCGTGTAATGAATGGAAGATAATCCAAAAAGATTTCAAACCTGCTCCTTGTCCATCTGATAAAAGTTTGAAGTTGTGGGGCGGTGAAGTTGTCCACTTTGGAACGAATACAAGGGTTTCGAAAATCTGTGCTCCGTTCATTAAAAAATAAATGAGTGTTGTAATACAAAGCCACATTTCGGCTCTTGACAGGTAGGATGCTGTTATATTTTCCATTTTGTTCATTTTATTTGTTGTTTAAATTGCCGGTCGTTTCCTTCATTATAGCGGTTGCTTCTAAAAAATACCGTTCAATAATTTCAATTTCTTTTTCGGTAAACGAGGCAATGAGGTTATTCGTTTTTTGTTGCAGTTCGCTGAAAATGGGTTGCAGAAGTTTCATACTGTTCTCCGGATTGGGAATGATTATCACTTTCCGTCTGTCGTCTTTGGTAAGCTGTCTTTTTAACAGCTTTTTCTTTTCCAAACGGTCTATTAAGCCCGTAACTGCACCTGTTGTGAGTCCTGTAAGTTTAGAAATGTCGCCTGCGGTGAGTTCTTTGTGTTGAAGTATAAGCCCTAAATACTTATGATCTGCGCCCGACAAACCTGCTTTTCGTGCAATGGCTTCGTGCATAAAAACAGAAGCGTCGGAATACTGCCGGCTTGCAGTTCTGAACCTGTTAACTATGCTGTCTTTTTGTTTTTTGTTCATCGTCTAATTATCTTAGACACAAATATAATTATCTTCTAAATAATAATCCAACATGTTTTGAGTAGTTTTTTGGAATGTCTTGAAGTTGAAATTGGCCGGTGGCGGGTTAAGGTTGCACACAACGGACAGGTATTGCCGATGGTGGGGAATTTTATATTCGTCCGCCCGGAAAGGCTGCTTGGCTTTTTGATAAAGTTAAATATTAAGAATTAAAGCTTGGCTTTATTCGTCGAGTCCTGAACTGCAGTACAGCAGAATTACCTCTGCTGATTGTTCTAATGTCCAGCCCCACTATTGGCAATACCAATGTTGTGTGTAGCCAAATTTGGTACAGGCTTTGGCTAAATGTGACTATAGACTACATTTACGTCACACCCTAATTTTTGCTTGAAGTCGTTGATGAAACTTTCTGTGAAACATGACCAATTCCAAAACGTAAAACCTAAATCACTAAAGCCCCATTCGGGTATAAAGTTAAATTGATGTATGTCTGTCCGAACGTTGCATAAAGGGCAAGTCAAATTATTGCTGTGATTGTCTCCCCACTCGCTTAAAAACTCCCAATCTTCGTTTGCAATGTCTTGTCTACAATGTGGACAAATCAGTTCCTCTATTCCATTTTGTCCCGTATCAAAAACTTGTCGGTTAGTAATGATTTCAAGTCCATTTGTCCCCAATTCAAATGGTAAAAATTCTGGTTCTTCCGTTGTAAGTTTTGCTCCGTCTGAAATTGCATAACCATTATTTGAGCTAAGAACACAATCTGAAAGTGTCGGCTTAACTATGTCAAGCGAAACAAGCCATTCTAA
>JAKFDY010000221.1:0-4061 GCA_036675885.1 Lacibacter sp. | reverse complement strand
GTGAATGGTGGCACCACGCCTTATACTTATGCCTGGAGCAATGGTGCAACCACAGAAGATATTACCGGTCTTGCTGCAGGTTCTTATACCGTCATCGTTACAGATAAAAATAATTGTACTTACAGTGTAGTGGTATCAGTTCCAACAAACTCTGCAATACTTGTAAATGAAACTGTAAATAATGTAACCTGTCGTGGTGCAGCCAATGGTTCAATTACTGTAAATGCAAGTGGGGGAACTAACAGCAGCTCCGGTTTCAGTTACTTATGGAACACAGGTGCAACCGCAACAACAATCAGCAATCTTGTACCTGGTAACTATGGTGTACGTGTTACAGATAATGGAAGCGGTTGCTTCATGAACAAATCGTTTACCATTACACAACCGGCATCTGCACTGGCTCTAACAACGGCCAAAACAAATGCATCAGGTTGTAACAGTCTTGGTACAATCACAGCAACCGGTAGCGGTGGTACTTCGCCTTATACTTACAGTGTGAATGGTAGTACCATTATCGGAAATAGTATAGGCGGATTATATGCGGGTGATTATACCGTAACAGTTACTGATGCTAATGGATGTACGACAAGTAAGCTTGTAACAATAACAGATAACGGTAGTGATGAATACGAAGGAAATAACAGTAAAAACCAGGCAAAAACAATTGCAGTCGGAACTTCTGTAAATGCACGACTTGCTGTTGCAAATGATGCAGCCGATTGGTTCAGATTTACAGCACCGGGAAGTACATCAGGTTTGTATAGCGTTAAAATCATGCATCCGAACACTGTCTACACGTTTAATGTATATGCATCCGGTAACAACACAGCTGCCATTGTTCCACTAAGCCTTGTCAATACTGGCGAGAAACATTACCAGCTTACAGCAGGCACCACATATTTTGTGAGTATTACAACTGCTAATCTTTCATTCGAGTGTTACAATTTAACAGTAAGTGCACTCGAACCAATTGAAATAACAGCGAATACTACTCAAAGCAGAATTACTGTTGAGACGGCACCAACGGTAGATATACTCAAAGCCTTTACTTATCCTAATCCTCACAACGGCAACTTTACATTAAGTATTGAATCGCCGGAAGAAGGTGTGGCGACAATTGAAATGTTTACTGTAAATGGACAGAAATTAAGCGAACGAAAAGCAAATGTTGTAATGGGTAAAGGAAATACAGTGAAGTACAGTAATATGAACCACGCTATACTCTTCTATAGAGTTCGCATTGGTAAGCATATTGTAACTGGTAAAATCATCAGCCCGAATTAGAAGGTCATAATTGATGATAGCAAAAGCCTCCCGATAAATCGGGAGGCTTTTTAATTGATTTGAAGTCTCTGTTTACAACTAATACACAACTCTTTCTCTCTATCCAGTTTCATTTGCCCTTCTGCATCAACCATAATACAGGTTTCATTGGGGCAATGTGGTAAACCAAAATTGTGGCCCATTTCATGTACCGCTAATTTGAATAACCGTTGTTGCAGGTGTCTTTTCGATTTGGCAGTTTTTGATGGTCTGAATGATGAAACTACACAGGCGTGTCCCGGTCTATATCCTAACCCCATCACACCATAATCATAGATTTCTCCTTTGGTTACAGAAATATCTTTTGCTGTAACGCCAACAATTGTTCTTGCCCCATCAGTCATGTTCAGGCGAAGCCAGTGAATTATACGATCGGCACGGTAACGTTTACGGGGCTTATAGTAAATATGATCGGGGAATTGTTTGAGAGGTAAAACAACAACTGTTACCGGGTAAAACTGTTCAATGGAATCTTTCAGAAAAGCAAGTGATGAAGAATCATCAAAGGCCAGAGGTTGTAAAAGAACAATTGGTTTTTCCTGCTTGCTTATTTGTTCAGCTGCTTTTCTTTTACAGGCTGAAACTGATAAAAAAGAAAAACCAATAATGACCAATATATTTTTCCCGGGGTTACACATTCCTATTTTTTGAAATAAGGAGTATGCCTGTCTGCAAAATCCTTATCTGCTTTATTGTAAGTATTAATGATGTTTGATTGAGTATCGCCGATAAATTTCCCTGTGCTGTTAAATGTATTTACACCTGCATTTAAGTCGTTCACCGCTTTGTTATACGCATCAATATCCTGTTGTGTTTTATCTTTCTGCGGCTTACTGTCGAATGATTTTTTTACTTTCTCAAAGTTCTCGTTCTTTAAAATAAAATCGGTCATTTTTGGCACATCATTTTCGCTCATGCGTTTAAATTGGTTGAGTGCATATTTGCAGGCATTGGCAAGAGAAGGGTCGCCTGAAAAGTTTTTCATTGTATCTAATACAGCAAGTCCTTCTTTTGCATAAGTGATTACTGCATTACGTGCCTGCTCAATGTCAGTTACTTTATTTGTTTTGATGGCTTTGTTCATTTCATTCCACTGCCAGTTACATTTAAAGAATAACAGGTAAATGATATTACGGTACTCAACTACATCACCCGCCTTACTCATTTTGTCTGCAAATTCACTTGCCCCTCCTTCAACCAACTGTACATTATTTCTTGCAGCAAAGTCTTTTGTTGCTTGTCTGCGTTTCAAATTGGCTTCGTTCAGTTTTTCCGATGTTTTTTCCTGCAATAAGAGATAGGCCTGCATTTCGTTGAACGATTGCTCAGCAATATCTTCCATGTTCACAATTTTTGCATAGTCTTCACTGAACACCAGGTACAACAGTTTGAGATAATCGATACTGCTTTGCCAAAGTGCTTTATCGCCTTTATAGATCGGCAAGCCAATTACTTTATTGCGGCTATTCACAATACCATCCAGTGCCTGCTGACGCATCCGCTCAATCTTCTTCACCCTGCCACTATGCGCTGCTGTGCTTACATAAGCCAGGTATTTTTGGTTAGCTTCTTCCTCTGCTTTTTCGATCATATTCATGTATTCAACAGGACTGTCTTGTGCAGTTACGCTTACAATACAAAACAGTTGAATAAAAAAGAAAAGTGCCAGTTGCTTTGTTTTCATGTGCTATTTTTATAATGAAGATTTATTTTGTTGTCATTTGCATTACAAGGCGATAACAGATCTGGATATACGGATCTGTAGAAATATGTTCCTTTGTTTCCTCATCTGATTCTGTAAGCCACTCACTTGCTTTCAGCCGTTGCTTCCTTAATTGATGATTATCGACAGTAAAAACAGAAGTCGGCTGATACTCTTCAAAGAAAAGAATATACTCCTGCTGTTTCTTTTTCATTAACAGCAGATCATCCAGCTTCAACGATACTTCTTTCAGCTGTTCAATTGATTTATACCACAATACATATTCTTTTACTTTTTTAAAGTAGGTTGATGTATCAGTTGTTGAAAGAGCAAATTGTGTCAGCTTTTCTTTTCCTGCTGTTGCCAGTGGCTTGTAATATTTATTAGGTTCAATGGATGTAAGCTTGAACGAAGTTGTTTTATCTTTTTCTCTTTCACCAATCGATTGCAGCAGATCAGGTAACACAACATCGGGTTGCACACCTTGTTGTTGCGCAGTTGCTCCGGTAAGCCTGTATAAAGCAGACGTCGTTATTTTAAGATAGGTTTCTGCTTTTACTTTACTGAATGTTTCAATGGTAACAGTGGTGTCAAGTGGAAAAATGATCTGCCCGGTTGATTTCCCATACGTAGTGGTGCCCGCAATAACTGCACGGTTATAATCCTGCATGGTTGCCGAAAAGGTTTCGGAAGCTGAGGCACTGTATCCATTCACCATTACCAACAATGGTCCATCGAAAATGCGTCCACTGTTTACATCTTTTAATGTGTATGGTTTGGGTTCTTTTGTTTTTAATTGTGCCACCGGACCGCCATCAATAAAAATTCCTGCGAGATCAACCGCTTCCTGCAAAGAACCTCCACCATTAAAACGTATATCAATAATAAGACCTTCAATATTTTCCTTTTTAAGTTTGATGATCTCTTTCGCTACATCATTGGCACAACCATTAATGCCGGTATTTGTATTCTCCCAATCAAAATAAAAATCAGGGATCGAAATGTAACCGATATTTTTTGTTCCTTTTGAAAATAA
>JAKFDY010000220.1:0-1573 GCA_036675885.1 Lacibacter sp. | reverse complement strand
TAATCGAGTGGTAACCCAACAATGAGATCGAGATGCAGATCCACCACATCCTGCACTTGTTTGATGATACCTTTTGTTTTTTCGAAATTCTGTTTGCGGCTTACTTCAAGATTTGCTTTTTGATTTACCGTTTGAATACCAATTTCAAAACGGAACAATCCTTTCGGCACTTTCTCGTTGATGAACTTAATAATATCGGCATGCAGAATATCAGCAGTGATCTCAAACTGGAACACATTTCCCGGCTTATGATTGTCAAGAATAAACTGAAACACATCCAATGTAAAATCACGCTTCATGTTAAACGTACGGTCGAGAAACTTGATCACACGGCCATGCATCATTAAATAAAGGAGGTTGCTTTTAATATCAGCCATCGGCAGATAACGCACATTGTTATCGAGACTCGCCAAACAGAAACCACATTTATACGGGCAGCCACGACTTGTTTCAATATAACACACTTTGTTGTACAAGTCTTCAACCGGATCGTTGATGTACGGATTCACACCAATGAAATTGCTTACATCATACGTCACAGATTTTTCTTCATAACGAACTTCACCATCAACTTTATAAACAAGATTAGGAACAGCTTCTACATTCGGGTAATGTGTTAAAAACTCATGGAACGGAATTTCACCTTCACCACAAATAATATAATCAATGCAATCATGCGCAATGATCTCTTCCCATTCATAACTCACTTCCGGTCCACCCAATAAAATTTTGCAGTTAGGGTTAATGGCTTTAATGCGCTCAGCTACTTTCAGCGTTTGTGTAATATTCCAGATATAACAACTAAATGCCACCACTTCATACTCCGCACATTCCTTCGCCATCTCATCTACATTCATGCGAATGGTAAATTCCTTCCACGCTAAACCTTCGTGGTACTTGTTCAACTCATACAAAATCCGGATCGCCAGGTTAAGATGAATATATTTTGCATTAAGGGTGGTGAGTAACAAACGCATTGGGCAAAAATAGTTCATCTATAGCAAGGACAGCCAAGGTATGGCATACCTTATGCAGCCCGATAAACAACATCATTAGATATAGGTATGGCATACCTATCCAAAAAAAATCCTCCAAAAACTTGCGTAAGCAAATACTTACATATACATTTGTGTAAGTAAATACTTACGCATTAATATGGCATACGAAGCAAGAAGAGATGTGTTCCAGGCAATTGCCGACCCAACCCGCAGAGAGATTATTGGTTTGGTGGTGAAGAAACCGCAGAACCTGAATGCTCTTGCTGAAAATTTCAATGTAAGCAGACCGGCTATTTCGCAGCATGTGAAAATATTGACCGAATGTGGTCTTATCATTATTAAGCAAAAAGGCCGTGAACGTTATTGTGAAGCCAGGCTTGATGCACTCAATGAAGTATCAGCATGGATCGAACAGTACAAACAATTCTGGGAACAAAAACTGGATGCATTAGAAACTTACCTGGAAAAGATTCAGCAACCAAAAGCAAAAAAGAATGCCCGTAGTAAATAATACACCTGATCGTTCCATTCGCTTAACAAAACAACTCAACACACCTGTTGAAAAAGTTTGGAAT
>JAKFDY010000219.1:0-8215 GCA_036675885.1 Lacibacter sp. | reverse complement strand
AACTCCGATAAGTTGTAACCTGTGAACATAATCTTAGATTTTATTGCACAAAGATTACAGCCTCACTTTGCAGCCTATTTGCGAATCAATTATTTAGTCGGGGTACTTTAAAGCCCATTTCTACAAATCTTTTCTTGACTTCAACGACCTTATTTCACGAAGCACATCTCTTTTTCAAAATCACGAGGACATCGCAAACAAATACAAAAGCAAATACCAATACATTTTAGTTGACGAGTTTCAGGACGTAAATAATTTACAAGTTGAGTTAATCAAACTTTTACTTACTGACCAGACACAATTGTTTTGTGTTGGTGATGATTGGCAAAGCATTTATGGGTTCAGGGGTTCTAATGTGAGTTACATTGTTGACTTTGAAAAGCACTTTCAAAATTCAAAAGTTGTAAAACTAAATTTGAATTATCGTAGCACACAAAACATTGTTGGGGCAAGCAACGAAGTAATAAAGAATAACAAATTCAAAGTTGAAAAGGAAATACATTCTTCAAAGCAATCAGAACACAAAATAGTTGTGTATTCTGGAAACAGCGAAGAGGAGAACATTCAATTTTGCTTTGACAAAGTACAAGAGTTATTACAGGATGGATTGACTAATGACGATATTTTATTTCTCTACCGTAGAAGTAAAATGTACACACCATATTTCTTTCGTTTTAAAAATGAAAATGTAAAAGTTCAGTCAAAAACAATTCATGCCGCAAAAGGACTTGAAGCAAATGTTGTTTTCATTATCGGTTTGACAGAAGGCAATGGCGGTTTTCCAGACATTTGGTTAGAAGACAGAATTTTTCAAGTTATAAAAAAAGCAAACCATGACTTGCTCATGGAAGAAGAAAGGCGACTGTTTTATGTTGCAATCACAAGAGCCAAAGACAAGCTGTTTCTAATAACTGAAAAGGGTAATGAATCAAGCTTTTTAAAAGAGATTCCAGACATATTTACAGTTAAGACAAGTATTCCGATAAAATCAGTTGTTGAAAAAGTAATTACTTGCCCCAAGTGCTTCAGTCAACTTGAGAAACTCTTTGCTTTTTGTCCGTATTGTGGACAAAAGACAACAGAGTGATGAAGTCCTGCCCGTTCGCAGAAATTTTATTGCAATAACTCTTACCACATCTTTCTTATCGGCTGGTGTCCACCCCAAAGAAATTAAAACTATAACATATGGTTGGTGATGACAGCAACCAATAAAACCAATGACAACATGCACTAAATAAAAAAGGAAGCACGGCCGTGCTTCCTTTTTTATCTTCAGGCCTTTGTGCCTTAGCGACAAACATTAACTAAACAGATATTCCACATCTTCCCTGCTCAGGCTCTTCACAAATCCATTATCATCAGCAATCAGATCACGTGCAAGTGAACGTTTGCGTTCCTGCAGTTGTAAAATTTTATCTTCAATCGTGTCCTTACAAATCATGCGATAGGCAAAGATGTTATTAGTTTGCCCGATACGATGCGTACGATCGATGGCTTGCTGTTCAACAGCCGGGTTCCACCACGGATCAACAATGTACACATAGTCGGCAGCAGTTAAGTTAAGACCCACACCACCGGCTTTCAATGAAATAAGGAATACTCTTGTTTCTTCGTTGTTCTGGAAATCCTGCACTGCTTTTTCACGATCAGCAGCAGAAGTACTACCATCAAAATACACAAACGGAATATTCAGCTCTTCCAGTTTTTCTTTGATCAGCGCCAGCATACCAAGGAACTGAGAGAACACCAATGCTTTGTGGTTACCCATGTTCTCTTCGAGCTCACGTACCAACTCATCAAGCTTAATGGAATGGTTCGGTAACTTCTCTGCTTCATTTAAGATAAACGGTGAATCACAAATCTGGCGTAGCTTCATTAACCCTTGCAGAATGGTTAATTGCGATTGACCAATACCCACATCTTCAATAGTGCCTAAAATTTTTGAACGGTATTCGTTACGATACGCATCATAAATTTTCCGTTGATCGGTTTCCATTTCGCAATACAAAATGCTTTCTGTTTTTTCCGGAAGATCTTTTGCTACCTGTTCTTTTGTGCGGCGGAGAATAAACGGAAACAACAGTTTGCGTAAATGATCTTTCTGTTCTTTCTCACCAAATTTATCAATAGGTGTTGCAAAATCATTACGGAAATGTTCAACCGTACCCAGCATGCCAGGGTTAAGAAAGTTCATTTGTGCATATACATCAAATGTATTGTTCTGCAACGGCGTACCACTCATACACAAACGATGTTTGCTCTTGAGAAGGCAAGCTGCTTTTGCTACTTTGCTGTTTGGGTTTTTGATAGCCTGGCTTTCATCCAACACCACACAATCGAACGCCTGCTCACTTAATAATTTAATATCGCTGCGGAGTGTGCCGTAAGTAGTGATCACAACATTGAACTGATCAAAGAATGCTTTATCACGGTTGCGTTGTGCTCCATGATGAATATGATAAGTAAGTGTTGGTGTAAATTTCTTGATCTCGTTTTCCCAGTTATACATCAATGTGGTAGGACAAGCAACCAATGCTTTCAGTTTTCCATTCTTCGTGTGCATGTGTTGCAAAAACGAAAGTGCCTGGATGGTTTTACCCAAACCCATATCATCGGCCAATATTCCACCCCAACCAACTTCACTTAAAAAGTTGAGCCAGTGAAATCCACTTTCCTGGTAAGGACGAAGAATGGGTTGAAGATGCGCAGGCGGATCAACTTTCTTGATGTGTTTGAATTCACGCAGGCGTTCATACTTTTCTTCGAGTTGAATCATCAACTCTTCTTCGTTCCTGTTTTCATACAGTTCATCAATAACACTGATATGATATTTTGATAAACGAAGTTGATCCTGTTTGTTTTCACCCACACGGAAAAGCATGGAATAACGCTTGATCCATTCTTCGGGTAACACACCCAGCGTTCCATCCTGCAGTTGCACAAGTGATTGCTTGTTGGCCAATGCTTTCTTTACTTCAGCAATACTCACACTCTGATCGCCAAACACCACTTTCACTTTTGCATCAAACCAATCAACACCATTGCTGATATAAATTTCTGTTTTTGGTTTTGCTGTATTGAAACGGAAATTCTTGAGTACTTCCCAACCTTCAACCGGTACTTTCATTTCCTTCATGGCATCCACAAATAAAAAGAACCAGTTGTTCTTTAATACTTCGGCGCCTTTCAACGCCAGTTGTGCACCACCTTCGGGTTTAATGAATTGCGAATGCAGTTTCTCTACCTTCTCAATAAACTCATTTTCTTTTTCACGGTTGCGGCTTACGATGATCAATCCGTCTTCACCGGGAAGAATAATTTCTTCTTTATCATTAGGCCGGACTTTATATCCTTTGTAACTGAAGGTTGGCACCATCACTAAATAATCACCACGCTCCTGTAACTGCAGTGTAATATCAGGCTCGCCCGATTTTACTTCTTTGATCAATGCCTGGTCGAAATCAACATGATAATCACGGGCAATTTTCAATGCTTCTTTTTCAAGGAACACAGATAAGTCAGCATTGCTGATGAGCCTGTTTTTGTTTGATGCAAAATCGATCACCAGTTGCGCATCTTCCTGTTTTTCCCAGGTACGTGCTTCGTTATTGAATAAGAAGATGAGCGGACTGTTCCAGTCATTCTCGTGCACATCCATTGCCACGCTGTTGATCTTCACTTTGCAGCTCCACTCCCATTTATTCTTCTGCTGTTTGAGTTCAAAGAACGGTTTCAGGAAAGTTCCTGTTGTGGAGATGTTTACGAGATTTTTTGTTTTGAATTCTTTTCCTTTCGGCAGAAGCAATACCGGCGAATTTGTTTCTGCAAATAATTTCTGGATGCGTGGTAATAAATATTCCAGCATTAATGTTTTGGTGTCTTCGGGAAGATCATCTTCTTCATGATGAATAATATTTTCCCAAATACCGGAGAAAGGTGAGTTGCGGTTTACAAACTTGCTGATCTCTGCGGGTTGCAAACGACGCAGCAATTGTAATAACAGTTTATCGTTTTCTGAAAGATCTTCTGTTTCAATAAACTTACTGACGTCTAGTTTTTCAACCGTACCGGTAAATTCGGTTCCATCATCATCCACTTCGCCTTTCACTACTTCAATACTGAAATATGGAAACTGTTTGGTATTGTTATTTAACACCACACCCAGCCGTACAGATTGCTTTACCTCTTCTACAATTTCAACTTCTGTTTCCGTGTCATTGCTCACTGCTATAGCTGTAACAGGTTCCGGTTTTTTTAACGTTGATGGTTCAACACGTTTTACTCCGGGATCAAGCACACGGAGAAATGGTTTTCCATCTTTATAAATGAATTCAAATTTTTCCTGCCAGTTATCGTTGAGTGAATAACCATAAATGCCCAACAGCTTTCCTTTTTCTTTATCCATATTGCGGATGCTGTCGAAATACATGGGCCCGTGTGAGTTGAGCAATTGCACAAACACAATGGCTTTGTGTTCGCAAATGGCATGTGCATTTTCTGCACATGTGCAGGAAGTATCGAAATTGCGTTCGTCGTTTTTCTGAATGGTTACCGGCCAGGTATCACCATTCATTTGCAACTCGGCTCTTACACATTCATCTTTTGCTGAAAGAATAGATGCTTTGTTGCTGCGTAAAAAAACCTCTGCATCATCCAATGCAGCAGCAGCGGTAAGTGTGCGGATAGTTTTGAGTTCAATATTTTTCATCTTCACCACCGTGTGGCGTTGATCGTATTGCAGATCTTTGAGACCAAGAATATTTTTATCGATGAGGTCCTGCAATTGAAATAAAGAAGCGACTTCGTGCCGGCAGATATCGCCGAGATTGTACGGACAACTGCAACGCACATTCATTGCGTTGGCATCTTTGTACTTCTGAATATATACTTTGTAAAAAGTTGAGTAAGAGTCGTCACGCACACGAAATACAACTGTACCCATGAGTTCATCATGTTCTACCAGTTCAGCAAAACCGATAGCATGAATTTTTTTCCCTCTACGGATCACTTCTTCGGTACCGTGATTATAAGCAAACTTCAACAGGTGTGGTAATGCCAAACGATTTGAGTTTTTTCTTGTTCAAAATAGCGACCGCATTAACCTCTATAAACGGAATGAAAACAGGGTCCGTTCAAAAAAGGGTAATCTGCAAAAGTAAAGGCTTTAACAGCACATTTCCTGTTAAAAAAGGAAAGAAATATCAACAGCTATGATGTGATTGCTGAACAGGAAAAGGTTCTTATCTTTACAGGTTTTGTTTTTTGCGAAAAGAGAGAGCCACGAATTACACGAATCTGCATAAATGAAGAATAAGCGAAGCCACAGATCTACACAAATAAACGCAGATAGATTTGCCTATTGATTATTGCCCATTGGCAATTAATTCCTTATCCCCTCAACAACATTCCTTCTTTATACAAAGGCAACACATTTGCTACATCCGGAGTCATACAAAAGCGGATGTCTTCGATCAAACCAAAACGATCAACAAGACGATGATAGTGTGTAAGCTTTGGTGCAAAACCATGCAGATCGTCTTTTACCTGCTGGTATTGTAATTCTGCGGTGAGTGAGCTATCGCAATGAATGGTAAAGTTTTCTTTGATGCGGCTGATAACAGCGCCGGCAAACAACGTATCTTCTAAATTGTAACGGTCTTTCCAACCGGCACAACCAAGTACTACATTCTTGTTTTGTTTGATGAGGAAATCACAAACCGCACTCAGGTTGGGGAACGAACCGGTGATGATGGTATCTGCATCATTATCCAACGCCATTTGTAATAAGCGTGTTCCATTTGTTGTGGTAAGCACCAATGTCCTGTTCTCAATAAAATCACGGCCATATTCAAGCGGTGAATTGCCATGTTGTAAACCTTCAGCAATTTGTCCATCACGCTCACCGGCAGCAATACCATTAATGTTTTTGCTGAGCGCAATTGCTTTTGCTACTTCATCAACAGGAATTACACATTGTGCACCATTGTGTAATGCAGATGCAATGGTTGATGTTGCACGAAATACATCAATGATTACTACCACTGCGTTTCGCAGATCGTATAAATGTAATAACGCCGGGGAGAGACAGGTATAGAGCGTGGGTTTATTGTTTGCCATGAAGCGCAAAAATAAGAAAGAGCAGTGAATGCTGCTCTTTCAGGTATGATTGTTTAATTTTTGATCGATCAATGACCGAGTACCAACTTTCCTGAAATTGTTTGCTCTGCATCTACAACACGATAGCTGTAATAACCTCTGCGCAAATGCGAGAAAGAGAATTGTGCTTTACCGTTGGTTACAGCAGTGTTGAAGATGAGCTGCCCCATAGCATCAAACAATAAAAACTGCACTTTCCTGTTTTGTGATTCTTTGTTGTATAATGAAAGACTGTTACCATCTTCACTGCTCCATACTTTCCATTGTTTGCTTTCTTCACCCTTTACAAATATGATGGATGAACTTACCAGGTGATTATCGAGATCTTTTTGAATTAAACGGTAGTACCATCCATAAGGACCGGCATTGTTATCGGGGAAACTGTAATTCTGCGGTTCAAGTGAAAACTCTTTGCCTTTTACAAAACCAATGCGTTGAAAGCGTTGTGATGTTTCGCCACGCTCAACAATAAAGCCATCGTTATTTAATTCCTGGATCGTGTTCCAATCCAATTGAATCAAACCGTTAGTCATGCGTTTGGCTTTTAATTCACCAAGTGTGATAGGTAATGTTACACAACTACCGGCAGCAACAATTTGCATTTCTGTGCCCGAGCCGGCAGGATTAAAACAGCTAGACATAGCTGAATAAGAAAGTTTATCGTCTCCACCGGCAATATCATCACTTGCTAATGTTCTTGAAACGATTCCGTTTGCAAACGCATAATGCATGACGTTGCCAGGCGCAATTACATGGCCTAATCCGTGCGCATGACCAAGTTCATGCAATGCCACTGATTCAAAATCAAATTCGGAACCAGAAGGAGAGGCCGGACCGAATTCCCAGTTAAAACCTGCAAGAGGAATATCTCTGAATTGAATATCCATATCGGACAACCAAAAAACCGTATTGGTTTGATCACAGGAACCTGTTGCCGCTTCCAAAAAGTTACTGGTGCACACAGCAAGTGTTCCCGAAGGAAGTGATGCGTTGAAGTAAACCGCATTTACGCCATCATTGGCAGAAGTTGCAACTGAAGTTGTACCGCTGGCACGAAAGCCAACACCGGTAGCACAACGCCAGCTTACCAATGCACGGTTAAAAGCAGCAACAGCTGCTGTATTGGATGCAAAATCTGTATTGAACTGAAAAGTATATCCGCCAATACCATCAAGATTGCGAAGATAATAACGTTGACGTGCAGGCGAAGCAAAGCCAGAAAAATTACTAATAACACTGGTATGGCTGTATTGCACATTTAAACTTGACGAAGAAGTTGTGGTGCCGTCGATGTTGATAGGACCTGTGCCGGCCGATGAAGGCACTTTAACAGTAATGCTGTTGTCGCTCCAGCTGATAATATCGCTTGAGAGTGATGATGTAATGAATGTAGCACCACCATCATCTGCATTTGTGAAATAAACAGTACCGGGGCTTGCACCAAATCCATTTCCATTGATAGTGATCTGATCTCCTGCAACAACAGTCCCTGCTCTTGATGTGCCCGGTGAAAACGAAGTAATGGCCATTGTTCTGTTAGCAACAGGATTCGCAACAACAGCAGTATATTTTTTCCCTTCGGGAGTTAATGCATCTACTCTACTTACCTGCTTAATGCGGTTGAGTAATTCTGTTTCCGTCATCTTTTGGTTTTGCACAGCATCAATAAACAAATTCTGTTGCTTAATAATAGCACCCTGTGCACCAGCATAAGGAATGGTTTGAAAAGCGTTCGGATTTTTCTTCAGTAATTGTTTGCTTTGCTTTTTGGTTGAAGCTGTTTGCAGGAACAAGACATAGTGTGTGTTTTGCTGCAGTTGAAGCGAAGGATAAACAACTGTTGAACGGTTTTCATAAACACCACCTTCTGTAATAACATAAACCGTTGGTAATGCACGTTGGTTTTTAAGCCATGCATTTACACTGATTTTGTTTACCGTGTACACCTGCATGCTGGTTGAATCAATAAAACATTCTTTTTCTGTAACAATACCGCTAATCACCACATCAGAAGACGATACTCTTTCCTGCAGTGAAACAGGAACCATCAAACATTGCG
>JAKFDY010000218.1:0-14690 GCA_036675885.1 Lacibacter sp. | reverse complement strand
AGCATATCCAATACCGGTTGTATCCCTTTAGCCATATCTGCGTTTACCTCTTTTAAAGTCTTTTCTGTGTCTTTAATTCCTTTCTCTGTTTTAGCTATTTCCTCTTTCTGAATTTCCGGAATATTTCGCAAAGGTTTTAAAACGGGTTCCTGTGGTTTTGCATTCTTACGCAGCTCTTCATACTGTTTTTTAAATTCAGCAGTTGTAAAATCGCCGCACTCAGTATCGAGCTGTGCAGCCTTAGTGCCGTCACCTTTTCCTTTTTTACCATGGCACGATTGGCAATGCTGTACATACAATTCTTTACCGGTTGCAAGCGAAGCTGCATCTGAATTTACAGGGTTGGTCATTTTCAGATATTTGTCAGGAACCACCCACGGCTTTGGCTGGTAAGAAATAAACGCCGTAAAGAAAACTGCTGTGCAAATAAGAGTAAATAACAATACAGTCTGTTTCATTTTTTCAAGTTTATGTGTGTAATAGTTTGATGACTATGTTGCCTGTTAAGTTGTATGCTTTAAAGTTAAACTTATTCGTGCTCTTTTTTTAGCCGTACGAGTTCGTAAATAATATAGAAATAATGGCCCCACACCGTTGTCATAAGTACAATAAAGGTAATCAACATCCACATTGGCGGAAGCGTACTCCACAAGGCCCTTGGTTGTTTCTCAATTTCGTGCGATACAGGAATACCCCATTGCTGCGATGTTTCTGCTTCAATATTTCCATATTCATCACTGTCTTCAAGTCGGCCATACAGGGTTAATTTGCCGGTTTCATCTCCTGGTAAATTGCCGGGTATTTCTATGGTAGCCATGCCGCTTTCATCGGTCGTGCCTTCTCCAATTTTAAGTGGTTTAAACATACGTTTCACCAACACAAGCAAACCTGTTTCGGGAATTGCGGCTTCAGTACCGGTACTTACATCAACTAATTTTAATTGAACCGAAAGCACAGAATCTTCTTTTACCGGAGTTATTTCAATGATGCCTCTTTTTACAGCCAGTTCTTCTTCTGCAGTTTCAAATGTTTCATTACCTGCAAAGCTTGCTTTAAAATGCATCTTACCATCGGCTGAAACAGTTGCATTGCCTGGCTTAACATCAAACACGGCTGTACCGTTTCTATTTGTAACGGCCTCTCCTGTTTTACTGAAACCGCTGTCCGTTTCCGTAAAAAACTGAATGCTGTGGCCCTGTAACTTTGTAAAGCTTCCATTTATTTTAGCTGTAACATCGGCCTTTAATGTAATAACCGTTGCTTTTTGCGTAATTGTAAAATTAATGGACGGAGATATAAGCGAACTTTCTTCGGGTGCTGCTGTACTGTCGTTTTGGGCAAACACAAGTACCGGTAAAAGAAAAACCAGCAGCAGTAACATACCTGCATAACACTTGCCTGTAACGTGCTGAAGTATGGCTGTTTGAATGCCTTTTTTCATTGTGTTCTGTTTAAGCAGGTTGTACAATTTCAATTTCTTCTGTTTCAGTTTTTTCCTCTGTTGCTGTTTCGGCAAATTCAGAAATGGGTATAATCGTTACAAATTTTGAAATGAGTGTAAACAGCAGGAAGAATGTTGCAATGCCAGCAAAGGTTAAAGCCCATTCAACCCAGGTAGCAGAATAGTTTACAAACTCGGGTCTTGTATCCTGCATGGGTAATAATGGAGATTCCAGTGTAGGCACAATAATGAGATAACGTTTTACCCAAAGTGCAATCACCATCAGAAATGCAGCTATTGTTATTAAGTTGGGCGTTCTTGTTTTGGGTATTGCAACAATTGCAACAGGTAAAACAATACCTGCGAAATTGGCAAAGAAAAACCACCATCCGTATTCGTGCAGGTTAAACAGTTTACTGATTACTTCATTGTCCCATTTTTCAGAACCAAACCAATCGGTAAGATATTCAGAAAACGTAAAGTATCCATAAGCAGCCCCCAGTATCATCATAATATAACCGAGATAAATAAAATGCTTATCGGTTATGTAACTGTTAAGTTTATACATTTTCCTGTAAACCCACATGGCTACTATTAAAACGCCTGTACCGGAAAAGATGGCTGCTAACACAAAGTAAGGCCCAAAGATGGTGCTATGCCAGCCCGGGCGCAGGGTCATACCAAAAATCCAGGATAATACAGAGTGTACAATAATGGCAAGAGGTATAATCATAATTGCCATAAGGTTCATAGATACAGAGATGTGTTTCTTTTGACGTGCAGTGCCTCTGTAGCCGAGCGAAAGCATACTGTATAACCGTTGCTTCCACCGGGGTATATTTAATTTAGCATCCCGGTAAACGGCAAAGTCTTTTATTAATGCGAGATAAAGAAATATAACACTTCCTGCAAAGTAGGTACTTATAGCAAGCACATCCCATATAATGGGCGATTGAAGGCGTGGATAAATAAACAGGTGATGAAGCCTGTCTAACCTGCCAACGCAAAGCAGAATAAAAACAGGGCCTATAATGGTTGCCACCACTGTAATCATTTCTGCAATACGTATAATTGGTTTTCGCCACTCTACTTTTAAAATATGCAGTATACCCGAAATAACAGCACCTGCATAACTGATGCCGATAAAGAAAATAAAGTTGGCAATGTATAACCCCCATACAACATTATCCCGCATGCCGGTTACTTTATGTCCATCAACAATCTGGAGATATAAAGCATACCCACCCACCAGTATCCATAAGAGAAAGAAAATGGTCCAGCCCCATGTTCTTTTTTCAAACTTTTCAATGGTTGCTTTCTGATGATTAAATATTTCCTGTTGGTATGTACTCAGTTTCATGCGTTTAATTTTTATTGCTTACAGCCTCCTGTTATTCGCCACATTATTTACTGAATGAGATAAAAGTGTTTACTGTGCATCCATGTTTTATTCCATCATATCCCTGAAGCGGTCTTTTATATTTTCAGGAAGATTTTCATATCCTCTTTCTACCGGAAACTGCCTGTCTTTTGGTGGCAGATAATATACTCTTGGCTTTGTTCCCAACTCTTCCATATAACGGTAAGCAGCACGGTCTTTTAATAATTGTGTAAAGCTTAGAGTTTCATCGCCATTGGTAACTGTATCTTCATTTTCATCACCAAAATAGAATACACCATTGGGGCATGCTTCAACACAAGGGGGAAGCAGACCTTCTCTTGCCCTATCTGGACAGAAGTCGCATTTTTCAACAGTACCAACTTTACCGGGTATTCCTGTTTCCGGCGAATATTCTAAGTTTTTAATATCAATTGGCAATTCAGGTTCATCCCAATTAAATACACGTGTTGAATAAGGGCATGCTGCCATACAGAATTTGCAACCAATGCAGCGGTCGTTGTCTATTAACACCAAACCATCCTGCCGTTTATAGGTGGCATCAACAGGGCAAACTTTTACACAAGGAGGATTGTCGCAATGAAAGCACTGCTTCGGAAACCAATATGGTGCGGCCTTGTCGCTGTCTTTCATCAGCTTTACCGACAGCCATTCTTTATCCTCTGTACGGTAATGCCATTTCTGGCAGGCAGAAACGCATTTCCTTGCATTCTTGCAACGGGATAAATCGACCACCATTACAAATTTCTTTCCTGCAATTCCTTCTCTTGCTTCCAGCTTCGATACAATTGCCATGTGTTCCTGGAAGTTGAGGTAGGATGAATCAACTTCAACAAGTTTGCCATCGGGTGAAAGGAGTTTTACTTTATCGCCTTTCTGTGCAGTTTCTTTTTTGGATGAACATGAACAGGCCAGGCTGCCACAGGCTACTGATGCTGTTGCAACAATTGCCGTGGTTGTAATAAAATTTCTCCGTGATAGATCTGTTTCTTCTTGTTTCATTGCAAGTAATTATTTGCTTCCTGAGAAATGACTCAACTGTTTTCTTTGGATGGGTTAATCATCCATTCCCTGATGTCGTTGTTTGTTGCATTTTTTTTTGCAGCAGCTTCCAGCACTTTCTTATCTACTTCTACAAGTTTGCCATCTGCTGTAAGCATTTTTACCATTTCCTTTTTTTCAGCACCAAACAAGCCACCTGTAAGAAACCAGCGTCGTGATTTGCTATTCTGTTTTTTTGGATCACCCATTTCTTAATGTTTTAGAAGTTCCACAACCTTGTAATATTAAAACCAATCAGGAACTGACCTTTTCTGTAATCATTTTGATTAAACATATTATTGCTTTGCGGTACAATGCCGTAATAGTTACCTGCAAATACCTGGAAGGCGTGTGAACTGGTTGTTACTTCCAGTCCAAATGAAATATTCGGCTGCGGGTTGTTGGTAGTATGTTGGGTTAATGGCTGATCGAGACCGGCAATAATGCTCAACTTATCTGTTAACTTATATCTTCCCAATAAAGCAATTGCAAAATGTGCATTGTTCATTGTTGGCTGAATTTCTCCTTTACTGTCAACGTACCCTTCTACATTATTATACCATGAAAGACTTGGAGCAACCTGTACAGAGAACTTATTGGTTACTTTTCTTGCAATCATCAACTGGTGAAAATAAGACAGCCGGTGTACCCCATATCTGAAATTGCTTTTATCTCTGCCATCAATTACAAGGTTAGTGAAGTAAGTAACGCTTACAGGCATCTTGCCGGGGGTTTGTTGCAGAAGAGCATATTTCGCATTGAAATCATATTGCATTCTGTCTTTTGTTACTCCTGCACCCAGGTATAAATTTTTAACAGGCGCATAATTTAGCCCCAACCTTATGTTGGATGGAGCAAACAAGCCCCACAGATCTTTTGTACCTTTATCAACTGTTCCAAACCTGTGTTGAATATCAAACTCAAATGTTCCTTTTATTGGCACCATTACAGTATGATTATCTGTAAGCCATACACTTCCGAACGTATTTTTAACCGGCTTTGGTTTTGTTACCACAGGTGCTTCTGTTGAATCCTGTGCAAACAGATTGCCTTCCGTTAACATGCAAAGTGTTGTAAGAAACAGTAGCAGTTTTTTATTGAAATTTTTCATCTTCAGTTTGTTTTAATTGTTATTGGCCCCTTGTTTTATCCATGCAAGTATGATTGCATTGTATTCTTTATTAACACCACTCACCGGCATTGGCAAACTTCGTTTACCACTCATCCATTGGTACAATACACTGTTTGCCGGTGTACTTTTATCAATATAGTTACCAAGTATTAGTGAGTTAATTGCATTAGATGCTGACAGATCAGGAGCCTGGCCACCTGTACTGTGGCAGCCACTCATATTGCAGCTGCTGTTAAATATGGGGACGACATCTGCTGCGAAACTCACTGTTTTTGTTACTTCAGCTGCATCTAAAACAACGGTTGTGTCTTTATAACAACCTGCAATTAACAGCATAGCAAAACCAGCCAAAAACCCAACTATTTTATTATTGTATAACATGATATTGCTTTTTAGGTTTTCAGTATCAGACTTACCTTTTATTATTTTTTAAACTTTAAAACCAGGTTTGGTCTGATGGAGTGTGCAATCTGTGCATTTTCAAAAATTGCAAATCCAAAATACTGATCAGCTAAAGAAGAAAAATCTATATCATTAACAGCATCGCTTGTTTTTAATGCTCTTTTGAATTCAAGAATCCAGCCAGTGCCTGTATAAGTTGCCTTGCAGGGTATATCTGCCCGGCTGCCTGTATAAGTATTTATGGTAAGTCCGGGAATTGCCTTTGCACCAACACCAGCGTCCACTCTTTTATAATCAGTACCAACATTTGGGTCAATAGTAGTAGCATCACTCAAAGTAAGTACGCCATTTGCATCTACGGCCGTAACTGTTTTAGCAGTACCTCCATCAATTTCAGATTGCAATATCCATCCATAATTACTCTTGCCTGGAATTACATATTTTGGTACCGAAACGCCTCCTAATGTTTGCACATTATTCGTATACACATCGTTTCCTTCGTCACCTTTTCTTCCGTTTGGATAGTTATTATACTGATGCTGATCTTCAAACATGTTAGGCCCATTGATTCCTCCTCTTACAGATTTCCAATGCCACATATCAATTCTTTCAGAAGCAAAATTTGTATAGTGACGGCTTGAACCATCTGATGCAGGCAAACCGGTATGACATGATTTATAACAGGTACCATTGTTCCATCCTGTAACTGAATTATTAATATTCCAGAGAAAAGCAAGTTTATCTTCATAAAATGCCTTCCTGGTTATAGTACCGGTTGCGCTGAATGTAGGAGCACCTTTTTCCTGTGCCCATGTTTTTGTAGCCGGGTCAAAATACCAAGGTAAACGGGTTATTGACATGGATGGATCAACCCACTCTGCAACGAAATAAATATTCGCATCATCATATGCAGAACGTAATGTTACTGAAGGAATAATATTTCCTGTATATCCTCTGAAAACATCGCCGGTAACTTCAGGTACTGCCGTAAAAAACTGCAGCTTAGGACTGTTTTCCCACATAGCATCAATTGTACCATCAATAGTTGGAGCAGTTGTTACTTTTACCGCTACAAGATCAGTAGAGCTATTTATGACTTGAGGAACATCCAACACCTGGTTATCTTTTGTGCAACTGGCCACGTAGCCAATCATTAATATTATAGTTGAAATAACCCAAATGAGTTTTTTTTGTAAAAGTTTCATAATTGAGAATTTAATTGTATAACTGATGTGTAATAAATATCACATAACAAACCTATTCCGATGATTTTCCAATACACATGATAGGGTACAGACAAAATCATGACAATCATCAGTTTTAAATTTTCTACAAAAAGGAGGAAGGGAATTCTGATACGTAAAATTACCGGAGATGATGACAGAACTGATTCAGCCAGTGCTGCCTTATTATATAACTATATAAAATTGTTCGCAGGGTGTGCAAAACAAAAACATAACACACTCTACAAATCCATTTTAATTAGTTGGGTAATAAATTTTTATGAAAGATTACAAGCAATAATTGCAAACAGCATTTGCATATACCCCAGGGTAAGCTATCGTTATTCTACGCTGCTATTGGTGCCACGCAAACAACAATCTGCTTTCGACTATATACATTAGAGAGAATGTCAACAAAAGCTTTTCACAGATGTGTTGGAGAACGCTTTGTATTTCTCTACATCACTGTGGTGAAAAGATTGCTTACGGTTTACATGGAAGTACACAGATGAAGTACGCAGAAGCCATTAACAACTTAAAACTCCGCTTCCATCCGCTTCAATGCAAGGTTTTTTATTTTGATGATGTGCATCCATTCCATTACCCTGATGATAAGATAAACTGGATCAACTTCGTGCCAACGCACTCCACCAAAATCTATACTGGAAGGATATTTATGATGGTTGTTGTGATAGGATTCACCCAACATCAGGAAATCAAACGGCAATAAGTTTTTAGATGTATTGCCAACTTTAAAATTAGTGTAGCCGTATTTATGTGCAAACCAATTAACAATGGTGCCATGCACGGGTCCCATTAAAATATGAACGGGAATCAAGAGATACATCCACCAGGCAGTTGCAAATAAAATATAGTAACCAATATAAACAAGGCTCCAGAAAATGGAAGACTTCCAAGTTAATGCCCACCTGTCAAAAGCAGGCCAGTTGGGTATGTTCTTCATAAACTTTTCATCTACAGGAAATGTACCATTATAAACACCCATGTAAATCCGGTTGGTGCGCTTCATCATTTCAATTACATTCTTCTGGTATTTGGGTGAATGCGGATCTTTTTCCGTATCGGTATAAGCATGGTGCATACGATGCATAATGGCATACGCCCTGGGGCTCATGTAAGAAGAGCCTTGTGTAATGTAAGAAAAGATGTAAAAGAATTTTTCCCATCCCTTACTCATGGTAAAGGCAGCATGCGAAGCATAACGGTGGTAGAAAAATGTTTGTGAAAACAAAGACAAAAACCAATGGGCAATAAAGAAAATAAGAATTGCCATAACCTCATCATTTTACATCCAATTTAAAACACAGACCAGCCCAAAGAAAATGATGCAGGTCAGTTTGCGTTTTGATTCTGATTTCAAAATTCCGGTATCACTAATGGCTTGACACAGATGAACACAGATGGCTTGCAGGCTTTGCAGTTCTGTTGCACTGCGTCTCTGTAGTTCAATTTCCTGTTCAAAACAACTTTAACAAACCGTTCCTTACTTTTACAGCAATTACAACATCCTTTATGAAACGATCGTTCTGTATGCATACTTCTTTCATTTCAATATCACTTAGCTTATTTCTTGTTTTAATATCGGCTACGCTAAAATCGCAGGATATTATCATCAATAAAGACACCACCATCAACAATACCTGGGCTATTCCAAAAGGCACCATCCTTAAATTCCGCAGTAAAGGAAAGATCAATGGCACAGGTACCATCAAAGGCGGCATTATTGATGCAGCCTATACGCAATGGATCTTCGACACCACTCTTACTGTTACACCTGAAGGAACCTATACCAATGTGTTCAGTGCAAAATGGTTTGGTGCAGGTTATGTAAAAGACAATGCAGGTGTTTTGCAAAAAGGGATCAATACGGTATTAAGTAACAGTGCTGTGCTGCGTAACTTTTTTATTCCACGTGGGGTTTATCCTTTCAGCAGATCACTCACTGTTGCAAGTTTATATAAAGAACAATATGTTGGCAGCACCATTCATATTTATGGTGAATCTTCTTTCTGGGATAGTGGCACAGGTACAACCTTGCAATACACCGCAACAGATGGTTTTGCATTAGGCTTACAACTTAATAAAGGAACTGAGATCAACAACCTGACGATACTCGGACAATTTAAATCACCTTCTGCTGTTGATTCTGTTTATTACAATATTCCGTTTGATCAGTACAACGATATGAATGGAAAATGTACGCCACAATATGCAGGGCTTGTAATTGATTATGATGGAAGCCGCAACAGCAGCGGATCAACGGGTATTAAAGTACATGATGTGAACATTGGCAACTTCACCATCAACTATTCAATCAGCCCAAATGGGAAAACAGTAAATGCCGATATTCTTTTGTTTGAAAACATCCGTTGCGGTAATGCCAAAGTTGGTTTTGCAACCGGGCAGGCACAGGAAAAAGGAAATGTGATCCGTGGTATTTACAGTTGGGGCAGCATTCATACATTATACGTTGCAGGTAAATACGGGAAAGCACAGGCAGGCAGTTATACCCTTGATGGCGGGAATATTGCAGGGCAATGTATTCGACTGTTTGATATTTCACAAGCCGGTTGGTACAGTACCAACATCAGTAATATTTTTGCAGAGAGCTTGGGAAGTATTGGCAGCATCAGCACACAAATACCAATGAGCATCAGCAACAGTACGTTTCATTTTGTGTATGCGAATAAAATCGGCCGACAAACATTGCTTAGCAGCAACAATGAAAAAGTGGCCTTCAATAATTGCATCTTCCGGTATTATGGAAAAAACGACCCAATGAAATTTGTTGGCAGAGCCACATTTAATAATTGTCAATTCAGTGGACAGCAGGTGAAAGAATAACACGAGCCTTAAGGTTCTATTGCTTTAAATAATATTCATCCGTTTCAACAAAATAACCGCTGCTCATCAGTTGAAGTAGTTCGGCAGCAGTCCATGTTGCATTGAAGTAGAAGGTATGATCCTGGTATAAATAAATAAGGGAAGGCAATTCTTTTGTTTTACGACTGCATTCCCATGTTGAAAAAATATTGTCTGCTTTTTTTTCGATGATATACAGTTGCCACCAGTTGCTTCGTTCGCCTGTTATACTGCCACGTATATTCACTGTATAGAAGCGATCATTCAATTGACGCAGTAATACGTTGTTGCCAAGATCATAATACACCGTATCGATTGATTTCATTACAAAAGTATCCTGCTGTTGCCAATAGCTACGTCCGGTTGACATGATGCCATCTTCATCTACATCATACATTTTTGAATTGCGGAAAACGTATTGATCAACAGTATCAACAGGCTGCCGCAGGCTATCATAAATAACCAGTTTCTCAAATTCATATACTTCTTCGGATGGGTAAACAAACTCTCTCGCTGCATTCAGTTTGGGCCATGCACCTTTGGCAATTTTTTCAGTACGATTTATAATGACAGCAAAAAAAGTTTCCTCAATTAATAACGAAAGAGTATCATCAGAAGAATATACAGTTGACTGTTCCTGTCCTTTCGCTTTCCAATGAAATGGCACAGTGTTATAACCCGATGATGAGGTTCCTGAATCAGGAAAATTGATCATATACACACCAGTATCGGGCAACGATTGCCAGGTACCAATTAAATGAGTTGGGAAGCCGTTGCTATTTGGCCGATCTACAGGTATCGGTTGTTCAAAATAAAACGTGGTGCAGGAACTTAATTGTACCAGCAACAAGCAAATGCTTATACACTTCATAACATTCCTGCAACACCTGCACATCTTTACCTGTTTTGGCAGAAGATACAACACTTACTTCCGGTTTTCCAATGATATGCATCATTCGCCTGGTTGATTATTGATAACAGCTTCAGTCATTTTCAGACTTTAACTTAAACCAATGGATAACCGTGCCCGTTATTAAATAGCAGGCACAGTTATTGACATAGGTTGTTACAGCCATATTATAATCTGTATTGCCCAACAAGCAGACAGAACTGATTATTCACATTAAAATTTATTTTATGAAACAGGTGATCATGTTTGTTTTATCGTTTCTGTTCATCGACTCATTTGCCATTGCACAGGAAACAGATGTACGGAAAGAAAAGAAACGTATTAAACAGGAACAAAGACAACTCAAAGATTTAAACCTCGAGCGTAACCAGGGGCAACAAATTAAAAGTATCAATAACCGTTACAGAGATGAGCATAAAGCCATCATGAAAAACGATGCGCTTACCCAGCAACAAAAACAGGATCAGATCCAGGCGTTGAATAAAAGAAGAGTGCAGGATATTCATAATCTCATTGGACAGGATAAAGTAAAAGACTATGACCGCATCCAGGAAAATGAAAAACAAAAAATGAAAGACAAAGCCAGGGAGAAAGAGGATAAAGTAAAAGAAAAGCAAAAAGAGAAGAAAGAAAAAAAGGAAAAGAAAAACGGGAAAGGTTAAACGAATAGAAAAGTCCGGCAGATATAAAAATCTGCCGGACTTTTTTTTAATAATCTGAATAGTCTGTTGGGCGAAGGAACATAATATCAATGTGCGAAACATTGTTTTTATACTCCGGCATTGCAGACAATTTTTTCCAGTGAGGATCACTACCAAAACTTTTCCAATGCGCATCCCTATCGGCCATATTTTCAAAGCTGGTCATATACATCAGGTTAGGCATCTTGCTGCCTGCCACTACTTCAGCATAAAAAACAGCGTTGAAGTTTAGCCGTTTGAATAAACCGATCTCATCACCTTCATTGAACATATGCACTTTGTTCTGAAAGATTTTTTCTGTTGCACCTTCATAACTGCGCAACTCATATACACGTTCTTTCTTTGGAGATTTTAATTGTGGCAGTTCCATTACAGGTGCTAAAGAAAACGCCTGGAGCAGAATTGTTTCCATTCTTGTATAGGGTGACGCTTTGTAGGGAGCATTGAGATAAGCAGTACCTTTTGTTTGGTATTCTTTATCTGAAGACAATTTAACCTTCATCTCTGTAACCGCATTCAATGATTTAAACGGAATTAAAATATACATTCTTTTTGCAGCAGCTGTATCGTTTGCAATTGCTTTAAATACTCCAACCGATGGAATCTTCAGTCTGTGTAAAGCAGGCAATAAGGCCTGCTGCAGGTAAGTATCCAACAACTGTTCCTGCGCAGAAGTTTCGTAGTAATAAACTGTAAGCTGGTAAAACTCACGTGCCGGTGCCGCAACAGCTTTCTCTATCTGTACTGCAAACAACAGTATAAAAATTGCACTGCTCAAAAACTTATTTATCTTTTTTTTCATATAACAACATCTTGTTGAGTGAAGATAGACAAAACAAAGGATTGAAATGAAAACAGCAGCGCACTCATATAGTTGCGAAGGTTTTAACAGCTGCTATAAATTGCTTTATATCATCTGCTGAATTATAAACCGAAGGTGTTACACGCACACAACCATCTTTTCCAAGAGTGCGGGCTACAGTAAATATCTTATGCTGCTTAAATAAATAGTCAGCCACTTCTGCTGCTGTTTTATTCTTTAACCGAAACGAAGCAATGCCGCAGGAAAATTCACCCGGCACCACTACTTCAACATTCGGATGTTGTTTTAATTCATTTACCCAAATGCTTTTGAGATAATGCAGCCTTGCTGAAATACGTTCGATACCCAACTGCTGATGAAAAGCAATACTTGCCGGTATGGTCATGATCACGGCAAACGGTGTTGTGCCAAAATGCGCCAGCTTGTTGATGTTTGTTTCAGCAGCGCTAATATCACCAAACAATGCTTTCATTTCTTTAATGCGTTCTTTCTTCACATAAAGAATTCCTGCACCAACCGGGTTACCGATCCACTTATGCAGATTCATTCCTACAAAATCTGAATTCAATTCTTTCAAGTTGAATTTTATTTGCCCCAATGCATGTGCAGAATCGGTCATCACATCCACTCCCCTTTCTTTGGCCATCGCTGCAATTTTTGCAACAGGCACAATCAGGCCATTGATGTTTGAAACATGTGTGAGCAAGATCACTCTTGTTTTATCAGTAATGAGCTTGCGGTATAGTTCTACAATCTCGTCTTCACTTTCAGGTAACAATGGCATTTCAAACTCCTTTACACTGATCTCTCCTCTTTTCTCCAGCATGCGGAATGTTTCGATCATACTGAAATAATCAAGTTGATTTACTATCACTTCATCGCCCTGTTTAAACGGATAACCCTGTATGGCAATATTCAATGCTTCCGTTGCATTGCGTGTTATGATGATCTCTTCATCAGAAACACCTAAGAAAGCAACTACTTCTTTTTTTGCTGCAGCGGCTATAGCAGGATATTCTTTTCGGGCAAACCTTGCAGCTTGTTCATTTGCTTTTGCAACATTTTTCTGAAAAGCCTGTAATACCGGTTTGGGCTGAATACCATAGTACCCGTTTTCAAGATTGATATGATCATCGGCAATCTCATAATATTTCTTTGCAATCTTCTTCCAGAATTTTTCATCAGTTGCTTCACCTTCGGCAACAAAATCATTTTCATCAATTGATGGATTGTTGTTTGCATACGCAACAGCAGGCAAACCGGCAACAATCAATCCGCTGCCCAGCTGCTTTAAAAAATCTTTTCTATGCTGACTCATAAACTGAGTGTTTTAAAACCCGATTACAATTCCACTTTATATACTTTGCTACTTAGCCGGTGGCATACTTGGCCTTACTTCAATTTTGCTGGGCAAGGTGCGTGGGTTCATTTGCAGAATATCTACTACCAGTTCTCCAATGTCCTCCGGTTGTATCTTCCATGCATCCGCATCGTTAGGTGTATGATTATTAAAATAAGTAGCAACAGAACCGGGCATAATGGTAGTTACCTTTATACCATGCTTACGCAAATCAAGCATCACTGCCTGTGTAAATCCAACCAATCCAAACTTACTTGCATTATACGCTGAAGCGTTTTCAAAAAAATTAGTGCCTGCAAGACTTGCAATGGTGATGATATATCCCTTTGTTTGTTTCAATGGATCGATACCTGCTTTCACGGTATTAAATACACCTGTTAAATTTGTATCGATTGTTTCTTTCCACTGCTTCTCTGTTAACTCATCGATCGGGGCAAAATGACCAACACCGGCATTTGCCACAACCACATCAAGTTGTCCGAAATGAGCGATCACCGCTTCCACTGCTTTTTTCTCAGATGCCAACGAACTTACATCCGATTCCAATGCCAATACGTTTGAAGGATCTGCACTCAATGCTTCCGCAGCTTTTACAGCCGCTTGCAAAGAACGACCTGTAACAGCAACCTTCATCCCTTTTTCCAATAACGATTTAGCGATGCCATATCCAATGCCTTTTGTACCGCCAGTTATATAGGCAACTTTCCCGCTTATCACATTCATTGTTGATCAGTTTAGTTTTGCTTTGAAATTACGAAATAAAAACTCCACGAAAAGGGTAATACCAAATTGAATCACCGGTCTTACTGTGAGTTTCTTTACTTTTACTATTCATTTAAATTATTACGTATGAAGGCGAAACTATTTTTTTATACTTCTGCATTTCTCCTTACCGGTTACACAGCCGCTTGTACGGATAAGAAAACAAGCAGCTCAAATGAAGCTAATACTGATACAACGCAATTGCCGCCGGTAGAAACGAAAGCTGCCAATACAAATTATAAACCTGCCTTTGCAGGACAAACAAGAATTGGTGCTGTTAAAACAACTACAGCTTATAAAGTTGAAAAACTTGCAGACCGTATTGGACGTCCCTGGGCCATTACGCCTATCTTAATGTTCGGTGGTGCCTATCTGTGTTTTGAAGGTTACGAAAAGGTGCATTCCATGTTCAGCAAGCCCCACGATGTGCCGGTTGAAAGTGAGAATCTAAAGGTTATTACCCCCGAGGAACTCGAAAAAGAACGGGTTACCGGCGCGGTACGAACAGATATCATTCTGTCGGCCGAAATTATGGCCATTGCTTACAGCCAGGTGACCGGCCAACCGCTGCTAAACCAGGTGGTGGTGATGCTTGCCGTGGCTGTGTTTATTA
>JAKFDY010000217.1:0-9632 GCA_036675885.1 Lacibacter sp. | reverse complement strand
TCCGACAAAACTTTTATCTTTATCCATATGGCTTGTTTGTTGTGTGGTAACTCAAACATAACCATTACGGGTGGTTCCAAGGAACTACCCTTTTATTTTTATTTAGTCGGACAATAGTGATTTTTTATGATCATTTATTTGTTGTAATTCTTACCAGTCCATGTATTTTTCATGTTGTCTGTTTCAGTTTCTTGCTACTTAAAAAAAAGTACAATGTTTACTTCAATTCCCGGATATATAAAGACTTTACATCAACCACAGTCTGGTTATGGTAATGACAAAGCTGAAAGCCGATATTACCTTCGAGGAATCCACCGTCGTGCACAATGTCAATTGTTTTTACACCATTTAGCCAGGCTTGTATATGGTGCCCTTTAGCAATAATATAGTAGTGATTCCAATCGTTTTGCTTTACCAGTTTATTTACAAGTGTATCAGGAAATTTTTGCACCATTTCTGCCCGGCGTTCTTCCCAAAGTGATCCCCAATAACCCTTGCCCATATCAACCTGATAACCTGGTGCATTATCCCAATTGGTAGGATTTATGCGAACACAAACACCTGAATTTGCATTTGAATCTCCCACCATCCTGATCATCACATTTAATTCAAAATCTTTGTACATCTTTTTCGTGTAGCTGTAGTGATGTTCTTTTTCTTTTCCCATTGCGCCACGAAAACCCGTATCTGTAAACTGCCAAAAATTACTTTCGAAATTCCAGTCCGAACCTGATTTCAACAGATTTACCCAGCCTTTTCCCCGGGGTTTATTGTTATGCAATTCGCCTGCCTTTGGCATGGTTTGCTGCAACGCAGTATCAACCTGTGCAAACATAAAAATTGGCATCAGGGTGATAAGGAAGAGGAGTTTTGCTTTCATGATTCTTTTTTTAAATTAATTCGTGTAGTGAATATTTTCAGGTTCAAGTTTCTTTTTCAAGTCTATTGTACAATCAATGCATCCACAACTACTTTGCCACTGCCTCGATTAATAATACTGATGGAATGCTTACCAGAATTAAGACCAGTTATTTCATACACGACCTGCTGAGCCTTACGTTCATCATTCGTGGACAGGTCAACTGTAGCTCTGGTTTTTCCATCAATTTTAATTTCAATCTTCCCCGCTCCCTTTTCTTTTGGAGCAATCACTGAAATATTTTTACCGGTAAATGAACTGATATCTGGAATCTTCAGTCATTTATCGGTTAGCGTTGAAGCGCCACCAATACGTTTAGCTGTTTCTGCTTCGATGATTTGTTTTTTTGCCAGGTTTGCGCCTGGCTGCCAAGAGTTGTAATAAGAAGCAATAGAAAAAGCTGTAGCCGCATTGTTTTGTAGTTTGAATGTTTAGTATTGTATCAGTAAAAAACAGTTACTTGTTGAATTGCCACCAATCAAAATTGAAAAGATCTTTCTCCCCTTTAAAAACAAAGAATACATCATGAATGCCTTTGATGTTCTTAACCGGTGCAGTAATGATTTTCCAGGTATCACCTTCGGCCGAAGCTTTAACATCAACAGTGCCGATCACAGGGCCATTAATTTTGTCTGTACGGATTTCAATATTGCCACCATACATGGCAGCAATATTAACTTCTACTGATGAAACGCCTTGTGAAAAATCAGCTCCCTGCACTTTAATAAAATCTCCATTGTTAATGGATGTTACAAATACCCTGTCTGCAATTTTCTTTCCCCTGTTCCATGGAGCAACAGTTTCAGTTTTAACGCCTTCACTAAAAGCGATGGTTTCAGCTTCCACTTTACTGTAAGGATTAAGTGTACCAAGTTGCTTAACCCCTGTTAGAGACCAAAAAGGCAATTTTGGAATAGTGCCATCGGCATTAAAGGTTATTTTTTCTATGCAAACAGAACGCCTTTCATAATGCCTGGCCATGGTTTGTTTCCCGATAGCATAATTAAAGCCAAATACATAGGTGTTGCCCTTATAGTCAATAATGCCCGGATGATTACCGCTCGATCTTTTATCACCATCCATAATCATTCCTTTGTATACCCATGGACCAGTTGCTGAATTGCTCATTGCATAACCTATACCTTCAGGACAACAGGTAGAGGCATAGGCCATATAATAATGACCATTCCGTTTATAAGCCCAGGGCCCTTCCTGGTAATGAAATGGATCTGGCTGGTTTTTTACTTTAGCAACCGAACTGTCTTTTATAATTCCGCCTGAATAAGAAATCATATCCTCATTCAGTTTTACGTAATATAAATTGGGATTACCCCAATACATATAAGCTTGCCCATCGTCATCTATCAATATTGTGGGGTCAATATCTTCTATGCTGTTTTTAATCAGTGGTTTTCCAATGGGGTCTTTAAAAGGGCCAAAAGGGCTGTCTCCAACAAGTACTCCAATACCCAAACCATTAGGTACAGTGCAATACAAATAAAATTTCCCGTTTCGACGGATGCATTGTGCAGCCCACGCACCATTATCGGTATTCACCCATTTAAAATCTTTTAAAGATGCTACCACTCCGTGGTCTGTCCAGTTTACCATATCAGTTGAGGTATAGAGCAACCAGTCCTGCATCTTAAAACCGAAGGCATCATCTTCATCATGGCCGGTAAAAAGAAACACGGTATCGTGGTACACCAGTGGTGCAGGGTCGGCAGTATATTTTGTTTGTATAACAGGATTTTGTGCATTACATAAAAAGCATCCCAGTGCAGCCATTGCTGTAAAAAAAATCTTTCTCATTTATTTTGATTGACGTATTTCATTTTGATAAAAAAAGTTGCCGGTGTTGAGTTTACTTATTTCATTTTAATCCTGATGACAGTAAGCGACATGGATGGTGCGGCGTATTCAAATACTTTTTTCACTTTGACAGCTGTTGTTACAGGAACAATTTTTTCTGCATGTTCGAATGTGTTCTCTGCATCAGCATCGCCTGTAAGTACTGTTTGTTCTGCATCAGCAGCTATGTTTTTAAACCGGCCAAGGTTTGCCTTCATTATCTTGTCTGCCTTGCCTGCATTCACCAATTTTAAAATAAGATCACCTGTCTTACTGTCAACAACGCAGGATGCAGCAAGTGTGGTGTCATTAGCATCGTGCAGAATAATATTATTATAATACACATCGCCACTGTTTACCGAAAACATTTTTTGTACATAATAATTTGGAGTAGGTACAAGCTTAGTATTATCAAAGAAGATCATATCGGTTTTCCATTGTGTAAAATTCTTTTTTGCAAGCAAAGGTGCATACGACGCCATCCTTACTACATCTCCATTCCGTTCCATTGCAATCATGTAGGCTGCTTCTGCAACAGCATTTCTTAATTTATTTCCCCACGATGCATATTCTCCAAGATATACCTGGCTTTTTTTCCTATCATACTTATCATACCTGTAGTGATTACTGATAAACCATTCCGGGTTTGTATAATAATGTTCATCTATTACAGGAACATTGAGCGCATTGGCAACTGCCCAGCCTTTATCAAAATCTTCTCCACTATGAAATGGTCCTGATGTGCCAACAACAATAATTGATGGATACTTTGCTTTAACAGCTTTATAAATCATGCTGAAACGTTCTTCAAATTCAGGTGTGATTTTATCTTCATTTCCAATACCAACATATTCAAGATTAAATGGAGCAGGATGACCAGCAGCTGCACGCTTTGCTCCCCATGTTGATGTTACAGGGCCATTCGCCCATTCAATGAGATCCAATACTTCCTGGATGTATTCCCGCATTTCTTCCAATGGTAATGCACGTTGACCGGTGCCACCAATGCGCCATGTACCTCCTGAATTCTGGCAGCTTACTGCAGCTGGTAAAACAGGTAATGGCTTGGCACCAATATCTTCGCAGAATTGGAAATATTCAAAATAACCAATACCCACAGTTTGATGATAACCCCAGATGTTTCGTTGTTCTTTTCTTTCTTCAACCGGGCCAATTGTATTCTTCCAACGATACATATTTCCTAAGCCATCACCATGTACAAGACAACCTCCGGGAAAACGAATAAAACGTGGCTTGATATCAGCCAGCATTTGTGCAAGATCTGCACGCAATCCGTTTTGCCTGTTACGAAATGTTTTTTCGGGAAAGAGCGAAACTACATCAATAGCTGTTTTTCCTTTTGTTGTTACTAATACAACCAACTGTGCTGTATCGTGACTTTCGTTGGCAACAAGATTCGCTGTATATTTTTTCCAATCGGCCGATGAGGTTGATAGTTTTGTTTCGGCAAGAACTTTTCCTTGTGGAGTTTGTAAGCTAACAGTAAATGAAACCGGCTCATTGCTTAGTTGCTTTGCAAACATGGAAAAATTATACCTGTCTTTTGCCTTCACCAGTATTCCTTCGAAACCAAAATTTTTAATACCAATACCTGATACGCCGGTATATTTTGCTTCCTTTCCAATATGCTCTGCATCAAGAACAATGTAATGTGGATTGTTTGGGTGTACCGGATTATTTGTTTCTACACTTATTCTTCCATATGAATAACCACTCGTGATATATTCCCAATAAGAGAGCGGATGCCATTCTTTTCGTTCGGTTGGATTGTATTCAAATGATCTGTTTTGTACCTGTTCGGCATACAAACCACCATCAGCCGAATAGTTGATGTCTTCAAAGAACAACCCAAACAAATCGGGGCTTATCTTTTTATCAACTGTTTTACCTGTATTTCTTGCCTGCGCAAAACTGCTTGCAGTTAGCATGGTTAAACCAAACAACAATACAATCAGTTGACAACAACAATAAATCTTTCCTTTTAAAAAATCTGTTTTCATGCTTACGCTTGCTGCTTTTAAAAAGCAGTTTGTTTTCTTGTTAAACGTATGTAATAGAACTGTCGTATTTCCAGGCAATGCCTGAAACCTTATCCCTTGTTTCTTAATTTTTTAAACTATAACCGAGTATCGTTAACATCTTCGCTGCATAACGTTTTCCAAACTCCCGATAACCTTCTGCATTAAAATGAAGATTATCCGGCGAGTCTGCACAGCCACTTGAAGAGATCACAAATGCATTCGGTATTGTTTGTGGTAATGTATTAATGATGGTATTCATACCTGCACATACACCTCCCTGGTCGGCATGTACTACTTCACCTGCTAACAGTGGTACTTTCTGTGGATTAAGATTAAGATCGCTGAGAAGGTTTTTATAAACAGTGCTTACTTTTCGGGGCCAGCTTGTATCTCCCGTATTCGATTCACCCTGGTGTAATAAAATTCCTTTGATTACTCCTTCTTTCTGCGCAAGTTTTGCCATTTCAACCAAACGGCCATACGGATTCCCATTATACTCTTTCAATGCATTCATCATCCAGTTTGGTGCCGTTGCTGTGTACGATTGATAATTGTCCCTATCAAATAATTCAATTTTACAACCGCCAACTGATACGTTGATTACACCAATCTTTACATTCGATGGAAGATTGGTCAGCATTGTTCGTCCGAAATAATCAACAGGCGTAAGCCCTGTTCTGCACCTGCACAATGGGGGAACAGCCGTGTACCATTTTCCTTTTTCTCTGCCGATGCCCGGACAATCAACTGCCTCTAATACTTGAAAGCGGGGATCAACAAACGTTGTATCCTGTGCTTCAATTCTTGCATATCCTTCCATGTTGGATTGGCCGAAGCTGAGGAAAATATAAAAGTTGGGATCTTGTGCAACAATTGTTGTACAGGTTGAAACAAAGATGAATGCGGTAAGTACCATTTTTTTGATCTTCATGACATGTTTTCTTTTTATTTAAACTGCATATTATAAATACTGAACAAATCCTTTTTTGTTTGTTCTGATCTTGTACACTTTACTATAGCTGACAATGTACAACGTTTTCAGATCGGCGTCTCCAAAACATAAACTTACGGGGAACGAAGGAAGATTGATCATACCAACGAACGTTCCCTTTGCATTAAATATCTGTACACCGTAGTAAGTGGCCACATAAAGATTCCCATCTGTATCAATGGCCATGCCATCAGCACTGGATGATTTTCCTTTTCGATCCAATACATTTTCGGTAAGAAACAGGGTGGTAAACTTTCTTCCGTTGCTGATGCTGCCATCGGCATTCACATCATAGGCCCATATATGATTATCTTTTTCGCTGTTAACAGGATACCACGATTCATTATCATAGCAGTTGTTGATGTGAAGCGTTTTGCCATCGGGAGATAACAGTATTCCATTCGGCATTGCAAATTCATTTGGCTGCACAAGCCTTGTTATTTTCCCTTCTGCAGAAACATAATACACTGCACGGCCGGGTTGAAATTTTGTTGGCTCGATGGTAAACTGCGGATCAGTAAAATAGAAACCGCCTTTTGCATCGGTGATCACATCATTGGGCCCGTCAATTGATTTGCCTTCATATTTATCTGCTAATACTTTTACTAATTCGCCTTTCGTGGTCATTTCCACTACACGGTGGCCCATCATATCACATACAATCAGGTTTCCGTTTTTGAATGGATACAATCCGTTGGTTTGCATTTTTCCTTCTGAAATATTTCGGTAAGTTCCGTTAGGATCTAGTTCAACCGTTGAGCTTTTCTTTGGGTTCGCATTCCAGTTCTGATCAAAGAACATGTTGGAGAGATAAATCTTTCCGTTCATCCATTTCGGTCCTTCTGTAAAAAACAATTCAGGCTTTGTTTTTTTACCATCAACCAATAACTCCGGTTTTGCATCTGCAGGAATAATTTCATGATAAGCTGTAAGCCTTGCTTTTTCTTTTTCAAGATAATCTGTCCTGGCAGGCCAGAAGATGTCCAATGCATCGCAACCAAACTCACCAATAGTCGCACCATGTACCATGTTACCGGGAATACGCACCATGTTGTTTGTTTTCATTTCCTGTTCGCCATCCAATAAAATTTCACGGCATTCACCCCGCAACACAAACATCAATTGCTCTTCCGGATGTATATGATGTGGAAAAACAGAACCCGGGTCCATCGATATAAAACTCAATTGCATATTTCTGCCCGATAAGATCCGTGAATGTGCATCGGGTGTAAGTGTAGTGAGTTGCAGGTTATACAGATCATATAGTTTGTTAGCAGTGATATTCGGTTGCATCACATTTTTAATATCAGGAATTTCTGTAGGTGCATTTGTAACACCCGCTTTTTGCAGATAGTCTGCACGCAACGGACTGTACACTTCCAGCAGCTTTGCTCCTGATGCACCTGCTTTAATAGTAGATGTTGTTCCTTTTTCTGAATAGACAAAATCTGTTCTTGGCGTGCCACTATGCGTTCCATCAGGACTTTCACGTTTTTGTGACAGCATCGACAGTGTGGTGCCGTTAACAATATGTTCAACAGCTCCTTCCAACAGAAATAAAAACCGGTCGGTAGTTAATACTTCTTCAGGGATGACTGCATTGGGTTGAAGCTGTAACACACTCACCATATTTCCTGCTCCCCAGAAAATTTTTGCAGATACGCCGGTATGTAGCACAGTACTGTCTAACTGATCGAGACTGGCTACTTTCGCAGGTTCAATATTCGATTCTACTGTCGAAGCAGGTACGCCTGCTATTGTACGTTTCTTGAGTTGATGCTGTTTGATGAGTTCATTGTTTGTTTTTTCCCAGGCTGCTTCGGGTACCGAGTTGCAGTTTGAAAGACCAAAGGAAAAGAGCAACAATGCACTTATATGTAAAATCGATTTGAATGTGTTTAACAGCATGATTCGTTCGTTTAATTTTTTTAGTGTTTGTCTGTTTTGTTTTCTAATCAAAGCTTTCTTCATCTTTCCCGATATTTTTTACAGCAGTTGCACCCAGCCGTTCTTTCAGTTGTGTTAAGTAAAGACTTCGTGGTGTTACATGCTGATCCATCCATTCCACATAACCATTGGGTTTGGAAAGATCCTGCAGTGCCCTGTTAAAAATCACCGATGCAAGACCTTTGTGGCCAATAGAATAATTCTGTGCCGTTGGTGGTTGTTGAATAAGAAAATCGCCTTCGCAATTCCAGAACACAATATTTGCACCAGCCCAGCCGATACTTATATCTTTCCAGAATCTTGCAGTAAGCGGAGCTTTTACATTATCATACAACGCACCATTTACCCAGTTTGCATGAGGCTCACTGGAAGAATAAGGTTGTGTAGCTTCGCAATTGAAAAATACATTTCCGCTGGAGGAAGATGTTTGCATTACAAAGGAATGACGTCCTTTTTGCGAATAACATCGCTGTACCAAACTTAACTGCCCATTTAGTTGATATGTAAACCGTCTTGCTCCGGCCCTCATGGAAACAGGTTCTCTTGATTCACAATCCTGTACAGTGATCCATTTGGTACCTGCTGTTGTAAGTACAACGCTGCTGCCGAAATGTAAGGCGCTGATATTTCGCACCCATGCATTTTTTGTATTGCTGAAATTGATAAAATTGAAATAGTGATTCTCGTCTGCATAGTATTCATCCCCTTCATATTTCGAACCGGGTCCGTCATATGATCCACGATCCATATTCCCATAATCTTTTCTTCTTACTGATGGATTGTATTCAGAGATTGCTCTCATATTTTCGATACCAACCTGTTCAATGCGACCGGTATCAGTGTACTTCACAATATCGCCACCGCCCCACCTGGTTTCAATAGCACAAAAAACAGGTGCATCGATCGTTATGGTATTGCCTTTAATTTCAGTGATCACCCGGTCGTAACTGATCGTGAAAGGTTTCCAACGGTACCGCCCAACCGAAAACGTATCCTGCCCAAGTTCTTTGATCCACTCTTCATTACCATATCTGCGAACGAGAATTTTGTTGCCCACTTTCAATCCCTTTGCTGAACCAACGTTGAAACTTTTTGCACCAACCGCAACATACTGATCAGTGATCAGTTGTTTTGGTTCACCTGCCTCTACTGTTCCTGCAGTACCTGTCACATTAATGAGTGCCGGTTGCCGGAAACCAGGTGCTTGATTTTGTTCATTTGTTTTGCCAATGAGAATAGTACCAAGATCACTCATTCCTTCGCCCCGAAGTATAATGCCTGATGCCCGGATATAAATGGGTTTTGCAAGATGATAGATGCCCATCTTCAACAATACAGCTCCTCTGAAACCACTTGCATCAACCGGCATAACAGCAACACGATCAATAGCTGCTTGTATCAGTTCCGAATTATCGCCTTGCATAGGCCACACGGTTACTTTCGCTGCCACATACGGAATACGAACACCACCAGCTTTGTAACCTGCGTTGGAAAAATCTGGTATTACATTTCCGATACTATCGGGCACATACAACAGCTTACCATCAACGCCCGGATAAACGAGTGAGGAAGTTGGTTGCATGTCCTGTGCATCACTGCTGCTAACAGCAATACACAAGTGCGCCATCAGTAGTATGCACCTTGATCGTAAAAGCATTTACATTCATTATTTATCGTTGCTCATCATCACCCATTACATCATAACCTTTCCATTTGAATTGTGTGGCCAACCCGGATGCTGCAGGCCAGGCAATATCGTGTTGTTTACTTGCTACCCATTTTCTGCGGTTCTCTTCTGTATCAAATGAAATTTGTATCTGGTAATTGTAAGCAGTAGGCTCGGCCTGGATTTCTTTTGATCTGTTTTCCGGAAACAGCCGAA
>JAKFDY010000216.1:0-16169 GCA_036675885.1 Lacibacter sp. | reverse complement strand
GCCGATAGTATGCCAAGATATTACGATCCCCAAAAGAACAAATTGGTAAACAGCGATACCAAGTGGTGGTGCAGTGGTTTCTACCCGGGTTCGTTGTGGCTTATTTACGAATACACAAAAGATGAAACCATTCGGAAAGAAGCAGAGCAACGACTTGTTATTTTAGAAAAAGAAAAACATTATACCGGCAATCATGATCTTGGTTTTATGATGTTCTGCAGTTTTGGTACAGCTTATCGGATTATAGGAAATCAACAATACAAAGCAACCGTTGATACTTCCGCTGTTTCGTTGGCAACACGCTACAGGCCAAACATTCAATCCATACAATCGTGGGATAGGAATGATAAATTACAATGCCCGGTTATTATTGATAACATGATGAATCTTGAACTGTTGATGTGGGTGGCACAACATAGTGGAAATGCAAGGTTGAAAGAGATTGCACTTGCTCATGCCAACAGCACGCTCGAACGTCATTTCAGACCTGATGGCAGTTCGTATCATGTGTTAGATTATGATCCTGCAACAAGCAAGCTCATTCGCAAACTTACATGGCAAGGCACTGCTGATGAGTCGGCGTGGAGTCGTGGTCAATCATGGGGCTTTTATGGTTTTACCATGATGTATCGTTTTACAAAAGATCAACGATACCTGGATCAAGCCAAAAAAATTGAACAGTTTATTTTTTCTCATCCAAATCTGCCAACTGATCTTGTGCCGTATTGGGATTTTAATGCGCCCGGTATTCCAAATGCTTACCGTGATGCATCTTCTGCTGCCATCAATGCATCAGCATTGCTTGAGCTGGCACAATATGTTCCAAAGAAACAACGCAGGGAGTATATTCACAAAGCAGAAAAGATCATTCGGTCGCTTTCATCAGAAAAATATAGAGCAAAGTTGGGTGAAAATGGAGGCTACCTACTTAAACATTCAGTGGGCAATCTCCCTTTCAATTCAGAGATCAATACAACACTTACTTATGCCGATTATTATTTCCTGGAAGCATTGCAGCGTTACCAACAATGGGTGATCAATAAAAAATAATCGTTTCAAAAACAAATTATGCGTTCAGCCATTAAATTTAGTTTAGCAGTTGTTCTTAGTGTAGGCCTTGTTCAACAAACAGTCGCACAACAATCGAAACAAAAAAGACAACCCGTTAATAAACCTGCAGCAACAGAACAAAATGACAGAGCTTATTGGAGCGATCTGTTATACAAAATGGCATCGCCTGTTGTATTTAATCTTGCAGCCGGTACACTCAAACAAAATATGCCGTTAGAAAAAGGGCCCGGTTATTCGCTGAAGGCAGAAAGGGTCACTTATCTTGAAGCAGTTGGTCGTACAATGGCAGGCATTGCGCCCTGGCTTGCATTGCCAGATGATGAAACTACTGAAGGTAAGCAACGTAAACAATTGCGTGTTGCATTGTTGAAAGGGATCAGCAATGCTGTTGATCCTTCTAATCCCGACTATCTTAATTTCAGAACCGAAGGTCAGCCAATTGTTGATGCAGCATTTATGGCTCATGCATTTTTACGTGCACCCAAAGCACTGTGGGAACCATTGGATACTATCACAAAAAGAAGAGTAGTGGAGGAGTTTAAAAGTTTACGCAATCGTTCACTTCCCTATAATAACTGGTTGCTTTTTTCTGCTATTACAGAAACCTTTCTCTTAAGTGTAGGCGAACAATCAGATCCAACAAGAATTGATTTTGCATTAAAGAAAATGCAGGAGTGGTATGTGGGTGATGGTTGGTATAGCGATGGTGCATTGTTCAGCATGGATTATTATAACAGTTTTGTAATTCAACCGATGTTGGTTGATGTATATGCTGTATTGCTCTGTTTTAAACGGGCAAGCGAAGCAGATTATCAATTAGCAGTGAAAAGAATGGTACGTCATGCGGAATTCCAGGAACGGCTTATTGCAACTGATGGCAGTTTCACTCCATTTGGAAGATCTATTACTTACAGATCCGGCGCTTTTCAACTGCTTGCGCAAACAGCATTGATGCAGCAGTATCCTGAAAAAATAACAGCAGCGCAGGTACGTAGTGCAATGACGGCAATGATGAAAAAAATGTTTACCAGCTGTAATAATTTTGATGCGAAAGGTTGGCTTGTGCTTGGCTTTTGTGGTAGCCAACCGGAAGTAGCAGACACGTACACTTCTACAGGAAGTTTGTATTTAGCTACACTTGGTTTTCTGCCATTGGGTTTGCCGGCAACTGATACTTTCTGGACTGCCCCCTCAACAGATTGGACACAGAAAAAAGCATGGAGCAGCCAGCCATTTAAGAAAGATTATAAAGTGAATTATTAAAATGACTCCGACAATAAAAATCATGAATAAACTTATTCTTTCATTTGCATTATTTATTTTCTGTGGGCAACTTTCTGCACAATCCTTACAGCAACTTGCATCACCCGATGGAAATATTCAGTTTTCATTTCAGTTAAATGCAGATGGTGTTCCGGTATATAATGTAAATTATCAACAAACACCTGTTGTGCTCTCCTCCGTATTAGGATTAAGCGGATGGGAAAAAGGATTTGTGTTATCTGATGTATCTAAGGCAAAGAAAGATGCCACCTGGAAGCCCGTGTATGGAGAACGCAGTTTGGTAATAGATCATTGCGAAGAAATGACGGTTACATTACTCCGTGGTAAAAACAGCAGACAAAAATTTCAATTGCAAATAAGAGCATATAACGAAGGCGTTGCTTTTCGCTATGTGTTGCCAGAAGACCCCAATGGTGGAATGGGCATCAGCATCAGAAAAGAACAAACAGAATTTGCGATGCCAGAAGGAACAAAAGCATGGTTTGTTGGAGGAGCACAAGGTCATTATAATTTGTTGCCATTAAAAGGATGGCCTGGCGAAAGTGAACGACCTCTTACAATGGAGTTGCCCAATGGTTTATTTGTTTGTTTGACCGAAGCTGAAATGGTGAACTACTCCCGCACCAAGTTTGCTCTTCATCCAACAAAAACAAATACCATACAAACATCTATGTATGGAGAAGTTGATTATTTCACACCTTTCTCTACACCATGGCGTGTTGTGATGATAGCAAAACGTCCTTCTGATCTGTTGGCAAACAACGATCTGCTGTTGAATCTTAATCCGCCTTGTGTAATTGAAAATACTTCCTGGATAAAGCCTGGTAAGATCATGCGTGAAGTAACATTAACAATGAAAGGGTCAAAGGAATTAATTGACTTTGCTGTAAAACGCAAACTGCAATACATTCATTTCGATGCAGGTTGGTATGGTTATGAATATATAGTAGGTTCCGATGCAAGAGCAGTAAATGTAGATCCACGACGGAATGCCAACAGTGATCTTAATATGCAGGAAGTAATAAAGTATGCAAATGAAAAAGGCATTGGCGTTTTCTTGTATGTCAATCAACGTGCATTGTACCAGCAGTTAGATGAGTTGCTTCCGCTCTATCAAAAATGGGGAGTAAAAGGAATTAAGTTTGGTTTTGTAGAAGTAGGCTCGTATAAATGGACAACATGGCTACATGATGCGATTAAGAAATGTGCGAAATATAATTTGATGGTGGATATTCATGATGAGTACCGTCCTACAGGTTTCAGCAGAACTTATCCTAATCTTCTTACACAAGAAGGGATACGTGGCAATGAAGAAATGCCCGATGCAACAAACAGCACTGTTCAGCCATTTACACGCTTTATCGCCGGGGCAGCTGATCATACTATTTGTTACTATCATCGTCCGGAATTAAAGAAACGATTGGCTGAAACACAAAATGCAAGATTGATGAAAACAACATCGGGGCACCAACTGGCGCTTGCAGTCGTATTCTACAGCCCATTGCAATTTTTATATTGGTATGATAAACCTGAAGATGTGCAGGATGAACCAGAGCTTGAGTTTTTTGATCAGGTATCTACCGTGTGGGACGATACAAAAGTGCTGGATGGTGAAATAGGAAAGCATGTTACTATTGCCCGTCGTAAAGGCAACGATTGGTTTGTCGGTACGGTAACCAATACAGAAAAAAGAGAACTGAAGATTCCTTTAACCTTTCTTACAGTAGGAAAAAAATACCTGGCAAGTATTTATTATGATGATGCGGCTTCTAAAGTAAGAACAAAGGTTTCTATTAAACGGATAACAGTTACTTCAAAATCGGTATTGGATGCAAAACTGATTGCATCAGGCGGGCAAGCTGTTTGGATAAAGCAGTTATAAAAAGTAGATTTGCAGCAATTGATAAATATTAATAAACAGAAGTTGTCACCATATACAATGCACAAGAAAATAAAATCAATCTTACTTGTTTGCGCAGTTTTTTTTCCTTCCTTTTTAATTGCTCAAAAGAATGAGAGAAAGCGTCCTAATATCATTTACATGATGAGTGATGATCATGGATATCAGGCAATCAGTGCCTATGGATATGGATTGAATCACACTCCCAATATTGATAGGCTGGCTGATCAGGGTATGTTGTTTACAAGAGCCTTTGTCACCAATTCTATTTGCGGACCCAGCCGTGCCGTAATGTTAACAGGAAAGCACAGTCATATTAACGGCTTCATGGATAACCACAGTACGTTCAATGGTAATCAGCAAACAGTAGCCAAACTGATGCATGATGCAGGTTATCAAACAGCAGTCATTGGTAAATGGCATCTGATCTCAGATCCGCAGGGATTTGATTACTGGAATATTGTACCGGGGCAGGGCGATTATTATAATCCCGATTTTATAGAAAATGGTGTTCGTAAGCGGGTACCCGGATATGTAACCAATCTTACAACTGATTTTGCAATCAACTGGCTGAACAATCGTGATAAAGAGAAGCCTTTCTTTCTCATTTACCAACAAAAAGCACCGCATCGTAACTGGATGCCCGAAGAAAAATATTATCATTTGTTCGACAGTGTGCAATTCCCTGTACCATCAAATTATTTCGATAATTATAACACAAGAACAAGAGCTGCCCATGAGCAGGAAATGGAAATTGCAACCGATATGAACTATGCCTATGATTTGAAGCTGGCATTTGATTTAACCAAGGAAGAACGGGTTGGGTTGGCAAACATGTGGCAAGGTATTTACAACCGGTTTACGCCTGAACAAAAGAAAACATGGGAAGCAGCATATGGACCTTCTGTTGAAGCATTCAAAAAAGCAAACTTGTCCGGTGAGGCATTGGCTGTTTGGAAATATCAACGCTATATGCGTGACTATCTGCGATGTGTACAAAGCGTAGATGATAACGTGGGCAGGCTGATGAAATATCTGAAAGAAAATAACCTGGAAGAAAATACGATAGTTATTTACACCTCCGACCAGGGATTTTATTTAGGCGAACATGGATGGTTTGATAAACGTTTTATGTATGAAGAATCATTCCGCACACCACTGATTGTAAAATGGCCGGGTGTCACCAACCGGAAGACAACAACATCAATGATGGTTCAGAATCTTGACTTTGCAGAAACGATCCTGGATATGGCGGGGTTGTCTATCCCTCCTGATATGCAGGGAAAGAGTTTTGTGTCTGTGCTGAAAGGCGTGCAAAAGGAGAACCTCCATGATGCGTTATATTACCATTTTTATGAAAATCTTGAGCATAAAGCAGCCAGGCATATCGGTGTTCGTACCGACAGGTATAAACTGATTTACTTTTACGAAAACAATGAATGGGAGCTGTACGATCTGTTGACGGATAAGCAGGAGATGAACAATGTATATGATCGCCCCGCTTACAAAAAAGTGAAGGACATGATGAAAAGGAAATTGCAGGAACAAAAACGGCACTATAAAGACCCCGTGGATATTCCTGCGTTGCAGGAACTTCCAAAATTTAAAATAGCAAATCATAAGAATTGACAGAAAAGTTTGTTTAAGGTTGAGAGTTTATCTGTAAAGTGATATTACAGATACATGCCATGCCGGCTTGAAAGGAAGCCGGTTAAAGAAGCAACAGGATATATAGCTTATTTTGGTACGGAAAAACAAACTGTATCATTAGGTATGGGCTATGATAAGCAGTCACTGGACTTGCTTGGATTGAATAAAGGGATCTTACTTTTTCAGAGTTGATGCATTTAATGAAAATGGCGTAACCAAAGGGAAGTAACGGTTATAATGAAAGGATAAGTTTGGTTTGCCTGGGTTGGCGGAGAACAATATCTGTAAAGGGAAAATGTTTTGCTGATGCCAAGCTGGCCATTTTTATCATGCGGGCGTTTATGCTGTTGATGGTAATGATGAGTTCCCCTGGATACATACACCCAAATCAGACTTTCTCCAGGCTTTCGGTCATTTCTTGAACACATGGGCTGGCAGACAATCCAATATCATTTTTATAATCAGTGGTTACAAGAAATGAAATTATCGATACCTGTAAATTATCATCCGGTGGCACAACAACGCTGATTTTAGAAGAACTACAGGAATCCGGTTTTATTGCAGGGTATGTACCATTTGGGAAAACATCGAAGGAAAGTATTTATAAACTGTCAGATGAATATTCCATTTTCTATTTAAAATTTATTGAAGGCTCAAAAGCTACCGGTGCAGGTACCTGGTTACGACAGATAAATGCTACCTCTTATAAAAGCTGGAGCGGATTTGCATTTGAAGCAGTTTGTCAAAAGCATATTGACCAGATTAAAAAAACATTGGTATTGCCGGAGTTATGGTGGAAGATCCAGGATGGAGGTACCAGCCTGAAAAAGGGAGCGGAGAGAAAGGAGCGCAGATTGATTTGCTGTTAGACCGCCAGGATCGTTGCATCAATATCTGTGAAATTAAATTTTCTGATGCGGAGTTTGTTGTAACAAAAGGTTACCAGCAGGAACTGCGCAATAAACTACAGGTCTTTACCCAACAGGCAAAAACAAGAAAGACCGTATTTCTGACAATAATCACCACCTATGGTACAAAGCAGAATATTCATTCAACTAGTTTTATACAAAACGAAGTAAAAATGAATGACTTATTCGCTTAGTTGATTCTGTAATCACCATAATAGAAACACTAATCTATTTGTTTCCAAGACTGCTATTTGTTAATGAAATGGTTAACTGGTTAGCAAACTGAGATTATTCAATCGTTTATTATTGTACCATTTTCTGTTGCAGGATTTCGTCTCAAAATCATTTTTCCGTCATGAGATTAAAAACGCCGTTATATTGTTTGCTAAAAAAAAGAGTAGTAACTTAACAGAGCAACGCAGTTCTTAAAATTTCGTTATATGAGTACTGTAAGAAATATCCTGCAAAAAAAAGGCAATGCAGTGTATAGCATAAGCCCAGATTGTTCTGTGTACGATGCACTGGAAGAATTGGAAGAAAAAAACCTTGGATCTTTGGTTGTAGTAGAAAATAAAAAATTAATTGGTGTATTCACAGAACGTGACTATGCCCGCAAAGTAATTCTGAAGGGACGCTCCTCAAAAGAAACACTAGTGAGGGACATTATGTCAAGCCACACTTTATTTGTAAATCCAGACAACACACTTGATGATTGCATGCAACTGATGACTGATAAATTCGTCCGTCATCTGCCTGTATTGGAAAACGATGAATTGGTGGGTGTTATCTCTATTGGTGATATCGTAAAATATATCATCTACGAAAAGGATTTTATCATTGGAAATCTTGAGCATTACATTACGGGTTAGCAGGCAGGTAAGAAATGTTTATTCGTCTTTCAGATTGAAACTTGTATCCCGGTTCGGATAATTAAATGCACCGGGGTATAATATTATTGTATCAAAATTAATCGGTATGCCTGGCAATAACGATTATAGCTTTGCAATATGGCCGTTTCTGTTATATACAGCATTGGTTTTACTGTTACTTGTAGTCATTCTCGCTTTATCATATCTATTAGGCCAGCACCACCGGGAGAAAGCTACTAACCTGCCTTATGAAGGTGGCATACAGCAAACAGGTTCTGCACGTTTGCGTTTCTCAGCACAGTTTTATCTGGTAGCCATGCTGTTTGTAATTTTTGATGTGGAAGCTGTTTTTATTATGTTATGGGCAGTGGGCTTTTACGAGTTGGGCTGGCCGGGATTTATAGGTGTAACGATATTTATTGCACAACTGGTAGTGGTATTGATTTATGAATGGGGTATAGGTGCATTGGATTTTGGACCCGATGGGTTAAAAATTTTAAAAGCATACAAAAGGCTGAAGAAGAAATAAATTGAGAACAAGCAATAGGCAATACGCAAATCAGATGAGATTTTTTATGATGGGCTGGCTTTGATATAATTATTAAACTTCCATTGCATCGCATATCAACAATGAATATCGGCATCGAAACCAAAAGCGTCTCGACAATTGTACAGTAGTAATATTATTGGGTGGACAAAGAATGTTTAAGCAATGCAGTTGAGTGTAAATAGTTAATGGTTTCTATTCTTATCAACTTTAAAATACCATTCAAGGTCAGGAATATGAAATGGTGGTTAAATAAAGCAAATGATACTAACCGCAATATTGCCGGTACTGGCAGCATGGAAGAGGCCGTCAGTAAAAGTATTATGCTTACTACTGTGCAGGATCTGCTGGCATGGGGCCGTAAAAATTCCATGTGGCCATTTCACTTTGGTTTAAGTTGCTGCTTTGTTGAAATGGCAACGAGTATTACCAGTAAATATGATATAGCACGCTTTGGTGCCGAAGTAATCAGGGGCACACCCCGTGAAGCTGATGTGATGGTAATTGCCGGAACTGTATTTATAAAAATGGTTCCTGTTATCAAACGTCTTCATGAGCAAATGATGGAGCCCCGCTGGGTAATATCAATGGGCAGTTGTGCCAACAGTGGCGGCATGTACGATATCTATAGCGTAGTACAGGGGGTGGATAAATTTTTGCCTGTTGATGTGTATGTACCCGGATGCCCGCCCAGGCCTGATGCATTTATGCAGGGATTGATATTACTCGGTGAAGCAGTAAAAAAAGAAAGACGTCCGTTGAGTTGGGTAATTGGTGAACAGGGAGTAATCAAACCTCAAATGATTTCTATGAAAGAGCAAAAGAGAAAAGAAAGAATGGAGATGGTTAATTTCAGATCAATAGATGAAGTTTGAACCACGGGTTTAGCCTGCTTAATAATTTGTACTTAAATATAATCAGGCGTTTCAGAGGAATAGGGTAGAAATCAAGGTTCAGACAATAGGTGCATAAAGAACAGAACCCTGAAGGGTGTGACACAACGAAGTACAAAAAAGTACTGCAGCTTGTATCATAAAAAAAACTTCAGGTTCTTATAGAAGTAGTGTGATAGTTATTTGAGTTGGAGATTGGTCACTGCACAACACGCAACATGCCCGACGATGATGTCATATTGAAGTTATTACAGCAACGCTTCGGCGCTGATACCTTTCAACTACAACAAACGGTTGATGAAATACTTAGTTTATGGCTGCCAAAGGATAACCTTCTACCTGTAATACAATACCTGAAATCTTCTGTTGAACAGCCTTACAAATTACTGTACGATCTATGTGGTATTGATGAACGTGACAGGATCAAGAAAGACCATATTCCCGCAAAAGATTTTACAATCGTTTATCACCTGTTATCTTTTGAACGAAACAGGTTCATCCGTTTAAAAGTTGCACTGGAAGGAGAATATCCTTCCATACCATCCATTACTTCTCTGTTTAAAAACGCCAACTGGTACGAACGTGAAGTGTATGATATGTTCGGGATCCGTTTCGATGGACATCCACACCTGCAACGCATTTTGATGCCACTGACATGGAAGGGACATCCCTTACGCAAAGAACATCCTGCACGGGCAACTGAAATAGAACCGTACCGTTTACTGGAAGGTATGCTGGAACGGGAGCAGGAATCATTGCGATTCAAACCTGAAGAATGGGGAATGCAAAGAGAAAGCGATGACACTGATTTTATGTTTCTCAACATTGGGCCACAACACCCAGGAACGCATGGCGTGCTGCGCATAATACTACAACTCGACGGAGAAGATATTGTAGATGCAGTTCCCGAAATTGGTTTCCATCACCGTGGTGCTGAAAAGATGGGCGAACGGCAAAGCTGGCATACTTATATTCCCTACACTGATCGCATAGATTATTTAGGAGGAGTGATGAACAACCTCGCATATCTTTTAGCGGTAGAAAAATTGGCAGGCATTGAAGTGCCCGACAGAGTAAAGGTAATCCGTGTAATGTTGTGCGAACTGTTCCGCATCTCCAGTCATCTTGTTTGGTTTGGAACTTTTGCGCAGGATGTTGGACAACTCTCTCCAGTGTTTTATATGTTCACCGATCGGGAAAAAGTTTTTGATATGATAGAAGCCATCTGCGGCGGACGCATGCATCCCAACTGGTTCCGCATTGGTGGTGTTGCACAGGATTTACCCAATGGCTGGGATGGACTTGTTAGAGATTTCGTAAAATACTTCCCCAAAAAAATAGATGAGTACAACAACATGGTTATTCGCAATAGCCTCTTCAAAGGCCGCACCAAAGGTATCGGCATTTACACGTTGGAAGAAGCAATTGAATGGGGTGTTACCGGACCCGGTTTAAGAGCCTGTGGCTTTGATTGGGATTTCAGAAAGAAGCAGCCTTATTCCGGTTATGAAATGTTCGACTTTGAAATTCCTCTTGCACAGAATGGTGATTGTTTCGACCGTGCAATAGTGCGTGTTGAAGAGATGCGGCAAAGTCTGCGCATTGTAGAGCAATGTCTCAATAATATGCCCGAAGGCAGCTATAAAGCAGATCATCCGCTCACCACACCGCCGTTGAAAAAGCACACTATGCAGGATATTGAAACACTCATCACACATTTTCTCAATGTTAGTTGGGGCCCTGTTATTCCGGCAGGCGAAGCAATGAGTTGCATTGAAGCTACGAAAGGAGCCAACAGTTATTACCTCATCAGTGATGGTAATACTTCGCCCTATCGTGTACGTATCCGTGCCCCTTCATTTCCGCACATGCAGATGGTGCCGTATATCAGCAAAGGATATACGGTGGCCGATTTGCTGGCAATACTGGGCAGCGTGGATTTTGTATTGGCGGATATTGACAGATAAAGTTTAAATGTGTTAATGAAGATGTGAGTAATGAGCCATAAATGATATGTTGCAATGAAAGTATTATAATAATCGGGAACAGCTTTTCTATTCTCAATAAAGAAAGACAAAAAATGCAATTGACCGAAACCGAAATACAAGCCATTGACCACGAAATAAGCATGGTGCCTTCTAAAAAAGCTGCAGTAATTGAAGCGTTGAAAGTAGTGCAGCAAAACCGCAGATGGATAAGTGATGAAAGTGTGGAAGCCATTGCAGCACATTTGGAAATGAGTGCAGCAGAAGTAGACAGTGTGGCAACTTTCTACAATCTCATTTTTAGAAAACCAGTGGGACGTCATATCATTTTATTGTGCGACAGTATTTCATGTTATGTAATGGGATATAAAAAATTATATGAAGCATTACAGCAACAATTGAACATAAAATTCGGGGAAACAACAGCAGATAAAAAATTCACACTGCTGCCCAATGCATGTCTTGGATCTTGTGATCATGCACCGGCTTTAATGATTGATGAAGATCTATACAGGGATATGAAAATGGAAGACCTGGAAAAAGTATTAAATAATTATTCATAAGATTTTATCGACGATTGAGCATTCACCATTGATCATTCACAATGAATCACGAACGACCATTAACAGAAAATATTTTTACAGATCGTTCTCCGCTCAGTTTAAAAGAGTACGAGCAGAAGGGCGGGTATGTGGCTGTGCGTAAAGCGCTGAAAGAAATGAGTGCTGTTGAAATGCAAAAGCTCGTGCAGGAGAGTAAGCTGCAAGGTCGTGGTGGTGCAGGTTTTAATACAGGTATGAAATGGAGTTTTGTGCCAATGGGCAGTGATGCACCACATCCAAAATATCTTATCTGCAATGCAGATGAAATGGAGCCAGGTACATTTAAAGACAGGTTATTACTGGAAGGCAATCCCCATCAGTTGATTGAAGGCATGATACTCGCTGCTTATGCAATAGAGGCAGACATTTCTTATATTTTTTTGCGATGGGCTTATAAAAAAGCTGCCGAACTGTTACGTAAAAGTATGGCTGAAGCTTATGAAGCAGGTTATCTCGGAAAAAATATTCTTGGCAGCGGATGGAGTTTAGAAATGCATTTACATACTGGTGTTGGCCGTTATATGTGCGGTGAAGAAACTGCATTATTAAATGCACTCGAAGGTAAACGTGCCACACCAAGAGCAAAGCCTCCTTTTCCACAGGTAAGTGGTTTGTATGGCAAACCAACTATTGTAAATAATGTGGAAACACTCAGTTGTGTACCGCATATTGTAAACAAAGGCGCTGACTGGTTTAAAAGTTTAAGCTGTACTGATGAAGCCGGTACAAAAATTTATGGAGTGAGTGGCAAAGTGAAAAAACCCGGAGCATGGGAACTGCCAATGGGCACTACCATGCGGGAGCTTGTTGAAGAATATGCAGGTGGTATGTTAAATGGTTACAAATTAAAAGGCGCTTTGCCAGGTGGCGCCTCAACAGATTTATTAACAACCGAACATCTCGACATAAGAATGGATTTCAAATCTGTGGCAGCAGCGGGAAGCCGTTTAGGCACCGGCACTCTGATTGTGATGGACGATGCTACTTGTCCAGTTGGTTTTGTACATAACCTGCAACATTTTTTTGCACAGGAAAGTTGCGGATGGTGCACTCCCTGCCGTGAAGGATTGCCTTGGGTAGAAAAAATTTTATTAAGCATGGAACATGGTAATGGCAGAGAAGAAGATCTTGAGTTATTACAAATGCACACGCAATTACTTGGGCCTGGCAATACCTTTTGTGCATTGGCACCTGGTGCTATGGAACCATTGCAAAGTGCATTGAAATATTTTAAAGAAGATTTTGAAAAGCATATTCATGAACACAGGTGTCCATACACATAATATGAGAATGTGCTGATGTGCTAATCTGAAAATGTACAAACGAATTGAAGATTTTGAGTTAGGATAATTTTTGAAATATGGCATTGTCCGTAGGGACAACATATTGGTTGAAAGGAAAAATCAAAGCGCTCCGTAGGACCGCAATACTAAAAATGAAATAAAAGTAAACGTGGAATATACAAAACAAGATTGCACCGGATTTGCTCAGCCTGTAACAAAGGTTGAAGAGTGCGACGCAACGGAAGATAAATAATAGCACTGGAGCTGGATTCAAAAAAATAAAAACAATAGGTAGATAATGCCCACCATCTATATCGATAAAAAACCTTACGAAGTAAAAGCAGGAAAGAATCTTCTCGAAGCTTCGCTGGCTTTGGGTTTTGATCTGCCTTATTTCTGCTGGCATCCTGCATTGGGCAGTGTGGGTGCATGCAGGCAATGTGCCGTAAAAATATTTAAAGATGAAAAGGATGAGCATGGCAAATTAATGATGAGTTGCATGGAGGCAGTTAAAGATGGATTGCGCCTTTCAATTGATGATAAAACTGCCAAAGCATTTCGTGAACAAGTGATTGAATGGCTGATGACAAATCATCCACATGATTGTCCTGTTTGTGATGAAGGTGGAAGTTGTCATCTGCAGGATATGACGGTGATGACAGGTCATGATTACCGCCGTTACAATTATAAAAAACGCACTTACCACAATCAATATCTCGGCCCATTGATCCATCATGAAATGAACCGTTGTATTCAGTGTTACAGATGTGTTCGTTATTATCGTGATTATGCAGGTGGTGATGATCTGAATGTATTTGCTGCACATAATCATGTGTATTTCGGAAGAGAAAAAGATGGCGTGCTGCAAAGTCCGTTCAGTGGTAACCTTGCAGAGGTTTGCCCTACCGGTGTGTTTACCGATAAAACACTGAAAGAACATTATACCCGTAAGTGGGATCTTACAACTGCGCCATCTGTTTGCCAGCATTGCAGCGTGGGCTGTAATATTATTGCAGGCGAACGTTATGGTGAAGTGCGTTGTATTTTGAATAGATACAATGGAGAAGTGAATGGATATTTTTTGTGTGACCGTGGTCGCTTTGGATATGAATTTGTGAATAGCGAGAACCGGGTTAAGCAAGCTGTTATTCGTAACCGTGTTAGTGAAGCAGTGAATGAAACAGATTTGATCAATCATTTAACAGTTCTTCTTGCTCAGCGGAAATTAATTGGCATTGGTTCGTCAAGAGCATCGATGGAAAGCAATTTTGCTTTGCGCCAACTCGTGGGTGAAGATAATTTTTACGGGGGTGTTAGTGAGACGGAAACATATTTAACAAGGAGCGTAGTAAATGCATTACGGGCAGGTGCAGTGCATAGTGCATCACTTAAAGATATAGAACAGGCTGATGCGGTATTAATATTGGGAGAAGATATCTGGAATACTGCGCCGATGATGGCATTAGCTGTCCGGCAATCGGCAATGAAAACTGCTGCAGCCAATGCAGTGCAGCATGTTTCATTACCGGCATGGCATGATGCGGCTATAAAAGAATTTGTACAGGAAGAAAAAGGGTTTCTCTCTAACATTACTGTGGCGGGTTCTTCACTGGATGATATTGCTGCTCACAAATTATATGCAGCTCCGGATGATATAGCACGCTTCGGTTTTGCAGTTGCTCATGAGCTCAATGCTTCTTTACCAATTGTACCTGCTGCAAATGAAACAATGCTCAACAATGCAAAAACAATTGCAACTGCTTTACAACATGCAAAACGACCAGTGATCATCAGTGGTATCTCCTTCTGCAACGAAGCTGTAATAAAAGCAGCGTATAATATTGCGGCAGCACTGAATACTCCGGAAAGAAAAGCAGGACTGGCATTTACATTGCCTGAATGTAACAGCATGGGCCTTGCTATGATGCAGGCAGCTTCGTTTGATAAGGCTTCCGAAAGAGTACAAAGAGAAAATGATATTACGGTCATCATTACAGAGAATGACATCTATCGTTATACTCCATCGTCTTTAGCAGATGCTTTCTTCAGCCGTTGTAAAAATGTAATTGTACTTGATTCATTGAATAATGCTACCACAGAAAAAGCCAATGTGCTGATACCCGCTGCAACATTTGCCGAAGCAGATGGCACATTGGTAAATTATGAAGGGCGTGCACAACGTTATTACCAGGTATTTGTTCCACCAGGTGGCCAAATAAAAGAAAGCTGGAAATGGTTATGGAAAATGCAACAGGTAAAAATTCAAAACAGTAATGGGCATGATTTGTATCCTGAAAAAATACTTGAAAAACTTGAAACGTCTTTACCGCAGTTCAAGGGCATTGCGAAAGTCTCCCCCCCGCATGATTATACAATTCATGGTGAACGTATTCCAAGAGAACCGCATCGTTACAGCGGACGAACTGCCATGCAGGCCAACCTGAATGTAAGTGAACCAAAACCATTGAGCGATAATGATTCACCACTTTCATTTACAATGGAAGGTTATAGAGGCATTCCGCCTTCAGCAATAACGCCTTTTTATTGGTCGCCGGGATGGAACTCTGTTCAATCGGTAACAAAATTTCAGCAAGAGCCAGGTGGTGCATTAAAAGATGGTGGCCCTGCTGTACAACTCTTCAAAGAAAAATCAGGCACAGCGCCAACTTTCTTTAAAGACATACCAGAGGCCTTTGTTGCACGTCAGCAAAAATGGCTGCTGCTGCCGCAATATGATGTACTTGGTTCGGGAGAATTGAGTATTTACACAAAAGCTATTGAAGAACTTTCACCACAACCCTGCATTGTATTGTCTGAGCAGGATGCAGGTACGTTAAAAGTGAAAGATGGATCTGTTGTAAAAATAACAGCTGATGAAAATGAATATATTCTTCCCGTTAAAGTGAAAAAAGAATTGAGTAATGGAATGGCACTTGTGTCTGCCGGTTTGCGGGGAATAAGTGCTGTAAGTTGGGGAGAATGGGTAAAGATAGTGAGTTGTGAGTAGTCAATTGTGAGTTTGAACACTTACAACTTATCATCGACCATTCACAACAACTGAAAATATTATTAATGCAAAAATGTAGATACAAAGTAAAAATTTAAAAAATGATAAGCACAAATTCACCATTCACCATTCAGCATTCACAACAATGACCGTAATGCAACATATATGGA
>JAKFDY010000215.1:0-8168 GCA_036675885.1 Lacibacter sp. | reverse complement strand
AGAAACAGCGGTGAACGGTGCCGGAAATGTAAGAAGAGTAAGATCTTCTTCTTCCGCCGGTATTTCTATTGTGTGGGTGGAGTTTGGATGGGGGACAGACATTTACCGGGCAAGACAGATAGTGAATGAAAAGATAAGTATTGTATCTAATCAACTTCCTATCGGCGTAAGTGCCCCGGTGATGGCTCCGCAATCTTCCATTATGGGAGAAATCATGTTGATTAGCGTAACAGGAACATCCACTAGTAAAATGGATACCCGCACCATCGCTGATTGGCAAATACGTCCCTTGCTGCTTTCAATTGGTGGTGTATCGCAGGTGGTGGTGATTGGAGGTGAGTACAAACAATTCCAGATACTGGCTTCACCACAAAAAATGAAGTACTACAATGTATCATTGAATGAATTGCTGAAAGCATCAGAAGAAGCTAATCAAAATGCAGCAGGTGGTTTTATGAGTGAGTACAGTAATGAATACATTGTAAGAGGCATTGGCCGCACAAGTGATTTGAATGAACTTGGCAGGTCGCTTATAAAAACAGTTAACGGCAGTCCGGTAAAGATTGAAGATGTAGCCGAAATCAAAATCGGTTCAGCGATCAAGATTGGTGACGGCTCATTAAAAGGTAACCCTGCCGTGATAATGACCGTAATGAAACAGCCGGGCACTAACACACTTGAACTAACAGATAAAATTGATAATGCCCTTGTCAACTTAAAGAAAACATTACCGCAGGATCTAACTATCAATACACAAATTTTCAGGCAGGCAGATTTTATCAATGCTTCAATCGGAAATATTCAAAAAACTTTACTTGAAGGTTCCTTGTTTGTTATCCTTATTCTCTTTCTGTTTTTGATGAACTGGCGGCCAACCTTTATTTCACTCATTGCAATTCCTGTTTCTTTATTGACAGCCATACTTACATTAAAGTGGTTGGGCTTTACCATCAATACCATGAGCCTGGGCGGTATGGCTATTGCCATTGGTGCATTGGTAGATGATGCCATTATTGACGTAGAGAATGTGTTTAAACGGCTTAAACAAAATGCAGCCAAACCAGCAACAGAGCGAAAGAATAAACTGGATGTAATATTTGATGCCTCAGTAGAAATAAGGACTTCTATTATCAATGCAACATTTATTATCATCGTTGCTTTTGTCCCGCTGTTCTTTTTATCCGGCATGGAGGGCAGACTGTTAGCGCCTTTGGGTATCGCTTTTATTGTTTCACTGTTTGCTTCGCTGATTGTAGCTATTACTCTTACCCCGGTTTTGTGCAGCTATTTATTGTCTGGTGAAAAAATGTTACAAAGGCAACATAAAGAAAGCTGGCTGGTTCGTAAACTCAGCGCAGCTTATGAAAGCGGATTGAAGAAAGCTATGAAAGCAAAAAAAATAATCATAGGCATCTCAGTAGCATTGTTTATAGGTGCATTGATTTTGATGGGCACATTAGGTAGAAGTTTTTTACCGGAATTTAATGAAGGTTCATTGGTGGTAAGTGTTACCAGTTTGCCGGGTATCTCATTGGAAGAAAGCAATAAGATAGGTACGAATGTGGAGAAAACGTTGCTTACCATTCCTGAGATTAAAATCACGACAAGACGAACCGGAAGGGCTGAATTGGATGAACATGCCCAGGGCGTAAATGCTTCAGAGATTGATGCACCCTTTGTACTAAAGGAAAGAAGCAGGGAAGAATTTATGAAAGATGTGAGGCAAAAACTGGCCGGTGTTTCAGGAGCAAATATTACCATCGGTCAGCCCATTGGTCACCGGATTGACCATATGCTTTCAGGTGCAAGAGCCAATATTGCTATTAAAATATTCGGTACTGATTTAAGTAATCTGTTTACTATCTCCAATCAAATAAAAAATACAATTGAAGGCACAGAAGGTTTGGTTGATTTAAGTGTAGAGCAACAGGTGCAGATACCGCAGGTGCAGATTAAAGGCAACAGGGATATGCTTGGTAAATACGGTATTACGATTGGCGAATTTGCTGAGTTTACCGACATAGCTTTTGCCGGTGAAAAAGTTTCAGAAGTGTATGAAGGCAACCAGCGTTTTGATTTGGTACTTCGTTTTGACGAAAGCAATAGAGGTAACCTGGAAAAAATAAGCAACACTTTAATTGATACAAAAGACGGTCAGAAAATACCGCTTAACTACGTAGCTAATATTGTTTCAACCACAGGACCGAATACTATTAACAGGGAAAATGTGCAACGTAAAACAGTAGTATCAGCAAACGTTGCTGGCCGGGATCAGAAAAGTGTAGTGGATGAAATAAGACAAAAGATAGAGACCAATATTAAACTACCCGAAGGATACAGAATTGAATACGGTGGTCAGTTTGAGTCAGAAGCGGAGGCGTCAAGGACATTGCTTCTTACATCACTGCTTGCCTTGGTCGTTATTTTCTTTTTGCTCTATATGGAGTTTAAGGATATAAAAATCTCAACCATCATTTTACTCAACCTGCCACTCGCTTTAATCGGTGGTGTATTAAGTGTATGGCTAACATCAGGGATACTGAGCATTCCGGCTATTATTGGTTTTATCACGTTGTTTGGGGTGGCAACAAGAAACGGTATCCTGTTAGTGTCGCATTATAAAACATTAACAGCAGAGGGTATGCCTCTATATGATACCATCATACAAGGTTCAAAAGACAGGTTAAGCCCCATTTTGATGACGGCATTAACCGCCGGACTTGCCTTGATTCCTTTAGCCATTGGCGGCGATTTACCTGGTAATGAAATACAAAGCCCGATGGCAAAAGTGATATTGGGTGGCTTATTGAGTTCTACGCTGCTTAATTTATTTGTTGTGCCCATTGTTTACTTCCTAGCAAACAGAAAAACAGAAAAGAAATGAAGAAACTTACGCTTTATATTATTAGTTGCTTTTTTATTGATGCAGTTATTGCACAAAATGATATTGACAGTTTGGTGAAGCAGGTGGAAAGGAATAACAAGTCTATTCAGTCAAACAAAAAGTATTGGGAGGCAAAACAGGCAGAATTTAAAACGGGTCTTACCCCTTATGACCCACAAGTAGAATATGATTATTTGTTTGGTTCACCCGCTGGTGCAGGCAACCAAAAAGATTTTAGTATCACACAACGATTTGATTTCCCCACGGTTTATAAACGAAAGAAAGAATTATCAGGCCAGCAGATAGCACAAACAAAGTTACAGCAACAGGTTTACAGGCAGGATATTTTGCTGGAAGCAAAATTGCTCACTATACAAATTATCTATTTGAACAAAAAGGGTGTAGAATTAAATCGTCGGTTAATCAATACGCAAAAGTTAGTACAGGATTATCAAAAGAAGTTAGACAGAGGAGATGTAATTATCCTTGATGTAAACAAAGCAAAATTACAGCTACTCAATATCAAAAATGAAACAGCATTGAATGAAAATGAAAAGCAGGTATTGCTTACAAAGATTTCTGAACTAAATGGAGGCATTCCTATTGTTATCAATGATACCATTTATCCCATCGTGGTTTCCATTCCTGGTTTTGAAGCATTAGACAGCACTATTGAAGCCAATGACCCCATTATAAAAGTATATGAGCAGGAAAAGAAAATACTGCAACAGCAAATAGCCGTGCAAAAAGCAATGAACCTCCCGAAGATTGAAACCGGCTATCATTCACAAGGAATATTAGGCCAAAGTTACAGAGGTGTTCATGCAGGTATCACAATTCCGTTGTGGGAGAATAAGAACAAACTGACTGCAACAAAATCAAATCTTGAATATGCAACTTCAAATGCTGAAACGCACCGTGTAGAACACCGGCTTGAAAACAAACAGTATTATGAGCAATTGGATGTGAGAGTGAAAATGGTACAGGAATATAAAAAACTTTTATCAACACTGAATAATACTGCATTACTTAACAAGGCACTTGCATTAGGTCAAATCACCATCATTCAGTATTTCTATGATGAGAGTTTTTATTTTACGGCTTATGATAAATATTTACAGGCTGAATGGGAGTATCAGCAGGCTGTAGCGAGGTTGTATAAGTTTCAGTTGTAATTTTAAACGGATATAAATATTGGTTATGAAATGGATTACAAGAGAACGGCCGAAGATTGACAGAATAGCTTGTCCTTGGCTGATTAGAAACTTTGTGGACAAGGACGCTGAATTTATCTATGTGCCTGCTGATAAGGTCAAAGAACAAGCTAAAAAATTAAAAGCAACCCCCTTTGATGTTCCTGATGTTGAGTTCTCCCATCATGATGATAAATGCACTTTTGATTACATCCTTGAAAAATATAAAATCACTGACCCCACCCTACATACATTGGCTGTAATAGTAAGAGGAGCCGACACTGACAGGCATGATTTAGCAAGTCAGTCATCGGGTCTTTGGGCTATTTCAGCAGGATTGGCTTACAATGTAAAGGAGGATTACGAATTACTTGAAAAAGGAATGATGATTTATGATGCCTTATATAGCTGGGCTAAGCATTTACAAAAAGAAAAGCATACGCAGAACCCTGTTGACCATTTGTTCATTGATGTTTTCAACAAATTCATAAAGCAAAAATCTGCACAAAAGAAAACACCGGATTGGGTAAAAGAATTAAAGGAAATAATACAAGACCAGATTGATACTAATTTAAGTTTAACAGACATTTCAAAAAGTCTTGACATACACCCATCCTATTTATCTCGTGAATTTTCCAAGCACTTCAATAATCTTTCCTTTGGCGAATACATAAGAAAGCTGCGTATTGAAAAAGCAATTGAATTAATGAATAATAAAAACTATTCTCTTACAGAAATTGCTTACCTCACCGGCTTTTCCGACCAAAGCCATTTTACAAGAATTTTTAAACAACATACTGCCAAAAATCCATCACTTTACAGGAAAGAATTAGCAAAAAGGTAAAGCAGGTACAAAAGGTTAATTACGTTCTATTTCCAAGCCATCTCTGTAAAGATATTTGCATTTTAATATGCAATTATGAAATGGATAACAAGAGAACGACCTAAAATTGACCGCATTGCCTGCCCATGGCTAATAAAAAATTTTGTTGACAAAGACGCCGAGTTTATCTATGTTGCCAAAGAACAAGTCTTTGAAAAAGCTAAAGAACTTGATGCAATACCTTACGATATTCCGGGTGCAGAATATTCCCATTACGATGATGAATGCACCTTTGATTTCATCATCAGCAAGCATCAGTTAAATGATCCTGCATTACACCAGTTAGCATTGATTGTTCGTGGGGCGGATACCGATTGTTTTGATCTTGCTCCACAAGCGGCAGGGCTTTGGGCCATATCTGCCGGGCTTTCCTATAATTACAAAAATGATCTGGAACAATTAGAAATAGGAATGAAACTGTACGATGCGCTTTATAGTTGGGCTAAATATGTGCAAACCGAAAAGCACACCTGGAATCCTGTTCTTTAAGAATAATATTTTTAATAAATGACTGCTCCTGCTTATACTTTAAGGCAATTGATTATCTATTTTCTCAAGCTCGGCACTATTGGCTTTGGTGGTCCGGTAGCTTTAGTAGGTTATATGTACCGTGATCTTGTAGAGAAACGTAAATGGATCGAAGAAGAAGATTACAAAGAAGGGCTTGCCCTTGCTCAGTTAGCTCCCGGCCCATTGGCCGCACAACTGTCTATTTACTTAGGCTATGTTCATTACAGAATTATTGGCGCAACATTAGCCGGTATTGCTTTTGTTTTGCCATCATTTATAATGGTTTTGGGATTAGGTTATGCTTATGTAAAAGCAGGTGGATTACCTTGGATGCAGGCAGTTTTTTATGGAATTGGCGCTGCGGTAATTGGAATCATTGCTATTAGCAGTTATAAACTATCAAAGAAAAGCCTGGGTAAAGATTGGTTACTTTGGATCATTGCTATTATACTTGCCGTTACAACGTTTATCACCGAATCGGAAATCCTGTGGTTGATCTTGCTTGCAGGAATTATTGTATGGTTATACAAATCACCACCTAAAATCAATAAAACGATCCAAACCGTTTTTCTTTTCCCGGTATTATTACAAGCAAGTGGCATTTGGATGAACGAAAAACTTACGCAGATTGGGTGGTTCTTTTTTAAAGCCGGAGCATTTGTTTTCGGTAGTGGATTGGCAATTGTTCCATTCCTGTATGGAGGAGTGGTTAAAGAATACCAATGGTTGAATGAACAACAATTTCTTGATGCGGTGGCTGTTGCCATGATTACTCCCGGGCCAGTTGTAATTACAGTTGGCTTTATTGGCTATTTGGTTGCCGGTGTTCCTGGCGCTTGCGTAGCGGCATTGGCTACTTTCTTGCCTTGTTATCTTTTTACTATCATTCCCGCACCTTATTTTAAGAAATATGGCAAAAATCCGGCGATAAAAGCATTTGTAGATGGGGTAACCGCGGCCGCTATTGGTGCTATTGCCGGAGCTGTATTTGTGTTGGGGAAAAGGCAAATTACTGACGTAACTTCGGCTGCGATTGCAGTGGTCACCATACTGCTACTGCTTAGGTTTAAAAAAATTCAGGAACCAATTATTATCCTTGCAGCAGCCGTTGCAGGGCTGTTGATTAAAAGTTTTTAATAATACTTAAAGCTATTAATGATGAAAAGATATTTCGTTCTATTGTTTGTTCCGGTTCTCTTTTCCGCTTGTAACCAGGAGGCCGCAACAGAAGCTGCAGCAGACTCTGCCAAAACAAAAAATGATTTAATTGCTTGTCCACCCGGTAGCAGTAAGCTTGATATATCCAGGATCGAGCAAATAACTGGCATGAAGGGCGTCGAAAAAAATGGTGAGTATAAAATAACCGTACCCCAAAATGATCTGAAGATTATTGTAGATGGCTTTAAAATAATTCCCCCGATGGGACTGGGTAGTTGGGCTGCGTTTACCCCTTGTGGAGATAGTGCAATGGTAATGGGAGATATTATTTTGACAGAGACCGATCTAAAACCTGTACAACAGGAGGTCATCAGGCAAGGATTTGCTATCACAGCCTTACATAATCATTTTGTCCGCAACCGGCCCAACGTAATGTACATGCATATAGACCGGTCAGCCGATATTACAACGCTTTCAAACGGCGTAAAGGCAATATTTGATAAGGTAAGGGAAGTAAGAGGTAAGGATCCGAAGGGAGAAAAAGCTGACAGTGTTGCAAATACGTTGAATATTGCAATGCTGGATTCTATTATAGGTCATAAGGGAGAACTTGGCAAGGGTGTATACAAATACACAATCGGCCGACCAGATATCATGCTCCGGGAACATGGGATTCCTGTCAGCACTTTTATGGGCTTTAATACCTGGGCAGCCTGGCAAGGCACCCCCGAAAAAGCTGCGGTTTGTGGCGATTTTACCATGCTTGAAAATGAAGTAGCTCCAGTGATCAAAGGCTTAGTTGAAAACGATATCGAAGTAGTAGCTGTACACAACCATATGGTACATGAAGAACCAAAAATTTTCTTTCTGCATTATTGGGGAGTTGGAAATGCAAAAAAGCTTGCAACAGGATTAAGGGAAGCCTTAAATAAAACGGGGAAAGGTACAAAGACACATTAATAAGTATTTTAAGAGCCTGATTTCATGATATAGCTACTTCGGTTAATCTTTCTTTCTCTAATAGAATAATTAAGAACCGGCACAGTCCTTCTGCCTTATCAAACGTCCCTCTTATTATGATTGATGGCAGAACCACTGTGCCGACAATGTAATTGGTAATTGAGCTTGGCTATTGGCTGATACAGCTAAACTATCCGGCCATGCACAATTCCAGATAACCAAAGAAGCTATATAAATTTGTAACCTAAATCTTGATACTGCATGTTGATTTTTGCTTACGGCTCAAATATGAATCTGAATAGGCTTACAAAACGGGTTCCTTCAGCAGTGAAGGTTTCCAACGTATTTCTGCCGGGTTATAAATTGGTATGTAACAAAGTCAGTAAAGATGGTTCAACCAAAGCCAATATCATTAAGACAAATATTTCCGGTGAGTTGGTTTGGGGTGTGCTGTTTAATATTGATAATAAAGAGAAACCCCTGCTGGATAAAGCGGAAGGTTTAGGGCTTGGTTACAATGAGGACACATTGACTTTTTGGGATCAACTAAGTAACTCTTACTCTGCACAAGTTTACATTG
>JAKFDY010000214.1:0-6911 GCA_036675885.1 Lacibacter sp. | reverse complement strand
AATAATAAAACATTCCTCATTCCTCTGATAAGTGATCGCTTCAACGGAGTGATCAAATAACAAATTATCAAGCTGGCCGCAAACCCACTGGCAATACCTGTTATACTCAGCTCTTGTAATATGCTGGGCCTGGCGGATACCGAATTGCAATAAACGATTTTGCTTTCTTAAATAATTAAGATAACTGAACGGGCTTGCGGGATTTGCCAGTGTTACAAGATCGGACAGGTAGGGCACCTGTAATGTTGTGCCGGAGATCAGCATCCCCGGATGCCAGTTGAATACTGAGTTCTTTTCAAGGAAAATTGTTTTCAAGTCTTTAATGGAATGGGTGAGCGCCGCTAATCCGAGATTAAAGGGGCCAATGCCAATAGCCACAAGGTCGTAGGTCATGTTATTCATGTGTAAAGAATTTTCGTGAGAGCATGATTTTCTTATAAAAAGCTGGAATGGAAAAACTGATGATGCTGGTTAAGACTAACGTAAGCAGGGTTTGGGTAAGTGATAACTGTTCATATCCGAATACGGGTAGTAGCCACATAATAAGAACCCATTGGGTAAAATAAACGATCGTGATATGATTACTCGACCAATGCAAGAGCCGAAAGAATATGTTATTTGCAAATGTTGCTACTGCCCATACAAACAAGGCTATCCAAAGCATGACAACAGCTATATGAAAGAGCGTGCCACCGGGCCCTAGCCTATAGAAATTATTATTCCAGTCGGGTGGTTCGATGATAGTGAAGGCTATGCCTGCGATCATGATAACTATAGAGCTGACCACCCATACCCCGTTCTGTGATTTTGACGAATACTTTTGCCAGAGTAATCCCGCAAGCAAGCCTCCCAATGGATAACAAAGCCAGGGGAAAACCGGGAAAAAGGTCGCTGGTGGTAATCCATTGAAAAGACTTAACGGCAATTGCAGTAGCGGACTTTTTGAGTGAACCTGCCAGAGTAGTGGCGATAGCAGTAAGATCAATAAGATTGCTGCCGGCAGAAAAAACATCTTTTGCTTCAATTGCATAAAAACTTGACAAACCAGATATGCAATTGCTGCCAGCTGAAGAATATCACCGGTGAGCAAAAGCCTTAGTGGAGTCAGGCTATCGATAGCAACGTTATTCTCTGTTAAGAATTCTCTCGGAAGCCATCCCCAATAAAAGGGTAAGACCAATCTGATAAAATTCAAAAGGTAAGCAGCAATTAAAAGATAAAAGAATCTGCCTGTCACCTCAGCAAAACTTTTTGGTTTGCCATAAGCAATAAATACGCCCATCAGGAACATGAATAATTGCGCACCCGGTTGTTCAGCCAGCAGTCCCAGCAGAATGCCCAATGGTCCTTTTTTAACCTCGGGAGTACTATACAAAAGTGTAGTATGTACAGCCGGCATAATAAAGACAATAAACCCCCTTGCCAGGGCAAGGCCCTTGCTTTCATTTTTTGTCAACATAATAAATGGATTAAAGTGTAAGAATGTTAGGAATGACCGCAGTTTCTTTGTTGGGTATGCTGCTCTTTTGAGATCATATACAGGCTTGCTTTTTTTTCAACCAGTTCAATTTCACCAAGAAGCTTAAAGCCTGCATTTTCTGCTAAACGACATGCATAGGAGTTTTGTGCATCTGGTTCAGCAACCACCCTTTTTACAGAGTTGTAAGTAAAGAGCATATCCAGCACCGTTAGCAGCGTTCGTTCAGAAACTTTCTTTATTTCTTTTTTCAGCTGGAGGAGATCTGCATGCGGAGCCATCAACAGGTGTATTCCAAAATCGTTAATCCCCGCTTCGTATTTAAGCGCCAGTTCAGTACTGATCACCTGGTAAACTTCAAACAAAGCAATTGGCTTTGTGTCATGGCAAACAAGAAAGGTGCTGGAGTTGTTTTCTTCTTTTTGCTTATGAAAAGCTTTTGTCAGCTCCTCTAAGGTTCCCTGCATATTCCAGTAGCGGTGGGCATAGCGTTGATTAACCCAGTTATGAATCAGCGGGAGGTCGCCAGGCTGCATTGACCGGATATTAAAAACAGCCTTGTCCAGCTGACTGCTGAAAAAGAAATGATGCGGCTCTTTAAATAGCGTGTGCTGCATGTTTTAAATTTTTATTAGATTTAGAATTACGAATGCTTCTTAAAACCTGGATGCAAACTACTACCGGGCAGAAGCCTTCCCGTTCTCAATTCAGCCATTTTATTTATCTATTCGGACACTAACTTATTTGCCTGTGAAAATTCCTTTTGAGATAGTATCACTTAAAGGTGATGCCATATACTGGAGTAATGACTTTGAAAAGGTGAGCAAAGGCCTTTATCTTCCATCGTGCAATGGTTTTATTTCGCATGGAGGATGGGGTAATATGACATTCCAGTTTTATGACGCTGTTGATTTCAGTATTTGGTATAGCCGCTATCATATACGAAGCCGTAATACCTTTAAGGCATTGACAGATACACCGCTGCTTGAGTTCTCACTCCAGTTAGATCAGCCCGGAACGTTTAATACAAAACAGTTAGGTCATCAAACAATTAAAAACAGCCAGTTCAATATTTTCTTCCTGCCGTATATGGAAAGCAGGGCGGGTTTTGATGCTGGCCAGTTAACAACTACGCTTGATATTCATTGCAGCTTTGATTACCTGAACTCCTTATCAAAATACTTTCCTGACATTGTTATCCCTTTTTTAGATAAGGTTGCAGGAAAAGAACCGACCCTCGTTTTTCCTGCTCCTCTTTATGCCACTGGTTTTATGTTGCAGTTAGCAGGGAATATCATTCATCTTCTACGTTCGAGGGTGCTCAATACGTTTTTGCTCGATTTAAATGTGCAGTCTCTTCTTTCTTATGCCTTAACATGTAAATACGAACTCAATCCAAAGACCAAACGTTTTTCATTGGAACAAATCGGCCGTATTCATGCCATCAGGTTACAATTAGAAACTGATTTTACAAACATCCCTAACCTGTCGGCACTAGCCAAAGAAGCACACATGAGCAAAACGATATTTAAACGTCTCTTTAAGTTGGAAGTAGGAGAATCTCCTTATCACTTTTGGGCAGTAAAGAGAATGGAAATAGCCCGGTCCCGTATACTTTCCTCCAAAGATTCCATATCAACAATTTCATTTGACCTCGGCTTTCCAGGCGTTTCTAATTTTTCAAAGGCCTTTAAAAATCACTTTGGCATTTCGCCGAGTGATTTAAGAGAAGAGAAATCTTAAAAAAGCGGCTGAATTGATAACAACAACCGGTTAAGCTGCTGTTAGCTTTGAGAAAGGTTATTGTCATCTATGAAAAAAACACTCACCATAGATATCATCAGTGCATTGTTATTGCTTCTGTTTTTATACACCGGCATCAGTAAGCTAATGGAATATGAAAAATTCCGGGACACACTTTCAACATCTCCTTTTATTTCTTCCCTTGCATCAATTATTGCCTGGCTCTTACCCATGGCAGAGATTGCAGTAGCCTTGCTTTTATTTTTTCCACGCACAAGATTTACAGGATTAATTTTTTCATTGGTTTTATTAACAGCACTCACTGCCTATCTCATTTTTATGATTCTCTATTCGCCCAAACTTCCCTGCAATTGCGGGGGAGTGATCAGTTCATTAAACTGGACACAACATATTTTTTTCAATCTCTTTTTTATATTAATTGCTGGGGTGGGCATTTACCTTTCTGCTAAAGGAACAAGGCCACACAGCGATGCACCCACTTAGTTCCCCAAAGAGGGAACAAACACCAGCTATCATTTCCCGACCGGTAGTGCCGGAGAGGATCTCCAGATAAGAAACACTTAATTAGTAAACCTAAATTTTTAAGAAAATGAAACGCTATTTTTTTGGCCTTGCAGCAATCGTCATTGCAATGGGCACATTTGCTTTTACACAATATGAAACAAACGCACAGGTGGATAAGTTTGTTTTTGAATATGATCCTGCTGCTTCGGGTGGTTACGCCGAAACTGATGTGGAAAATATCAGCAACGCCAACTGGAAGTACATAGGAAAAAATCTTTCCTTGTGTGGAGGACAAAACCAGAAAGCCTGTCGTGTCGAGGTGCTGGGCGCTTATGTTGATAATACAACCACACCAACAGCCTTGCAAAGTGTGACTATTGATGCTACACAAAGCGGCACAACAGCACATGTAAATTCGATCAGTGGAAGCGGCAATCAACGTTCCAACCAGCTTGACTAATACGTTTTCATAACGTTTGGTTGAAGATGAAAACGGGCTGCCTTTCAAGACAGCCCGTTATTTTTTATTCCGGGTTTTGTGGCATGCCGGTGAGTTGAATAATATCGATAGGCAAAGGCAATGCATAATAATTTGCATTGGGTTGCAGGCTGTACGTCTGCCCTGCAATCTTTCGTTGCAAGATAATGTTGGCAGCTTCTTTATTCAAACGTTTGATATCAATAAAGCGAAGTCCACGCATGTACAATTCTTTTCTTCTTTCTGTCATGATCATCTGCAAGGCTTCGCTAGCAGAACTTGCTGTAAGGGATGAATAAGGAACTGTTTCATCCCATCTTGTTTGCAACAGATCATTGAGTACAGTCATTGCTTCATTCCATTGTCCCCTGCGTGCCATGCACTCGGCTTTTACATAAATCAATTCGGCAGTGGTAATCCCTGTGAAATATAGATCGGTATTGCCGGTGTAGGAACCTTTAAAGGAATAACTGTTGCCTGATCCTGTATAGAATGCTTTTTTACGCAGATCGTTACTGTTGTACCAGGACAGCAACACCGTATCGATCAGTGCCTGGTACATTCCGTTAATGCCAAAGGTGGTTCCCATTTCGCAGTAGAAGATAGTTTCTTTATTGAATCGATTAAACGGAATGGATGCATCCACTCCGCCGGGAATATCTGCATCGTTATTAAAATTCATGACAGCGCTTTTTATTGCCAATGCCTTGTCTGCATAAACCAATGCACTGTCATACATACGCATGCTCTGGTAAGCCCGTGCCAGTAAACCAAAAGCTGCTGCTTTTGATGGCTGCATTACATGCACCGGAAGATCGGGCAGGAGAGCAGCCGCTTCTTTTGCATCATGCAACACCCGTTCATATCCATCCTTTACAGTGCTTCGTACCGAAGGAATATTAAAATCGGATGCTAAGCGAAGTGCAATGCCTAAATCAGTTGTTGCGCTTGATTGATCATAAGCTTTTGCATACACCCAAAGCATGTTTAAAAAATTATGACTCCGGTGAAATAACGCAGACCCTTTGGCATTGCTCCATTGCTGACTGTTTTTATTGGTTGATTCAATTTTTTGCAAACCCTCCAATACAAAGTTGGCAACATAAACCACTTCATAAGCTTCAGACCAGTCATTACCGAATGTATATTCCTTCAGCTGCCAGTTATAAATTTCCCTGAACTCAGTTGCGTTATAGTTTGCATCCATAAGATAGTAATCATCCGTTGAAGCTTCACCAAAGATGGGTGTGAGGTTCAGGTTCATTTTATCTGAATTATCGAGTAATGCCTGTAGTTGTTCCAGTGTTTCAGGAACGGTTACCTGGTCATCGGGCCGCACATCCAAAAACTTTTTGCAGCCTGTGTTTAATAAGAGCAGGCATAGTATCAGCAGTGAAGAAAAAAAATGTTTCATTGACATCTTGAATTGTTTTAAAAGTTTGCAGATAAACCAAGAGCGAACGAGCGCACAGGTGATTGTGTACCTTCATAATCGGGATCGAGTTGTTGGTTATTTGCCCGCCATAGTATACCAAGGTTGGCAATATTGGCATAGAGCTTCAGTCTTGTTTCTTTCCTGCTGAAATTGTAAGCAAGGTTGATGTATTGCAAACGAACATGATCGCCTTTATGAATATGAATGGAAGCACCACCATAAAACTGATCCCTGTTTGCATTGGCAGGATAGATCATTGCAGGTGTATTGGTGAAGAGTTCATCACCGGGTTTTTGCCATCGATTGGCAAATTCACTGTTACCAGCACCTGTGTTAAAAAGGCTACCGTAAAAGAGTGCTGTGCGTTTAAAGTAATAGCCCATTTTGTAGGAAACATTCACCGACAGTTCAAACTGTTTAAACGTTACGCTGTTGATGAAAGACCCAAAGTAAACGGGCATGGCCGAGCCTACAAATTCAACTCCACTTTCTTCAAAACCTTTTGCCCTTGCTTCGTTTAGTATACCCCGGTAGTCGGTACTTAACTGGCCGTTCAAATAACCTTGCGGATTCCCCTGTTGGTTTAAGCCGCCCCATTTGTAACCTGCAATGCCAAATAATGGTTTGCCTATTACAGGTTTAATCACATGGCCGTTACCTAGGAGCGAGGCAATGGTATAAGAGGAAGTTTGGTAATAGGCTGTGGTGCGGTTATCGTTGTAATTAAACAGCAATGTAGTTGTCCATTGTACACGTCCTGAAAGGTTATTGGAGCTAAGCAATACATCAACACCATTTCCTTTCATGGCCGCCACATTTTTGGTGATGGTACTGCTTTGCCCCCAGGTAGTATAATCATAGGGTGCGGTTCCATAAAGATCAGTTCCGTTTTTCCGGTAGTATTCTACTGAACCAGTGACCCGGTTATTTTTTGTTCGAAATTCAAAACCAAGATTTAACTGGCTTACCTGTTCCCAGCGAAGTGATGGATTGTTAAGTGTGCCTATAAGGGCAGCTGGCAGATTGCTAATGGGATCGTTAAACAAACCCGCAACAGGCAGGGCCGATTTACTAAGATCAAGATTACCGCTATGACCATAAGTTGTTTTCAGTTTCAGGTAAGGCAACCAGTTAAGCGTATAGAATGTTTCTTTCGAAAGTTCCCAACCCGCGCCGACAGACCAAAGCGGTTTCCAACGGTCGTTGGTGGAAACACCCAGTATGTTCGATCCATCTTTACGTGCACTTGCTGA
>JAKFDY010000213.1:0-13840 GCA_036675885.1 Lacibacter sp. | reverse complement strand
CTGATGTTTGTTGTGCTGAAACCACGCCTCCTGCTGTTAGCAGTGGCAGCATAAGCAACAGCGCCCGTAAAAATGGTTGCAGATAATGTGATTTATAGTTGAACATGGTTCATTAAGTTTTAGTTATTAGTCTAATGGAATACGGCTGCATTCATTCATTTCTTTTTTACTTGCACGCAGCACATAAATGAACACGCCGCAGAAGAAAATAAAGAAGATGAGAAATGAACTCAATCCGTAAATGCTTACGTTGCTGATCTTTTCGAGGTAGTTGATAAATTTCATATTACTGTCTTTACGTGATTGATTTAATCAGCTGATGCTGTTTCAGTTTTCTTTTCAGCTTTAATGTCTTTACCCAGGCGTTGCAAATAAGCGATCAATGCAACGATCTCTTTGTTTGCAGGCGTTTCAATCTTATCCATTTTTAAACTGATGCGGATGCTGTTTGCCTGTGTCATCAGGTCTTTATTTGCCTGCTGATCGTAACCTTTTGGATAAGGAACACCAAGTGTTTGCATCGCTCTTATCTTGCCGGGTGTTGAAGCCGTATCAAGATTATCATCCAGCAACCAGCCATAACGTGGCATAATGGAACCCGGCGACATTAATGATGGCTCCATCAAATGATTGTAATGCCAGCTGTCGGGATATTTTCCACCAACACGTGCAAGATCTGGTCCTGTACGTTTACTTCCCCACTGGAATGGATGATCATACACAAACTCACCTGCTTTGGAGTATTCGCCATAACGGGCCACTTCATCACGGAACGGACGGATCATTTGAGAGTGACAGGTATAACAACCTTCACGTATGTAAATATCACGACCTTGCAATTCCAATGCAGTGTAGGGTTTTACGCTTGTAATAGTTGGTACGTTTGATTTGATGAGGAAGGTTGGTACAATTTCAAGAATACCACCAATAGCGACCACGATCAAACTGAAGACTAATAGAGTTGCCGGTCTTCTTTCGATCCAGCGGTGCCAGTATTCTTTTACATGAGATGTTTCTTTTACCAATGCTGCAGCTTCGGCTTCTTCATTTGCAATGAACGAACCTTGTTTTGCTGTTTTATACAAGTTGTACACCATCATAAACGCACCAATGAGATAGAGCGTTCCACCAACACTACGTGTAATGTACATGGGGATGATGTTGGTAACAGTTTCCAGGAACTGGAATTTCAACTGACCTGATTCTGTAAACGTCTTCCACATTTCTGCCTGTGCAAAACCTGCCCAGTATAAAGGAACTGCGTAGATAACAATACCAATTGTTCCTAACCAGAAATGATTGTTGGCCAATTTCTTAGAATAAAGACTGGTACCCCACATTTTTGGTATAAGCCAGTAGAGCATACCAAAGGCCATAAAACCATTCCAGCCTAAACCACCAATGTGTACGTGGCCAACAATCCAGTCAGTAAAGTGTGCAATAGCGTTTACACTTTTTAAACTCAGCATTGGTCCTTCGAACGTAGCCATACCATAACAGGTAACAGCCACAACAAAGAATTTCAACACAGGCTCTTCACGCACTTTATCCCATGCACCACGCAGTGTAAACAAACCATTGAGCATACCGCCCCAGCTTGGAGCAATCAACATTACACTGAACACAACACCCAGTGATTGCGCCCAATCCGGCAAGGCAGTATACAACAAATGGTGAGGGCCTGCCCATATATAAATAAATATGAGTGCCCAGAAGTGGATGATGGATAAACGATATGAGTAAACAGGTCTGTTAGCAGCTTTTGGTAAGAAGTAATACATTAAACCAAGAATGGGCGTTGTTAAAAAGAACGCAACGGCATTGTGGCCATACCACCATTGTACCAAGGCATCCTGCACACCTGCATACCAGCTATAGCTTTTGAAAAGTGAAACAGGAATTTCAAATGAGTTAACAATGTGCAGCATTGCAACAGTGATCCAGGTAGCGATGTAGAACCAGATAGCTACATATAAATGACTTTCTCTTCTTTTGAAAATAGTGCCGAACATGTTTACACCAAACACAACCCAGATCAGTGTGATCATAATGTCAATGGGCCATTCAAGCTCCGCATATTCTTTACCGGTTGTATAACCAAGGAATAACGTGAGTGCAGCCGCAACAATAATTGATTGCCATCCCCAGAAATGGATCCAGCTTAATTTATTGCTGAACATTCTTGCTTTACACAAGCGTTGGAGCGAATAATAGATGCCGGTAAACATACAGTTACCAACAAATGCAAAAATGACCGCATTGGTATGAATGGGGCGAAGACGGCCAAACGTAGTGCCTGCATAATCGAGCGATGCTGCAGGAAAATAGATCTGTATGGCTGCCCATAAACCTGCTATCATACCTACTACTCCCCAAAGTGCTGTTGCATTGGCAAAGTATTTTACGATCTTGTTGTCGTAGTAAAATTTTTCTAGTTGCATAATTTCAGTTTGTCTATGGTTTTGAGTTATTCGAAGTCTGTGCAGAAGAAGGTTCGGCTTTTGCCGGCCCGTTGTTCTCAAATAAAATGCGCATAGGCGGCGACGTTTCATCGTCGTACTGCCCGCTTTTCACACTCCACAAAAAAGCGCAGAGAAAAAGGGCAGCTACCGATACGCTGGCAATGAGTAATAAAATAATGACGCTCATATGTTCTTGTTTCGGATGTAAAACTATTTTTACTGTGGAGCACAGGGGCTGACTATAATCAGACAAATGGTTGACTTTGATCAAATCGATTATGATCGTAATCAGTTTCTTTCTAATTCAGCCTCAGAAAGCGGGCATAAAGTGAAGAAGCGCCAAAAGTGAGGAGGATAATACTGATGGAACTTGAAGGCATAAGGATAGCTGCAACCAAAGGCGATAAAATTCCCTGCAATGCAAATGTTAGCCCGATAATATTGTAAACAATCGATAGTATAAAACTGGCGATCACCACCTGCTTGTTGGCCTTGGTAAAGCGCAGGTACGATGAAAGACGGTTCAAGCGATCTGCTTCAAGAATGCCATCGCTGGCCGGTGTAAAGTTGTTGGTGCTTTCGGTAACGGCAATACCTGCATCACTTTGTTTTAATGCACCGGCATCGTTCAACCCATCACCGATCATAATTACTTTCTGGCCTTTGTGCTGCAGTTCATTTATATAATTGAGTTTGTCGTGTGGTTGCTGGTTGAAAAATAATTTTACATCCATACCAAGTTCCTGCTGCAGGTTCAGTCGTTCACTTTCATTATCGCCTGAAAGAATGGAGATGCGGTATTGTTTCCGCAGTTCAGCAATCTGTTGAAAGATGTAAGGGCGGTAATGATTACGGATGCTGAAATGGCCGAGCAAAATGCCATCAACGGAAACATACACAGAGCTTCCGTTGAACACTGTTACTTCTTCACCGTTTACAAATTCTGCAGAGCCAAGTGTAATGATACGGTGATTGACAATGCCACTGATACCTCTGCCGGTTGTTTCACGAAACTGTTTTACTTCATAGGTTTCGTTGTTACGTAATTCTTTTGCCAGCAACTTACTCAACGGATGTGTGCTTTGTGCAGCCACTGCGGCAACACTTCCTGCAATTTCATCACTGAAGGGTTCACCGGTATAATGAATATCCTGCTCTTCTGTTGTGGTGAGTGTACCTGTTTTATCGAACACCAGGTGTGTTGCCTTTGCCATTTCTTCAATGGTTTGTGCATTGCGCAGGTACAGCTTGTTTTTGCTGAGGATGCGTAACACATTTCCATTGGTAAAACTGTTGCTGAGCAGTAATGCACAAGGGCACGCAACAATTAAAATAGTGGTTACTACATTCCATGCTTTACCGGCATCATAAAAACTCCAGTACAAAGCACCTGCTGCGGCTAATGCAAAAACGATCCAGGTAAAATAACGGCTAAGTCCATCAACGAAAGAAATTTTCTGTGGCTTTTCTTTTTCACCGTTATTCCATAAACGGGTGAGGTAACTCTGCGCCACTTCTTTCATCACCAGTAATTCAATATTGCTGCCGGTTTGTTTACCACCTGCATATAACAATTCACCCATATCTTTTAATACAGGTAAAGATTCACCTGTAACAAAACTATAATCGATGAGTGCTTTGCCTTTGGTGAGTAAACCATCAACCGGAATTAATTCTTCGTTGTGGATGAGAATGGTATCACCTGCTTTAATATCGGGTAAAGCTGTGGGGATTTCCTGTTTGTCTTTCAATACAGTTACCGCAATAGGGAAGTAAGAAGTATAATCACGTTCGAACGATAATTGCTGATAGGTTTTTTCCTGCAGCACACGACCCACCAACATAAAGAAGACAATACCGCTCATTGAATCGAAATAACCACCACCTGTATTGCTCAACACTTCATATAAACTTCTGCCAAAAGTCATAATGATGGCGAGGGCAATAGGTGCATCAATGTTAAGATATTTATGTTTTAAACTTCCCCATGCACTTTGATAGAATGGTAGAGAGCTGTAAAGAAAAACAGGGATCGCTAAAATGAGATTGAAATACCTGAACAGCGATTGCATGCTCTTCTCTGCTTCTTCCAAACCTAAATACTCAGGAAAACTCATGAGCATGATGTTGGCAAAACAAAAACCCGCCACACCCAATTGATAGATAAGGCTGCGTTGAATTCTTGGCTTTGCCTGTTGCAGGTTTTGCAAGCTGATGTATGGCTCGTAACCGATACTGGTAAGCAGTTCAGCAATTGAACGAAGTAATGTTTTTTGATGGTCAAATACAATCGCCACTTCTTTCCTGGTGAAATTTACACGGGAAGAAATGACGGCTGCATTCAGCCTGTGCAGATTTTCAAGCAGCCATAAACAGGAGCTGCAATGGATTTGGGGTAAGTAAAAAGTTACATGTGTTTGCTCATTGTTACGGAAGGAGATGAGTTGTTGTTCGATCTTCTCATCATCTAAAAAGGAGAATTTGTCTTTGCGTACTGTAATGCGCTGGCTGGTGCCGGGGTTTTGATTCAACTCATAATAATCGCAGAGATCACTCTGGTTAAGTACCTGGTACACGGTTTTACAACCCTGGCAACAAAAATTTTTGTCGGCGAGTTGAATTGTTTCGTTGATGCATTCATCACCACAATGATAACATTTCACCGTTGGCTTTACAGACGTATTCATAACAGGCTGCAAATTAAAACGGGGCCGTTTGCTGCTTTCTGACGATTATCAGAAGACGAACTGATGATGCTCATACAAAAAGCCCTGCCGCAAATCATTTGCAACAGGGCTCGGGTTACAATCCCACCATCGGTGAGACTATTTTACAGCGATATGCTTGCCCGCTGCCAGCTTTTTGGCTTCCTCTCTTTTTGGAAGCATAATTTTCAACACACCGTCTTCATACTTAGCTTCAATTTTTTCTCTGTTCACCTCTTCAGGTAAAGTAAAGCTGCGGCTGAAAGAAGAATAACTGTATTCTCTTCTTGTATATTGTTGTTCTTTTTCTTCTTTGTTCGCTTCTTTTTCGCAGCTGATGGTGAGCATGTTGCCTTCCACATCAATGTTGAAGTCTTCTTTTTTCATGCCTGGCACAGCTAAAGACACTTTGTAGTCGTCTTTGTTTTCAACAATGTTAACTGCAGGCATTGTCATTGTGCGGCCTGAAAATAAGCCACCGTTATCAAACCATTCATTCCATGGTTTTAAGAAATCATCAAATACTGTTGGCAGCATGCCGGGTTTTGAAAGCGCTCTTGTTGACATATACACCTCCTTGTTTTATGATAAGTGAATAATTTTAACTTATTTAAAGATAGTTTTCTGAGAAGCGGATTTCAAGAACCTGCGTCAAACGCAGCGGTGAGAGTTGTCAGTAAAAAATGAGTTACATTAATTCGTTTTAACAGCAAGAAAATGCGCTTAGTAATTCACTGTTGGCAGAAATGATCGTAACAAAAATAAAACGCTCTGCGGAGTTAATTGTTTTACATATACAAATGATCCTTGCAAGAAAATAAAATCCTGATCTTTTACTGCCAATCGCTGCTCACCAAAGAATTATTTGTTTTGATAAATGAAGCACAATTTTTATGCTACTTTTTATTCTTCATCCATTCGGCCACTTTTTCTTCTGCTTTTTCCACAGTAATTTTTGTGAGCACAGCGGCCAATTGCGACAATGTATTAGCTAAAGAAGAATCTCCATTCTGTTGTTCTTTAGCAAAAATGTGTGCAAATACCTGACCTGCAACATTTTTTGGTTTTATGCTTTCTTTCACATCCAGCCAATCGTAACGAATTGCTTTTTCCAGTTCTGCTTTTCTTTGCTCCAGTTTTTTTTGCCGGGCTTTTAATTGTTTTATGGACCTGATCTTATTCATCTTCGTCTTCTTCATCATCTGTAAATAGTTGCCGCAGTAATGCATTCATAATAGGCAGTTGCAGAATACGGCCTTTCAACAACCAAACGATTGCACCGAGCAACAGGTAAATACCACCTACAATTAAAAATCCCCATGACAATTCACCGGTGAGCCGTGAAAAAACAAATGCCAAAGCAGTACTGGCAAAAAACAGAAAAGTGATAAAGAACATTGCTACAACAACAGACGCAATTACAGTTGCTGCAAGTTTTGAACTTTTTTCTGCCGTATTTAACTTCACCGCATCCATGCGGTTATTGATATACTCTTTTACATGTTCGGCCAGGTCTTCTGCTTTGGCAAATGTATCTTCCATGCTATGCTGTTTAGTGGGGTTACGCAAATTCTTCCATTCCTTCTTTCACAGCATCAGATTTGCCCCTGATGTTTACCTTCAGGTTGCTCATTTTGTCTTTTACAGTGTCGGTGAGTTTTTTTCCACTGTCAGCAATTTTCTTGCGTGTGTTCTCTCCTTTATCAGGTGCAAACAAAACTCCTAATACGCCTCCGGCAACTATACCTGCTCCGGCTGCAATAGCGATTTTAGCTAAAGTGTTCATGTGAATAATTTACAGGTGAACAATATTGATCTAACGTTTCTAAGATAATGTTTCCACAAAGCCATTACAATGATGTTCATCATGGTTCATGATGAGAGTGGGCTATTCTTTTTCGTAGCGACCGGATTTTTCGTTAAGCAGAATACGATAGATCACCGGCTTTACACTTCCATGTGTGTTGTGTAAACGTTCGGGTTGTAATTCAGGTGGGTGTGCAGTTGTGCTCACTTTTAGTTTGAGCATACGATCTACAAATAATTTCATGGCTTCATAGCGTTCACGCTCGCCGGTTATTTCCTGGTAAATGCCTTGGGCTATTACGCTCTTCCAGCTTTTGTTGTTCTGCACTTCATCCACTTCAAAGCAAACGGAAGGGTTGTTCCGCATAATGCGGATCTTCAACCCTTCAACTGAATGTGCGATTACCGACCTGCCGTCATAGATGTAATTAACCGGCACCACATAAACTTTTCCGTGGTAGCTGCAGCCAATGCGGCCAAGATTGCATTGGTAAAGCAGGTCTTCAATTTCAGATGTACTTAATGAACCAAGCATGGCAAACTCATTAACGGCGTGTCAAATGTATTTTAATAGTTTAGAAAGAAAGATGATGCTTGTCAGCACATGTTTTGATGATGCTCACATCTAACGGATGAAGCCGGGCAACTCTTCAAAAGCAGCTGCTTCTTTTTCCGGAACTAACAGATCTTTTACCGCAAGGATCAACGATTTGTAAGCGGTATACAGTTCACGGTTGTAATTGATAATGGTGGAGATCTCTGTTTCACTCAGGTGATCGATGGTGCCTTGTTTGTACAGGTGACTTAACTCATCAGTATAACCTTTGATGATTTCATGATAGAGCGTAATTAATGCATCAGCATTTGCCTGCGCCGCTTCTTTTGCAGAAAGTACCTGACCGATGGTTGTTATAAAGTTGGCAGTGCGGTTTCGGCTTTCTTCGTAATAAGCAAATTTTTTATCGTTCGATGAGTTTTTGAGAAGGAGAGCATCATGCGAGGCATCTTTCAAACTTTTGGCTGCGTACATTCCATTGCGCACCGAGGAGATGAGCAGTTGAAACCTTGCGGCTTCTTCCGGCTGCGAATGATGTGACTGCATTTTTACATAAAACGCAAGTATATCGCCATGAAGGTGTTTAATGAACTCGTATTTTTCTTCCGGTGTTTTCTTATAAAATCCGTTACCGTTCTTTTGTTCAGGCTTCAGTTCAAAAATATGTTTGCTATAGGCAATGATGAGTTGCAGAAAATGATCGGTTTCTTTTTGCATGGCCTGCAGTGCCAGTTCCGTTTCTGCGGGTTTAATGTTGTGGATGAACAAGGTTTCATCGTTTTGTTGTGTAAACCGGTTTGCCAGAAACTTCCCGAACGGATTAAGAAAAGGGTAGAAGAGAATAATGCTGATGATATTTACGAGTGTTTGAAAAACCACCAATGCAAGTACATGATTTTTTACGCCAAGGGTTTCGTTGATAAACAGCGAAAGCGGACTGAGAAAAAATACAAGCAGCAGGGAAATGATCGTGTTCATTAAAAAGTTTCCCAACGCCACCTGCTTTTTTGCAGCGATGCCTTTTGCTGATGCAAGTAAGAGTTTAATGGTTGTGCCTACTTCGGCACCCAGTACAATGGCCATGGCCGGTTCAAGGTCAATCGCATTGGCATGTAATGCTGCAAGCACCAAGGCAATAGTGGCCGAACTTGCCTGTATGAGTGCGGTGATCAAAATACCGATCAATAAAAACATTAATAGCGGATATTCATTAAAGCGGCTGAGATCGGTTTGTTGCACCATTGCTTCAACAGCCGTTTTCATAAAATTCAACCCCACAAACAAAAAACTGAAACCAAAAAAGAATTTACTCAGTTGAAACCACTTACTGTGTTTGTTCAGCAGTATCATTAAAATGCCGGCAACACCTGTTACAGGCAACGCAAAATTTTCGATATTAAATTCAAAACCAATTGTTGCAACAATCCAGCTGGTGAACGTGGTGCCGATATTGCTGCCCAACATCATCGCCAGGCCGTTTTGCATTTGAATAATACCACTGCCTACAAATGCCAGCAGCATCAGGTTCACAATGCTGCTGCTTTGTAACAATGCAGTAACAACAGCACCTGCACCAATTGCTTTTAATTTATGCTGGGTATGTTTTCGCAGAAATAATTTAAAGGGTCTGCCAGCCAGTTGCTGCAATGCTTCTTCCAGCATATTCATTCCTAAAAGAAAGATGGCAACACCTGCAAGTATCTTCCAGATATCGAACGATAGTTCCATGAACGATCAAGGTAATAAATATTTACTGCAAAAAAAGCCGGGCGCAAGGCCCGGCAATCACAACCTGGTTCGAAAGTTATTCAGCTCATCACCGTGTTGAGGTGCTCAAGAATTTCATGGGCAGGAACCACGCCGCTTTTCCGCCAGATCACCTGGCCATCTTTAAAGATGATAAGGGTTGGTACTGCCTGCACACTATAGCGATGAGTAAAACCCGGATTCTTGTCGATATCCATCTTCAGAACCGTCACACGGTCGCCCGCAGTTTTTTTTACTTGCTGCAGCACCGGCGTCATTAATTTGCATGGTCCACACCATTCTGCAAAAAAATCAACAACCACCGGCTTACTTCCGTAGATATGTGACTCAAAGTTGCTCATGTAACCAAAGCTATTTTTTTATAACAGCAATTGCTATGAGAACAGTCAACAATGGGGTTGATGTTCATCAGCAAGCCCGCCTTGGGGCATCAGTAACTTTAAATAATCATTTCATCTTTTTTAACGATTTGCCATGCTTGGACAACTCAACGAACAACAAATGAACAACCTGCTTGCCAGCCAGGTAGTGGGGCGTCTTGCCTGCACCGATTCAGAACAGCCATACCTTGTTCCTGTTACTTATGCATTTGATGGTCATTATATTTACGGGCAAACGAATGAAGGGATGAAGCTGGGTTTGCTGCGTAACAATCCCAATGTTTGTTTTGAAGTAGATACAATGACCAACATGGCGAACTGGCAAAGTGTAATTGTGCGGGGAAGGTTTGAAGAGTTAACAGACAATGATGCCGAAAATGCCCGTGTTATTTTGAAGAACCGTGTGTTCCCAATGCTGACAAGTGCGACAATTGATGGCGAACAACATGAAGTGGAAACAGAGCTCGACGACAGTAACCGTATTAAGCGTGTGATGTACCGTATTTCGATTGCTGAAAAAACAGGAAGGTTTGAAAAAAGATAAATAGTAATTTGGCATGCATGTCGCCAGGCAAACAATTTCCCGTTTCTTCAGCTTACAGTACACACAACCAGGTGCAATTGGTTAGAGGCGGACGTGATTTTTTTTCGATCCTGTACCGTTTATTGGAAGAAGCAGAACACAGTGTTCATTTGCAGATCTATATTTTTGAAGATGATGAAACAGGTATTGAAACGGGTGCAGCTTTAATGAAAGCTGCACAAAGAGGAGTAAAGGTGTACCTGCTGCTCGATGGATATGCATCGCAACATTTGTCGGATGAGTTTATTGCGCAGTTAAAAGCAAGCGGTATTCAGTTCCGTTGGTTTGAACCGGTTTTCAGAAGCCGGTATTTTTATTTTGGGCGGAGAATGCATCATAAAATTGTTGTGGTAGATGCGGTGCATAGTTTGGTGGGTGGTGTAAATATTTCAAACCGATATAACGATATGCCCGGTCAACCGGCATGGCTCGATTGGGCATTATACAGTAAAGGCGAAGTGAGTGCCGAGCTCTACAATCTTTGTGTGGATGTATGGAATAAATCGGGCTGGGGTAAAAAGAAAAATCAGATCATTAAAACAGAAGCATCGTTTCATTTGAGGGGAGAAGAATGTTTGGTGAGGGTGCGGCGTAATGACTGGGTGCGGCGTAAGAACCAGATCAGCCGGAGTTACCTGGAAATGTTTCGGAAAGCAAACTCGCATATCAGTATCATGTCGAGTTATTTTTTACCGGGTCGTGCTTTCCGTCGTAATATGACACTGGCTGCAAGGCGTGAAATAAAAATTAAAGTGATCGCTGCAGGCATCAGCGATATATCCATGGTAAAACATGCTGAACGCTATCTCTACCGCTGGATGTTTAAAAATGGAATTGAGCTGTACGAATACCAACCCAATGTATTGCATGGCAAACTGAGTACCTACGATGGAAAATTTGTAACAGTTGGTTCTTACAATGTAAATAACATCAGCGCCTATGCCAGCATTGAGTTGAATATTGATATTCAAAACAACCATTTTGCTGAAGATGTGGAGCAAACCATGGAAGCGATCATGCAAAACGATTGCATCCTTATAACTGAGAAAGAGTTTGAGCGCCACAACACATTCATCAAACGGGTATGGCAACGGCTCTGTTATGAAATGATACGACTCATCTTTTTCCTTTTCACTTTTTATTTCAAACAACGGGATTAATCGCCCCGCATTCGCCTGAGAAGGATCCTTATTTCCTGTTTGCTCCAACCGGTGAAACGCCCACGCTGCACCACTAATTTGTTTTCGCTTGGGTATTGCAGAAAATAGTGGAACACAAATTTTTCTTTTGGATTATGCCAGCCCAGTATTTGTCCAAAACGAAGATCGTTGAATACCAAGGTGTCGCCCCATTTTTCTAACGTGTAGAATTGTTGTGAAAAGCGAACAAGTTTTTGCATATCCTCAAATTGATCAACAGGATTTAGTAAGGAATCATTGCGTGGAAAGAAATTAAAATCCATTCCCGGGTTCTTGTCAAATACTGAGCGATAGCCGATATAGTAACCACTGTCGTTACCTGCAACCACATACCACAGCCAGTTGTTGAGCGGTGTTGGTGTGGTGAAATAGCGTTGATGAGGAATGTTCTGTGCTACCATTATTTGCTTTACTTCCTTATTAATACTAAACTTGTTATAGCTGCAATAGGTGAGATACAGAAGCGGTATAAAAATACCGATCCTCCACCACAACGTACGAAGCGGATGAAAACGATTCAGTATAACAAGTGCAACAAATGCAATACCCGGCCAGATGGAAAAGAAAATATCGGCTACATACAATGTGTTAAATGAAAACCGATGATTGTTGAAGGGAACCAACCAGCCAATACCATAATTATTAAACGCATCAAGAAAGAGATGCATCAATACTTCCACCAAAAAAAACAATGCCCATTTTTTATAGGAGATATCATGCGGACGGTGAACTCTTTCAGCAGCCATTGCCATGATCGGCACAATCAGTACAGCAAACAAAAGCGAATGTGTAAAGCCACGATGTGCCAGCAGATCATCGGCAGTACCCATCCAGAAAGAGGCAACAAAATCAATATCAGGAATACTTTGAGCCAAGGCCCCCCAAAGCATAGCTTTTTTACCAAATCCTTTTTCAAAAAATGCTTCACCAATGCAGGCACCCAATGCAATGTGTGTAATTGAATCCATACTGCTGATTATGCGGTGAAAGTAAACTGAATGTTGGTAATTTCAAGTTCAAGCCATTTGAAATCTCCGTCTTTCAATTTCCAGGTTACATTATTTTTTACTGGTATACGGATACCGTTTATGGTTTTGTGATCTACACAAGTAACCTGCCATTTTTCGAGTGATGATTGGCCGTTGCTGATATAATAACGGTCAGCTTCAAATTTTTCCACGTCGCCGTTTGTTTTAAAATAGAAAATGCCTGATGCTGTTACGCCGCCATAACTCATCGTTGCTTTTGCAGTTTTATCATCAATCGCTTCCCATTTTATATACTCACTGAGTGCTGCAGCAGGGAACCAGCATATCTCAGCGAGATAACGTAGCAAGGTTCCCTGGTCTGTTTGTGAACCCTTACTGTCTGCAATGGCAAAAAGCCCGTAAGCTTTTATCAGCATGTGCCCTTTGCCTTGTTCATATTTATCTCTTCCGGTAATGAATAGAAAACCGGAAGGACAGATCTTTGTTTTCCATGAAAAGGAGGGAGGGTCAGTTGTAAAATATTGTTCCGCTTCAAATGCTATCCATTTTCCATCGGGTTTGTTTTTCATTTCACCCCGTTGCTGCAAATAAACACGCTCAATTGCCGGTCGGCCAACTACGCCGCTGGCTTGTAACCATTTTTGAACCGCAGTTGGTAATAGCCGAACATGTTCATTTGTAATTGAACTTGCTGATTTGTTGATCGGTTGTGAAAGCAGCCGCTGCACTTCTTTTTTATACATGCGGTTGAATTGCCATTCACCCAATGCAGGGATAATCACCAGCAAGATCATGAAATTGGCGACCGTTCCCATCTTTGCATCTTTCCAATACCATACAACGAGTAATTGCGAAAGCACCACAGCAGCAACAGCAAACAACGGCCAGTTTTCTTTTTTCAATATGTAAAAAATAACTGTTACTGTAAACAACATTGCGGCAAAAAGCCATAGTGTGCCTGTTAGCTTGGAAATATATTTTGTTAGTGCAGGCAGTTTGCTGAAGCCAAATCCATTGGCAAAACCCATGAGGTGAATAAGGCCGTGCACAAACAGGAGAAAAGAAAAAAGATATTTCATACTGAAGTTGCTTTTTTCTTTCTCTTCTTTATTTCTTCTTTTATTTTATCGGGCATTTCCCGGCACATACAATGTTTTGCATGTTCAATGTGCCAGGCAATGCGATCATCTAATGTTGGGTTCTTTGGCATTGGGTGTTGTAAATGCCACTCCTTATTTAGTTTCATATACAAATGAGTTTAACATCCGATTTCATTAGTGTCCCGTTAAATTAATTCAATTTTTAATTGTTCACATTTTTGTTCTTTGACATTCTTATAGACAGTGCTTTTCAACAACTCATTTAAGGGGGCTTTATCAAAGAGCGAAGCACT
>JAKFDY010000212.1:0-3235 GCA_036675885.1 Lacibacter sp. | reverse complement strand
GGCCATCCTCAATTTTAACGGGCGCAGGTTGTTGGACAACAATTGTGGATGTAATAAACATTACTAACAACACAAGCGGGAAAAATCTTTTGTTCATATGGTTTTGCTTTAACTGTAAGATTTAAAATTAAAAGATATGAAAAGTAAAAACATGTAAGCGTATGTTTTTTCCTTTGGCCCGGTGTATTGTGTGACCGACCACGGAAGTTAGAACACATAAATCCCGGGGTTCACTGTGTAAGACCAGGGGCGGACAGAAGCCACGCATCATTCTTTCACCAGCCTTCCTGTATTTATAGAGTGTAGGGTTAAAAACAGGACGAGATAAAACTGCAGATTTTTATTTATCAAAATATAGTCGTAGTTTTTATGAAGTAAAACACTCGTCAGTTTAATTAAAACGATTAAATGCTGATAAAACACCCCCAAAATCCTGAATTCAAAGTCCTTGAAGTCATAGCAGATGCATTTGTTACAATTGATGTAAACGGTTGTTTCGCATTTGCAAATAAAATGGCCGGGGAAATGTTTCAATGTAAACCTGAAGACCTGGTTGGCAAGCATCTGCTGGCTCAGTTTCCGGGTACTGTTGCGGGTTTATTTCACATTATTTATGAAAGGATCAAAGAAAATCAACTCGATAATTCTGCAGAAGAATATATTGGTGTTGATGATCGTTGGTACGAAACCCGTATCTACTCTTCGCAAACAGGCAGTTCCGTTTTTTTAAGGGACATAACTCAACAAAAAGGAGAAGAGGAGCTGTTTAAAAACAGCGAAGTAAAATTCCATACAATTTTTGAAAACAGTCATGATGCAATTCTTCTCGGCTACCCCGATGGCAGTTTTTTTGCAGCCAACCATGCTGCCTGCAACATGTTTGGCACAACGGAAGAAGAAATATGTGCATTGGGCAGCGATGGCTTTATTCATCAATGGGGCATACAGTTAAATAAATACCTCAGCGAATTGGAGCAAACAGGAAAAGCGGAATATGAGGTTTCAATGGTTAAGAAAAACGGCACTGAGTTTTTTGCAGAATTGAGATTAAATGCATTTGCAGATGCAAACGGGCAGAAACAAATTTGTGCTGTTATACGTGAATCAACAAAACCATCATCAACACAACTTCCTTCATCTGAACAAACATATTTAAATCTCCTGGATCATATTTCTGAGGCAGTTTATATCCAGGATGTAAACGGAACATTTTTAGATGTAAACCATGCTGCTGAAAAACTGTATGGTTATTCAAAGGCAGAGTTCATAGGAAAAACGCCGGAATTTCTGTCAGCACCGGGAAAAAATGATTTTGCTGCAGTAAAAGAATATATAGAGAAAGCACTCAATGGCGCACCACAGGTATTTGAATTTTGGGGGCTTCGGAAAGATGGAACAATCTTTCCGAAAGATGTAAGCATCAGTTCTGGTTACTGTTTTGGTAAAAAAGTAATCATCGCTGTGGGGCGGAATATTACCGAACGCAAAAAGGGTGAAGAGGCCATCAAAAAAGCAAATGAGCGGTTTGAACTTGTAGGCCGGGCATCAAACGAAGCTGTATGGGAATTGAATCTTGAAACAAATGAGGTTTGGGGGAATGAACTGCATCAGCAATTATATGGACTTACACTTGCAGACCCCGTTCCCATTGAGGAAGAATGGATAAACCGGTTACATCCTGAAGATAAGGAAAGGGTGGTTAAAGCAGTTGAAGATGCACTTGGTTCGAACAACAGGAGCTTTGATACCGAATACCGGTTTTATGCCGGGAATAAAGGATGGATCAATGTATATGGAAGTACGTTCATTGAGCGCAATAGTGATGGGAAGCCTGTTCGGTTACTTGGCAGTATGAGAGATATTACCGAACGAAAACAATCAGAAGAGGCATTGCGTGAAAGTGAAGAAACTTTCCGGCGTTTGTTTTACGAATCTGCAGATCCTATATTATTACTTGATGATACAGGTTTTACCGATTGTAACAGGGCGGCAGTTTCTATTTTAAGATTTTCTTCCAGGCAGGAAATAAGTAATAAAAAACCCTGGGATATTTCCCCGCAAAAACAACCCGATGGCAGGCTCTCGGCCGAAAAAGCTGAAGCTATGATTGCAACAGCATTGAGGAAAGGGTATCATCGCTTTGAATGGATACACACAAAAGCAGATGGAACTGAATTTACTGTTGAAGTAATGCTTACGTCGATTATTTTAAAAGGAAAGCAATCATTTTTTACTATCTGGCGTGATATTACGGAGCATAAAAAAGCAGAAAAGGAAGTAACCGATTATAAGTTTGCTCTCGATGAATCTTCTATTGTTGATGTTTCAGACAGTAACGGAATCATACAATATGCAAATGAAAATTTTTGCAGGGTTTTTGGTTACAGCAAAGAAGAGTTGATAGGGCAGGAGCACCGGATTTTAAACTCAGGTTATCACAGTAAAGAATTTATAAAAAACTTATGGGATACTGTAACAACGGGAAAGGTTTGGAGAAATGAAGTTAGAAACAAAGCGAAGGATGGCTCTTTCCATTGGGTTGATACAACAATTGTCCCCTTTTTAAATAAAGAAGGGAACCCTGTTCAGTTTATAACAATCCGATCAGACATTACCAAAAGAAAGGAGGCAGAAGCAACAACCCTGGAATCGTTGGAGCGGTACGATTTGCTTTCAAAAGCAACCAGTGATACTATTTGGGACTGGGACATACTAAAAGACATTATCTTTTATAACCAGGGAATCAGCAAAGTCTTTGGATACAAAAGCAACCGGGTTCAAAATAAAGAAGCCTGGTGGGAGAAGAATATTTATCCTGAAGACAAGGAGCGGGTGCTGGATAAATTGAAGAATGCTTTTTTAAAAAAGAAACAAACCATTCAATTTAAATATCGTTTCCGCTGTGCCAACGGATCTTATAAGTATGTGTTAGATCGTGCATTTGTAATATATGATGAAAGTGAAAACCCTGTACGGGTAATAGGTTCAATGCAGGATGTAAGCCTTGAAAAAGACTTTGAAATAAGGATGGAAAAGGCAGTGATTGATGCACAGGAACAGGAAATAACACAAATTGGTATGGAGCTGCACGATAATGTAAACCAGATTTTAGCGGCATCCCTGCTTTACCTGGGCATGGCACGGGAAAAAATTAAAAAGGAAGAAACTGCATCAGACATTATTACTAAAAGTGAACAGTATATCCAGGATGCTGTTACTGAAATAAGACGGCTTT
>JAKFDY010000211.1:0-4922 GCA_036675885.1 Lacibacter sp. | reverse complement strand
GACCGGTCTTCCTGCAGTTGAAACAAAAATGCTTTGAATTTCAATTCCGCTGCTTCTTTATCATTCACATCAGCGGGCCGTATCTTTTGGAACAGTTCAGCCAGAAAATCGAGTCCACGATTGTCGCTATTAATGGAAAGCACAATAGCCTGCCCCTGCACGGCTGGTTCTTCGGCTTTCTTTTTAGGCAGTAGTCTGAATTTCATTTGATTCCCTGTCTGTTAGACCCATAAATGACAACTATTATACCACTTAAGTTGCTTTCTGAAAATGAAGAAATTGTTTTTTTCTTTTCTATGATTAATTTTGCACCTGATGTCAAACTTATCCACACATACAAAAGAGTTTATAGAAACAGATGTTCTTACAGATCTGGAAGAGCCCTGTCATCTTATTATGTGGAATGATGAGGTGAATACATTTGAGTGGGTGATTGAAACGTTAATTGATATTTGCGATCAAGCACCTGAGCAGGCAGAACAATGTGCCTGGCTCATTCACAGCAAAGGAAAATACGCAGTTAAGAACGGATCATACGATGATCTGAAACCTTTATGCGATGCAATTACTGAACGTGGCATTGGTGCCACAGTTGAAGTAATTGCCTGATTTGCTGTTTACATGCCGATACCTTTATTTTACACATGCCACTTACGGTTTTAACTGACAAGCTTTGGTTTCCTCCTGTTGAAAAAGCAACAACTGATGGTTTACTTGCTATTGGTGGAGACTTAAGTACAGAACGTTTGCTGCTCGCTTACCGCAGTGGTATTTTTCCCTGGTATAATGATGACGAGCCGCCACTCTGGTGGTGCCCCGATCCTCGATGTGTTTTATTTCCCGATGAATTGTACATCAGTAAAAGCATGCAGCAGTTGTTTAAACGCAAAGCATTTACTGTTACCATCAACAAAGCGTTTGCCGATGTTATCCATCAATGTGCACAAACAAGAAAGCTGAAAGAAGGCACCTGGATCACCAAAGAAATTGAACAGGCTTACACCGCCTTGCACCGGTTAGGCAAAGCCGTTAGTACAGAAGTGTGGCAGAATAATGAACTGGTTGGCGGATTATATGGCGTTCGTCTTGGTAATATCTTCTTTGGTGAAAGTATGTTCAGTAAAGTGTCGAATGCGAGTAAGTATGCATTTATCTCTTTTGTTCAGCAATTACAAAAACAAGGTGTTGTGCTGATCGATTGCCAGATCTACACGCCACATCTTGAAAGTTTGGGTGCACGTATGATCCCGAGAGAAGAGTTTATGACGATAGTTAAAGCGAACATTTGAGTACGAGTGCACTCAAATGCTCGCTTCAAATCATGCCTGCGATTTCGCTTTTTTAAAGACCGAACGCTTAACTGTCCAAACAACAATACCAATGATCAATGCCAATGGCCAGATATTCAGCAAACCGATCAACACTTCCACCAAGCCATTCCACCCGCTGAGAAAAGCATATTTCGTTTTCTCCCAAAAGCTCACGGTTTCTGATTCTTTTGCTGACGCATTCACTATCTGGTAGTAAGTAAGATTGATGGTACTCATTGCCGAAGCATTCGATAAATAGTTGATGCGGCCCGCAGCACTTTCAATCTCTTCCTGTATATCGTTGATCTCGGTTTGCACTTGTAATATCTCTTCCATATTCTTCGCCTGCTTCAACAGATCGAGATAACGTAACCGTACTTGCTTCTTTGCTTCCAGTCTTGATTTGGTATCAACAACCTGCGTGGTTACATCTTCGGAGCTGATCTTTTTTTCATTGATCTTTCCATCGCCACTTGTAAGAAAATCAACAGCCGATTGAAACTGATCAACAGGTACTTTAATTATGACCGTGTTTTCAATTTTATATTCCGTTTCTGCCTGCTGTTCATCAGCAATATAACCGCCAAACTTTTCAGCCGACAGATGTACCACCTGGTTAAACTTTGCATAATCTTTCACTTCCACATTCAACGTTGCCGTTTTTATGATCTTTTTATTCCAATCGGGTTTGCTTTCCGGTGATTGCGAAGGTTGCTTAGTTGGCTTTTTTTGTTTTTGATCACCCGGAATTGCAGGAGCTTGTTCATAGGACACAGAAGTAGAATCCGATACAGGCGCTTCTAATTTTAAATCCGTCACGATCGTACTTTGCGATGCTTCTTTTTCATTCGCCTGATTGCATGAGATTGTCAGGAGCAGGAATGCAATTCCTGCAAAGAGTAGTTGTTTCATATGTTCTTTTTTATTTTGTTTTGGTCATATGTTATTCGCCCTAAAAATTAATATCGCTGGTTGTTATATTCCGATAGCTATCGGAATACTCATTAATTTTTATGGCTCATTTCATAAAAGTTTTTTATTTCAGATGCAGAATAATTTTAAATACATAAACCGGCTGACAAAAAAATCATCAGCCGGTTTTCATGATTTATTTCTTTTTCTTAAAGTAGATCACTGCACTGTCAGCACTCATTAGATTGAGTTGCTCAGGTGTAAATGAAACTACATGCATCACCTCTTTATCAGTTAATGAATCGCCTTCGAGGATGATAAGCTGTGAACTGTCTTTCCATTCATATTTACTTTTCTGCGGTACAATGCTATCGTTGAGCAGTTGTGTAATAGTGCCATCAGCAGTAAAGCGAAAAGTATAATTTGTAAGATTAGAATCGAGTGACAGCAGCAGCAAGCCAATACTGTTACTGTCTTTTGAAGTAATTGAATCAATTTTCCAATCACCGATGATGGTTTCTTTGTAAGAAATTACATTAGACGGTTCAATGTTTTGGTTTCGTTGAGTAAATAAATACACAGCTCCGCCAGCGGCTGCCAATAGTACGACAGCCAAAATGATCTTTTTCATTTTGAAAATGTTTTTGATTGTTTTTAAATGAGAAGCGAGATGCAGGAGCAGCGAAGTACTTGCTGAATTCATTTGCCGGCATGCAAATCATTCAACTGCTGATGTATCATTCATAAGTAATGATTGATACCACTAACTGTAAAATGTAACCGAAGAAATTTGTTAAAAAATACCAAGGATTAAATATCCCCCCAGATACTTTCATCATGCAACTGAGCATTAGCCTCTAGTTCATTATGCCTAAAAAGCACTTCTTTTGACTTTTCATTATAATCATTAAACACTATCCGAATATACTCATATTTAATATCATCAGATCGATCAACAGAAAAGGACACATACGCTGTAATTGGCTTTCCTTTAGGTAAAACGCTTATAGAGCTAAGATATTCGGCACCTGATATAAGAAGAGATTTATTTACAGGCTTACCATTCACATCATCTAAAGAAAATTGAAGATGTCGCCACATCCAATTTTTGCAGACAAGCTCATTTTCATTATCCGGGTACTTAATATAAATATGAATTGATTTAAAAAAATAGTCCCGATTTTTTGAAAACAACCCAACTTTAAGCAAAAAATAGTTGATACCCTATCCTTAGAAAAGGGCAAAGTTCCAAAGTTTGTATATTGACTAATTACTTTACCAGATATTTTATCTTTCTTAATGAAGTCTAAAAGAACTGGCGTCCAAGCTAAGGCTCCAACTAGACTAAGAATAAAATTCAAATCGAATTTCATATTGCTAATTATTATTGTTCACTCAACTCCAATACTACCTCCCACTCTGCATCCGTTACCTTACCAACACTCAAACGGCCTAAGCGTAGCAGATCCATATTTGCTAAACGCTTATCAGTTTTCATTTGTGCAAGTGTTACCGGCTTTTTGAGTTTACGTACCGGCTTAAAATCAACAACTACCCACGCATCTTCATCTGTTGTTGGATCCTGGTAAGCTTCTTTTGCAACTTTTGCAATACCAACAATTTCCAACCCTTCATTGCTGTGATAAAAAAATACTTCATCTCCTTTCTTCATATCACGGAGATTATTACGTGCCGCATAATTGCGCACCCCATCCCAAAAAGTTTGCTTGTCTTTTACAAACTGATCCCAACTGTATTTAAACGGTTCTGATTTTATTAACCAATGAGCCATATAATAATTAATAATTGATTAATTGAAAATGGATAATGCGTGCTTAAAAATATCATTTATCCATTATAAAATTATCCATTGAACTACCACCCGTTTGCTAACACATCAGCAAGATGCAATGTCCGGAGATTGTGCCCTTTTTGTTTGATGTAACCTTCGAGGTGCATCAAACAACTGATATCGGTAGAGATCATGTACTGTGCACCGGTTGCTAATGCATTGTTCACTTTCTGATCGGCCATTGCAATGGAGATGGGTTCGAACTTCACCGCAAACGTACCACCGAATCCACAACAGGTTTCAACATCATTCATTTCAACAAGTTCTAAGCCTTGCACGTTTTGCAACAGCTTACGTGGGCCTTCTTTGATCTTACATTCACGTAATGCAGCACAACTATCATGATAGGTTGCTTTGCCTTCAAGTTTTGCACCAACATCTTCTACCTTCAGCACATCAGTAAGAAACTCACTGAATTCATAAAGACGCATACCCATATCCTTCACCTCGTTGTGCATCGATGAATTGTCGAATATTTTGCCGTAATAATTCCGAACAAATCCGGCGCATGATGCACTTGGTGCAACAATGTATTCGCTGCCGGAAAAATCTTTAATGAACTTTGTTGCCACATCCTTACACTCGTGCTGAAAGCCCGCATTAAATGCCGGCTGTCCACAACAGGTTTGGTTTGCATTGTACTTTACATTACAACCAAACTTCTCCAGCACCTTTACCATGTTAAAGGCTGTGTCTGGATAAAGCTGATCAACAAAACAAGGTATAAACAGTTGTATAGTCATAAGCCAACAATGTGTTGAGCGCTTATTTTTTTAATGAAGTGTTGAGTAAGATCATTTTTAATGCAGTGATGGCTGCTTCTTCACCTTTATGTCCATGCTTTCCAC
>JAKFDY010000210.1:0-9575 GCA_036675885.1 Lacibacter sp. | reverse complement strand
CGTTAATGACACCTCTGAACAGCCCGGTATTATTATACCCAAGTGCCAATGAGCCATTACTTTCAAGCACCATAAAGCCGGGGCGAACAACGTACTTATCGGGTGTGGTGAGGTAGTTGTAATTATATGCAGTAAAGGTGCCTGCTACTATGATTTTCCCATTGTTTAACTGTGCTGCAAAAGTTGGCACACCACCGGTATTTTTCCCAAACCGGAATGATGGGTCAATTGTTCCATCGGTATTGATCATTACAACAGCATTTGCTTCCTGCCCGTTGTATTTCTTGAATTCACCAACCAGCAATATCTTATTCGTAGTTGCATTGTACCTGATCTTATTGATCGGGCCATCGGCTCCAATTCCACCAGGATTAAACGTTGCATCTACCAAACCGTTTGTTGCATGAATACGTGCGATATAATTTGCAGTGGCACCATTAAATGTTGTAAAGTTTCCTGCAATAATAATGTTCCCATCATTCAGTTTCACCGCATCATAAATAAACCCATTGCCGCCTTCATTGTTGACGCAGAATGAAGAATCAAATGCACCGGAAGATTTCATGCGCATCAACTGACGAACTTTCACGATGTCAACAAAAGGTCCTGTTTTTGTTGAACGCTCGTAAAACGTACTCACATGACCTGAGAAATTTCCGATGACTGTAACGTCGCCTGTACTTGCATTTAAAAACATTTTTGTAACACCGCCACCTAGTGTACCTCCATTAAAAGAAGCAACTGTTGCCTGCCCATCATTGGGAAAATTAACCGGATCAGGATTAATCAAATCAACAACCTGGGTTTCCAATGCTCCGGTTGATGTTAAACGGGTAATATTATTAATACCATTGGTCGTATCGTAACTGTTGAATGAACCGCCAAGCAAATATTGACCGCTTGCCTGTTGAATAACACTGGCTAAACTTCCTGTAACACCCGTTTTGCCAACCCTCATCTGATCTCCAACCGGAGTTTTGATGGAACAGTCTTTATTTACAACAGCCATACTGGTAATGGGGTTAGCTGCCGTAGCACTGTTCTGGTAATTACTGAATCGTCCGTAAAGGAAATAAGAATTGTTATCAGAGCGAAGGAAGATGCCATTGATCTCACCATTTGAACCAAACGCATCTGTATTAAACGCTGCATCAATTGCAACCTTTCCTTTAATCACAAAGGTTGGACCGAAATAATACTGGCCATTGATGAGTACATTAGCAGCGCCTGTACTTGCTCCCAAAGGAACTTTTATCGTAATTGCATTCTCTTCAACTGATATTATTTCTGCTTCTGTAAGATGCGTAAAGAACTTAAACTGCCCTTCCTTGCCTTTTAAGCCGGTTACATTAAACTTTACAACAGAACCTTCACTGCCAGTTGCAGGATAAGGTCCTCCTTCCAGGAACTTCACCAATGCTGCAGGCGGATCGGGATAAACTTCCACCGGTTCTACCTTTTGTTTTGTGCATGAGCCCAAAAGCACAGCTACAAAAAAACAACTGATTGCCCCAAGGCTTATTTGCCTGTTCTTTTTTGTCATTGCTGAAAAAATTTTATTCGTTTGCTTTATCATGAAAAGTGCTTACGCTTTTTTTATACTCAATAAATAATGCCCTTAGCAATTACATCTTCAATAAACTGGCCCGGGCCAAATCCGAAAAAATGATACTGATAATTTAACACATGCACATATCCGTTTGTGGGTGCAACATTTACAGAAGCTACAATTGCCGGATACCAGCTATTATAATCTCTTGGTGCCGAAACAGAGGGTATGAATGATATAAGCAACTGCCTGTAGCCTGCATATTTTACACCTCCGGCATCATTATAAATAACACCAATGTTCATGATGTCGCCGAGATAAGAACTGTATATCTGTCCTGGGTATGCTGATAAATTACCCGGATCTAACTGCGGATAATCGTTCATTGAACAGGCATCTTTAAACAGGTAACGGCACAATTGTTTTTTCCATACTTCAGGTTTAATTTGCTCAAGACTTGTTACACGCCGCTGACCCTTTGAGTCCAGATAGAGATTTAATAATCTGATTGAAAGTGTAATGCATGAATCGGCTGGTGCAAAGAAGGTGATCTTTTCATTTTTAAAAACATCTTCCATGCCTGCAATGCGGATCACTTTCAACAGGGAATCCCATATTTGAGGTTTTGACTTTAAGTAATCATGTACCGTACCCTGGTAATTAGGTGTATGCTTCCCTGTATTGGTGAAGTAATCATTTTTCTGACAACCAAACGAAATGGTTGTGATGAGAACAGCGATGATGATTGAACGGTTCATATAGTTCATCTGCTTTGTTTTAATTTGCTGCTGTTTGTTTCAGCAATGTTGTTAATCAGTTATTGCCAGTAGGTATTTAATGTCATACCAGGATTATTCACCAATGCCGACGGATGAATAGGCCATGTCCATGCACCTGCTTTGAATTGTTCAACTGTGCAATGGTAGCCGAACTTATACGATGGATCGATGATGCGTTTTGTTCTTACCACATCAAACCAGTAATGACCTTCGCCTATCAATTCCCTGCAACGCTCAAAGAAAATATCGTTTTTCAGCTCAGTACCAGTACTGGTTAAAGGAGCAGCAGCAGCTCTGTCACGCACAATATTTACTTTCTCTTTTGCTTTTGCATCGTTACCAAGGTTGGCCAATGCTTCGGCATGTAAAAGAATAGCATCTGTATAGCGGAAAATGATCTGGCTGGCATCAAACGAAGCTCCATCCACTGAATTGGGATCACGGTTTACGTAAAATTTCAACATTTTAAAATTCCTGTTACCACTGTACATGGTTGTTACATCATACCAGAAATCCGTTCTTTTATCGGCCTGTCCAACAGGATAAATGGTTTCCATAAACTTAGTATCGTAACTGATGTATGGGTGAGTAGGATCAGGTTTAAGACGGTCATAGTAAACAAGATCGTAGAAATATGACCATCCAAACGATTCGCCATAGTTGGCATTCTGTGGTACTTCAAACAAACCTTCTTTTGAACGGCCTTTAAAAATTTCACCATTCCGTTCCAATGGAAGTAATGCATATGCACCACCATTCTCATTATACAATTCATCGCCCAATGCATCCACTGCCTCATAATATCCCTTCTCATTACCTGTATCGAAAGCAGCAAGCCACATATTGATATGCATTAATAAAGCAAGAGATGATCCTCTCATTCCACGTACAGCAACAAACACGGGATCTCTGTATGTCCATGGCAGATCGTCTTTTGCCGCCATCATATCGTCACGGCATTTTTTTAATACTTCTACCATTGGCATACGTTTCAACGGCGCACTATGATAGGCATCGGTATAGTAGGCAATATCACCCCACTGACGTACCATCAGGAAATAAGCCATGTTGCGGATAAAGATGGCTTCGGCCTTATATTGTTTTTTATCTGCTTCGCTTAAGGAAGGATCAGGCACACCATCAACACGATCGACAGCAATGTTGGCAGCAGCAATTACTTTATAAAAATTATCCCACTGCGTAAAACGAATAACATTAAAGATGGAGTACCAGGAATCATTATTCATTAAGGCTTTTATATTGTTATTCGCCAGGTTGGCTATATAAACACGCCCCCAACCAATTTCTGTATTCTCTTTAGCCATTCCACCTCTTAAATCGCCGGAGAAAGCAAAGAAAGGAAAGTTGAATGCACTGGCACCTGCTTTCATATCGAGCCTTGCTACCGATTTACGCAACAGCTCATACATGCCATTGGTATAATTTTCAAGATCGGTTCTGGTTTTCCAGAAATTATTTCCTGAAAGCGCATTGGGCGGATCGAGACTTAGATATTTTTTACAACCACTGCCAAACAGGAGTACTGTGGTGATTGCAAGTATGCTGATAATACGTTTCATCTGTTATTATTTTTTTCTTTTACAATTAGAACTGAACATTTACACCAACTGCATAGCTCCTTGCATTAGGATAACCACCTGAGTTATCTCTTCCCAATGCTGTAACCAGTTCTGGATCGGGACCGCTGTAATTTGAAAATGTAAATACATTGTTAGCCGTTAATGTAAAGCGGCATGATGTCATCTTAAATCGTGTGATGTATTTCCTGGCCACATTATATGCCAATACGATGTTGTTTATTTTCCAGTACGAACCATCTTCGAGGAACAATGTTTGGTTTGAACGGAAAGGAGCCATTACCCTCGCTCTTCTGAAATCGAAAGGATTGGGGTACTGAGCATTTACGGTACCACTACCTTTATCTGTAGGTGATGGCTTCCAGTAATTGTATTGATCAATCGGTACCAATGCTCCGGGCTCCAACTGTTCGCCGTTGGGCCCTTTTGCTGCGGGGTTGCCAAAGTTTTGCATGGTCTTCGACAATGAAGCGTTCAACAAATCACGAAATAGTGTGAATGATGCGTTGATGTTCAACTGGAAGCCTTTATACTGCATTTGCGAAAAAATGCCACCCGTCACTTTGGGAACGGGGTTGCCAATAGGCAACAGATCCTTTTCATCAATGATATAATCACCATTCACATCTGTCCAACGTGGATCGCCGCCCTGGAAATAATAGTTTGAACCCGATCCTAATTGTTGACGCTTACCTGTTGCAATATTCACTGGCACATTCGCTGTGCTTGCATATACGCCTTGCGTATGATAAATAAGGTTTGATATTGGGTTACGTCCTATCCTGTACACTACCGGAACATCGCTTCCGTTATCCTTGATCTCTTTTTCAAGTTGGCGAAGGTTATCGGGTAACTTCGTCAATACTGCACGGTTAAGGGCACCGTTTGCTGTAACCGTCCATTGGAATGCGTTGCTTTGTTTAAACACACGCAGCTTTGCCGACAATTCCATCCCATAGTTTACAAGACTTACTGCATTAGTCTTTAATTTCAAAAAGCCGCTTACATTAGAAAGTTCAATTTCCATTACCTGGTTATCGATCGACCTGTAGTATGCGTCGTAAGTAAGTTCCAGTGCATTATTGAATAATCCTAATTCAACACCTGCATTTGTGCTTGTTTGAGTTTCGGGCAGGAAGTTTTCATTGGGAATAGTTGCATAGTCAATAGCTACAGTCGGGTTGTTATTGTAGGGCAAACCAACAATGTACTTTCCGTAAGTATCAAAAATATTACCGGTAGGACTAATATTACGCCCCCATGAAACCCTGGCCGATCCATAACTTAACCAGGAAACTTTCTCTAACCATTTTTCACGGTTAAAGTTCCATCTTGCACTTATTGCAGGGTTTTTTGAATAGGGCTGCTTGGAACCGGTATTTGAAGTTCCATCAAAGCGGAAATTAAAATCAAGTACATATTTACGATCGAAATTGTAAGAAAAGGATCCGCCATAACCATGCTGTCTTCTTTCGGAAATATTATTCAATGTACCACCACGTGAAGCTCCCCAGCTATAACCGATGGGACCGGTTATCTGATCGTTCGCTGTACGATCTAACCGAAGAGCATTTGCACGGAAACCATTTGCATTGATCTCATTAAACACATATGCATTAAAATTATGCAGGTTGTATAAGGTTTTTGTGTAACTGAGAAGTGAACGGTTGTTCAACTGATAAGTTCTGTCGCTATAACTGTATGCTTCAGAAGAACCATTACTGAGAAAGGAAGGTGTAAACCGATCGGCCGTTCCTGAATTAAAATTATAACTGAGTAAGTTGCCAATACGCAGACCTGTTATAGGTTCGTACGAAATATCAAGTACCGTAGCGATATTTGCTGTTTTGTTATTATTAGTAACTTTTGAAGCAGCAAGGGCACTGTTATTATCGGCAAACAGTGATGGTGAAGGCAGTAACGAAGAAGATGAACCACCACTTGCAACACCAGTTTGTATTAAACCTACACCACTGCCATTTTGTTTTTGACCAAGCTGGCTTGAAAGACTCATCCTCACACGCAATTGATTGGTAGGTGCATATTGCGCATTCATGCTGAGACCATAGCGTTTAAAGCCGGTGTTCTGCACAATACCATTTTCCTGGTAATAGTTAAGGTTGGTCTTGTAGTTAAACTTATCATCACCACCACTTATACTCATGTTATGCTGTTGGTTATAAGTGGTACGGAAAAAATAATCCTGCCAGTTTGTAGAGTTGTTGAAAAAAGGATTCAGGCTATCGGATAAAAACGGGGTCTGGTTAATAAGCGCCTGTGCTGCTGCATAAGAAGTATCATAATCAAGAATAGTACGTATACGAAGCAAACGCTCTTCTTTACCACCAATTACTTCACGTAACCTGGGTGGTGTTTTTACAAAGAAGTTAGATGAGTATTGCACAACAGGTACTTTTGATTTACCTCTTTTTGTAGTAACAATGATCACACCATAAGCAGCTCTTGAACCATATACTGAAGTTGCCGCTGCATCACGCAATACTTCCATCTGCTCAATATCTTCAGGTGGTATTAATGCCAAAGGGTTGATACCGGCTCCACCACCCTGGAATCCATATTCATAATTTGTATTTACATCAACCGGTACACCATCAATTACAAACAAAGGCGATGTTGGTGTTAAGAAACCATCGGTACTGATATTGATACTTGATACACCACGCAGGTTAATGGTACCCATGCCACCCGGTGAACCTGAGTTATTCTGTACGTTCAAACCTGCCACTTTACCCTGTAACAATTCCACTACGTTTGATACCGGTACATCCTGTAATGATTTACCGCTTACAACAGTGCTTGAACCAGTGGCAGTTTCTTTTGTCTTTTGGCGGAAACCCTGTACCACTACTTCCTGCATGGTATTATCCTTTACAGAAAGCGATATTGTTACTGATGAGTTGCTTGATAAATATGTTTTACGGATAGCAGTATAGCCCGAGTGTGAAAACACAAGTTCAGTTCCTGCATCAATGGTTACAGTAAATGCACCATTTGCATCGGTTGTAGCAATTGTTTTAGAAGGCTTGGTAGTAGATATTGTTACACCCTGCATGGCAGTTTGCTGTGCATTATCTTTTACCACCCCTTTCACTGTTATTTTGTTTTGTGCATTGGCCTGCACAGCAAAAAGCAGTGTAAGGGCCAGCATCCCGATACAGGGTAACAATCTCATTGCCGTTAGTTTTTGTGTTTTTATACTAAACATGTATGCCATGTATTAATCGTTGATGAATTTTGGATTATCGTTTTTGAACGCAAACACTATTTCCCAATCGCCTGGCTCATAAATGGCGAAGTCGAGTCCCAGCAATGCAGGCTCTCTTGAGCCACCAAAGCCAAAGCGTGAATAAGCAAAACGAACTCTTGCACGTCGCCCATCAGATGATGTATAGCGTGTAGGAATTTCAACCGCAGGAATTGGATAAGCCATTTTATAAGTGACACCTGTTGCTGTCATCACTTTTTCAAACCCATGTACAAGATTGTCCCAATCGGTCTCTGCAAATTTTGCAGGATCAATCGGGTTATACAATGTATCCAGGAAGCGGAAGGTTAATGTATTGGTTGCAGGCACACCCACTTTTACAATTTTGCGTATGTACACATCAATGTCATTGTAAGAGAGATAGCGGTTTGTAGCTTCGCCTTTTATATTAATAATTGCAGAAGCATACACACCGTTTGTTGTTGGCTGGCCGGTTGACGCATTGTAATTCGATGGTTCATAGGGGCGCTCTTTCAAAGGCATCAGTTTCAGGTTTCGGTAAAACCTGCGGCCACCTGAGTTCGACAGTTCAACATCAAACAAATAACCTGAATCGGGTTGTGACCTGATAAAAGCTGATTTTGCTTCGGCCCACAATGTGAATGCACCGGAATGTGGTCCTATTTCAAGTAATGTGCGATATTGTTTTTCACGCTTTGCTTCAATTTCAGCAATTGATTTTTCATTACCATCATATGCTTTTTTCCAAACCATCACCGGGAAAATATCTGTCAACTCCGGTGCAGGATCACCATTTCTTCTGCGTGGATTCACGATCTTAAAATCAGATGGATAAGTTGTGCTACCCTGGTAAAAATTATCAGTAAAGAACGTAGTGCGACCAAGCACAGGCTGATAGGTATCGATCGTGTATTGCGAATCGGCACCAACCGTTTCTCTTTCTTTCGGCAAATATTTTTTGCAGGCGCTTACTGCAAGCACTACCAAACCGGCAATGAGGTAATAACGGCGGCTATGTACTAATTTTTTAATGCTCTTGTTCATCGTTATCTTCTTTTTATAGAAAATGAGAGATTGGTAAAACCTATCGTTTATTAACCCGTTTGATAAAATCGTTTCCAAATCCAAAGTCGTGTCCTGGAGGTAACAGATGCAGTATACCGTTTGATGTTTTAATATCAACCGTGATTGTATTTACCCGTACCCAGTTACGTGTGAAGATGGAATTGCGTGGATCGCTGAACGTAATGGCCTTGGGGCCACCGCCTAAATAACCCGATGCATTGGTAGCTACATACTGCAACTGCATGTTGTAATCGTAACGATACGATGCATACAGTTTGCCATCCGTAAATCCTTTCAGGCTATCAGTATGCTGTAACCCGGGAATAATGTAGCGACAAACAATTGTATCAAGTGCAGCAGAATCAATTGTAGCCAATGAAACCTGCGGCATTGCCGGAATAGAATCTTTGCGTGCCTGGTTAATATTAAACAAGGCCAGTTCAAAACTCCTGTTATTGGCAGCAAACAATGTAACCTTTCCTGTTTTCAACAAATCAGATAATCCTGTTAAACGGTTTGCAACAAACAAAAGCGAATCATACAAACCTGTTTGCGCAGTAAGGTATTCATACGTTGTGCCTTTGAAGGTACCAGCTGTGTTATTATAATCGTAATAGGTTTTGTCGGCCTTGCTGCAGCTTGTTAATGCTATTACTATCAACACACCTGCTGCAATCAACAAATAATTTTTTTTGATAAAACTCATTCTGTGCGTTTTTACTTTTATTGAAAAAGTTTCTTTTGCTTAAGCAACCTGGTTATTGCCAATAACTGTTTTGAGTGATCTTTGAATTCCTGTTCAACACTTCCTGTGCTATTGGCCAGTAAATACCACCTCGATCGATCAATTCATTAAAAGCCGGGTTCGTACGTTTTAACCTGTTAAACCGCACCAGGTCGTACCATCTCCATCCTTCGCCCATTAATTCTCTTCTTCTTTCTGCGAATACTTCTGTAAGCAGATCTCTTGAAGGCGACGGTGAAATGGCAGCAAGGCCCCTGATACTTCTGATACCATTTAATTCCTGGTAAGCAGCATCTGTTTGTCCTAATACCGCCAAGGCCTCGGCACGTAATAATTTAACTTCCTCCAGACGAGTAAACACAATGGATGAATTGAATACTGCAAACTGTCCTGTGTTACCCACATTGCCATCGACCACTCTTATCTTCTTGAACACAGGAACTGCTGCACTATAGTTTTCAAAGTAATTGGTATAAATTGTTTGCTGCACCGAAGAGGCATTAACACCAAAACGTTCATCATTACTTCCGTTGGTTCTTGGAAACGCCGCAGCAATAGAATCTTTTGAAACATATATTTCAGGCAACTGCTT
>JAKFDY010000209.1:0-1538 GCA_036675885.1 Lacibacter sp. | reverse complement strand
GGTGCTTCTGCACAGACTGTTGAAAACACAGTCACTCAGATCATTGAACAACAAATGAATGGTCTGGATGGTCTACGTTATATCTCTTCAAACAGTGCGGGTAACGGTCAAGCATCTATTAACTTAAACTTTGAACAAGGCATCGATCCTGATATTGCTCAAGTTCAAGTACAGAACAAACTACAATCGGCAACGGCACTTTTACCTGAAGATGTACAACGTCAAGGTGTAAAAGTCACCAAGTCTGGCGCAAGTTTTATGCAAGTACTTGCATTTTACTCTCCAGATGGAAGTCTTTCTGGGGCGGACATTAATGACTATGTAAACTCAAACATCTCTGAACCGCTGAGCCGTGTTGCAGGTGTTGGTGAACTTCAAGTCTTTGGTGGTCAATATGCGATGCGTATTTGGCTAGATCCAGCGAAAATGAACAGTTTGCAAGTGACACCAAGTGACATTGCTGCTGCAATTCGTGCTCAAAACGCTCAAGTGGCTGTAGGTCAGTTAGGCGGTGCACCTTCTGTACAAGGTCAAGTGCTGAATGCGACTGTCAATGCGCAAAGTATGTTGCAAACACCTGAACAATTTAAGAATATATTTCTAAAAAATACATCTTCTGGTGCTCAAGTCCGTTTGAGTGATGTTGCGCGTGTTGAACTCGGGTCAGATAACTATCAGTTCGACTCTAAATTTAATGGTAAGGCTGCTGGCGGTGTTGCGATTAAACTGGCAACTGGTGCAAATGCACTAGATACAGCAGCGGCTGTAGAAAAGCGCCTCAGTGAACTTCGTAAAAACTACCCAAATGGTTTAAAAGATCAACTGGCTTATGACACCACACCGTTTATTGAACTTTCGATTAAGAGTGTTGTTAAAACCTTAATTGAAGCGATCATTTTGGTCTTTATTGTGATGTTCCTGTTCTTACAGAATTGGCGTGCCACAATTATTCCAACATTGGCTGTTCCAGTGGTTGTATTGGGCACATTTGCTGTCATTAACATCTTCGGTTTCTCAATCAACACGCTCACCATGTTTGCGATGGTCTTAGCGATTGGTTTATTGGTTGATGACGCAATTGTCGTGGTGGAAAACGTAGAACGTGTCATGGTCGAAGAACATCTTGACCCTGTAGCGGCAACTGAAAAGTCCATGCAACAGATTTCTGGTGCCTTGGTCGGTATTACGAGCGTGTTAACCGCAGTATTCGTACCGATGGCATTCTTTGCGGGGACAACAGGTGTTATTTACCGTCAGTTCTCGATTACGCTTGTTACCGCAATGATCTTGTCATTGATCGTAGCACTTACCTTTACCCCTGCCCTATGTGCAACCTTGTTAAAACAGCACGATCCAAACAAGCAGGAAAGCAACAATATTTTCGCGCGTTTCTTCCGTTGGTTTAACCGTAGCTTTGAAAGACTTTCGGAGAAATACCAAGGCGGTGTCAATCGTATGACCCACCACAAGTTATTCTCTGGGGTACTTTATATTGTTGTGATTGCCGCTTTGGTTGGCATTTATAAAGTTTTGCCATC
>JAKFDY010000208.1:0-3715 GCA_036675885.1 Lacibacter sp. | reverse complement strand
CCAATGTGCCCGCCAGGTTTCGTTTTGTAATTTCAGTAATAGCTCCTTTGCTGTTAAGCTTGGCTGTTTGTATCCATACAACTTCACCTGTAGCTTTGCTTTTTGCTGTTACTTTCATTTGGTTTTTGTCAGGATATTCAAATGAATGAATGTTTTTAGAATACGAAACCGATGATATTCTGCCTTCCGGATCATATGTATAAATTTCGGTTTGGTTGAAATTTCCATTGTAATAGCTGGCCACTTCTTTCACTTTTTTAAATCCTGCTTTCGTTGAAGCGGCAGGGATTGATTTTTCTTTCTTACAACTCATAACAAGTATGGAGCCGAATAAAATTGTTGTGATAATCTTTTTCATGGTTTATTATTTTTTTGTTGAACACAAAAGTGCACCTGCAAACCCCTTCATAAAAAACATATTGTATTCAAGTGTTTGAGAAAGCAGTTAAGTAGTGGGAATCCGGATTTAAAAGGGAAGTAAAGTAATAAGTGCGGAAACGCAACTACATTTTCTTATAAGAGAGCATTGAAGTGCTTCGTTTACAATTGGGCTGTATCCTTTAAACGATTCAACGTTGATTTCACACAATTCAACTGCAAAGCCACACATCAACAGGAGATAAGTTTTCAGGCAGCATGATTGTTTTTCATTTTTGATCCGTCAAACAAAAAATCATTTCATCATCTACACAAAACATCTTTTTATGAAACAGTTTTTCACTTCCATTTTACTTTTAATCTTAACAACAGCAGCATGGGCACAATCACCTAACCTGATCAATTACCAGGCAGTTGCCAGGGATAATAACGGACAGGCATTGGTTAATAAGCCCATTAAGATCAGGATAAGCTTGAATCAATCTGATAACAATGGTTCTTTTACCTACTACTCTGAAATACGTAACATAACAACGAATGCGCTTGGGTTATTTAATGTACAAATCGGAGGGCCGGGTGCGGAATCACAAACAGGTAATATCAATAATACCAATTGGCTCGATAACAGTAAAACAAGAACGATCAGTGTAGGGCTTGATCTTAACAACGGCTTAAATTTTACTGATATGGGTAACCAGCAGCTGGTAAGCGTACCGTATGCTTTAGCGGCAAACACAGCAAAAACTGCTGAAAAACTTACCGGCCCATTCGTTGGCTTTTCAGCTGAAAGGAATGGCACTTATCAAAGTTTAGGAACAACAGCTGGAACATTAACCTATGATAATGAATTCTTTGATAGTACCAATAACTTCAACCCATCCACTGGCAAATTTACCGTGCCTGAAACAGGTATGTATTTTCTGGGGTTCTCCGGATTGATTTATAGTGGAGCAGCCATCTATAACGCAGGCATCATTGGATTTAAAAGAAATGATTGGGATATGATATCCAGTAGTTCAGAGCCGCTGTCTTTTAAAGTGAACAATGAAAGAAATGCAGTTAGTTATAACCAGATTGCAAAACTAACAGCTGGGGAAACCGTAGAAGTATATTTACAAAGATTGGTTGGCACCGAAGCGTGGAAGGGGTTTGGTTACACATTTATTGTGCACAAAATAAAATAGGATTCCAGTTAGCCCAACACCATCCCTATGCTTCTGTGCTAAAGAATGGCATTAAACAAACTATTTAATATTACAACATGGCACATATAAAATTCACACTGTTTTGTTTACTCTTCATTTCGGTAAACAATATTTCTGCACAACAGTTAACCCCGCAAAGCATCAGTAATGCCGGCAACAGCAGCAGCAATGGAAGCATATTGCTGGAAAGCAATATAGGCGGGTTAGTTGTTGCCCCAGTGAATACCTATAGTTTTATTTATACTGCGGGTTTTTTGCAGCCTTATGCTGGCATTACCAGTAACATACCTGTAATAAACAACATCAATCTGAACAGTGCTGGTATCGATAATGCAGGCACAAGTTTTAGCAAGAACAATGCAATGATTGAATTTACAGTAGGTGAGTTTGCCAGTATTACATTACAGAATAATTCAGGTTTTTTAACACAAGGAATTCTGCAACCAACCAATATATTGCAAGGCCCACTCCCTGTTCTTGGCCTTGAGTTCAATGCAAAACGTATCAGCAACAACAAAGTGCAGCTCGATTGGAAAACGGCTCAGGAAATAGATAACAAAGGCTTTTATGTGGAACGAAAGAAAGAAAGTGAAATCAACTTTACTCAACTCCATTTTGTAAAATCGGCAGCGCCAAATGGTAATTCATCGTTACCACTCAACTATTCGCATATTGATACAAACAGTTTTGGCGGTAAAACCTATTACCGTTTAAAACAGGAAGACTTTGATGGTAAGTTTATGTATTCAACTGTGAGGTTGGTAAATGGAAACAACGGGAAAATTATTTCAATGAAAGCATGGCCCATTCCATCAGCAGGACCAGTAAACATCAGTGCAGAAGGAATTGAAAAAGATGTACTACTTGTGTTTGATAATAATGGACGATTGATGAAACAGCAAACCATTACAGCACAAACACCTGTGCAACTCACACGTTTAACGCCCGGCACTTACATTGTAAAACTTGGTTCGCAAAAAGAACTGTATCAAAAGATCATTGTGCATTAATTGAAAGACACCTGTGGGTGCCTTTTAAGATTGGTGTGCTTCCATCTATCTTATTCAAAAGTAAGTTTTAACAGATTGATGATATCACTTTGATACCCATTTGCTACGTTTCGTTTTGTAAATACGACTGTTCACATGTTTAAATTTTAAACAGCATCTTCTTTACTGCATTTTTACAGTGTTGATTTAACAAAGAGAAACACCTTATGTATTTACAGGACATAAACAATAAATACGAGCGCCTTAACGGGCAGATGCTGCTGAAAAACACCCTTCGGATCTTATCATGCACGATGCACTGGCCGGTAAACTTTTTACCGCCAGCATCCTGCATCTTTCTTTCAATGTTATTTGTTTCATGTGGCAGCAAAAAGACAGCAGGTGTTACAAAAGATTTCAATACGGGTTTAACCGCTCAGTACATTAACATGCAACCCAAATCGGTTTTTCTGGTGATGAATAACGAAGTGCTGGGCCATACAGATATTCCGCTTGGTGAAAGCTTTGTTCTGGTGAATGATGAAATTGACGGAATGATTGAAAAGAACGGCAATGTTTCGGCTGGTTGTTCTTTACGCATTAGTGATGAAAATGGAAAAATTCTGTTGGAAGAAAAAGATCTTTTTGCAGGCAATGGTGTTTTCAAAAGAGATTCAGCAACAAGATTAAAATGTACCATTAACACCGGCAAGCCGATGGAATGGGAAAAAAATTATAACATACAAGTGGTCTTTTGGGATAAATACGGCACGGGTAAAATCATCAATGAATGTACGATCAGGAGTATCGACATTCCTTAATCTTCTCATGCAGTTGTTTTTGGTTTCGGCGTTGCTTTTTCCAGGCGACGCTTTTTTATTTTCCGATACAGAAAGTGAAAACCCATGCGCAGCTTGCGTTTCATGGAATTGGGCAACAAATTCACAACATGAACTGAATAAAAAAGGAAAAAAACTGCAAATAAGTACTGTTAGTATGAGTTATGAACTTGATTCATAAATGTATAAATTAACCACTCTGATAGGTCGTCGTCTTTGATACACTCGCCAATAATCACAACTGTATCAAATTTCACTTGTGACATATTAACAACTGTATAAAATTGAATTCATTGTGCCCAAC
>JAKFDY010000207.1:0-2442 GCA_036675885.1 Lacibacter sp. | reverse complement strand
GCTATGGCCTGGAATACATCTCTTCGTAAGTTCATTGTGTAGCTATTTGACTACAAATGTATATGTAGTTATTTAGCTACGCAAGTTTTTCTGAAGATTTTTTTTTGCCGGTACCTGTAACCGCAGGTTTGTGGAGAGATATTATGCTGTGGAAGTTTGTTTTGCAGCTCAGTAACAGAACTACAGAAGTTTTAATGCAGATACTTATGTTTTGCTGCTGCGACAATCATTTTTTCCAACACTTTCAGATCAACATCGTCCAGTTTGTTGATATAAAGGCAACCGAGACCGGTTTTGTGTTTGCCTAATTTTGTTAATGCATCTGCATGGAGTGTGAGATCGATCAGGTGTAACGAAAAATTAGCTTTACGTGGAGAGAAGCCGATTTTAAACCAATCCACTTCTCTTCCCGTAGCTGGACTTTTGTAGCGCACTTTCCCAAAACCTATCATGGAACTGCCCCACATTTTGGGTTCTTCCTTTGTTGCTTTTTCCATCATCTTAAGAATAACACGGCAGTCGTTACGCTTTTGCTCATCGGCAATAGCATTAATGAAATCATCTACACTGGAAGAATTCTGCTTTGTTTTAATTTCTGCTAACTTACCCACAGGAGATTTTTTTGGAGTTGGCTATATGCCTTCCAAATGTAGAAAACCTCCTGTAAATAAGTAATGATTTTTAGTAGAAGAATTGTTCAAGAATAATCTTGCCGTCTTTCACTTCATAGAGCATTACTTCGTTCAGTTGTATGCGTCCAAATCCCTGCACAGTAGCATCCATCTCTCTCCCAACTGCAAAATGATTGCCTGCCACAACAGGTTCGGTTGTAGATGCTCCATGAAAATCCTCGATCTTGCTTACAAAGTTTTCTCCTTTTTTGCGCACAGCAGCCTTACCTTCAGCATAACCCATATAAGGTGAGTTTGCAGGATCTACACTTCTTACATCTTCAGCAAAAAGCTCTTCCTGAATTTCAAACCATTTTTCCTGTTGTGCAAGTTCATTGAAACGGGAAGCAACTTCCTGTGTTGTCATTACCTGGTTTTGTGTTGATGTTGTCATTTTACTTTTTTTATGATTGTTAGAAATGAACATCACAAATTTATTGCCCAATTATTCATTACAGGGGGCGTAAAATGGACTTTGTAGCGGGTTGATGTGGACAAGACCTCACTCGATTGATCTCAACAGCTTATAGTTCATCTTCTTTTGTTGATACAATAAGTGTTGATGGCATGCTTTGCAGCCAACGGCTTTTGTTCTCCACCATTTTTTTCCAGCTTTCTAGACTGATGAGGATAAGATCCTGCTGTTTCAGGAATTCTTTCTCCACTCCTGTTTGTGTGATGAGTAAAATATAATTGGGCGAAACCTGCTGTGCTTCTCTTATTTTTTCCCTGATGTGCTGATTGTTTTTGATATGCCCTTCTGTATCGAGTATAACAACCTGTGCCCCATTGTTCTGAATAAATCGCTGTGCGTAGCTGATGAGATAACTGTCTTTCTCATCATAAAACGGGATACAGATGTGTTCTGTTTTTTCAAACTTCCTGTCAATAAAAACGCCCACAGGAATTGTTGACTTCGATAAGATCAAGCGTGTGCCTTCATCAAATGTAGAGTTGCCAAATAAATTTTCTTTACCTGTTACGGTGTTCAATAATTTTTCAGGATTAATGATGCGTGTGGTGAAGCCAAGCAGCTTACCCAAAAAACTACCTTCATAGATCGATTCTTCCAGTTCAATCAGCAGCAGATCATAATCACCTTTGTTTGCAAGACTTGTTATTTCACTGTCAATATCTGCAGATGCTTTAAATAATGTTGTGATCTTTTGATCCATCTTTTCCGATTCTGCAACAACCGGTTCAAATATCTCTTTTTCGTATTCATCAATATCAAACTGGTGCAGTTCGCTTGTGGGTGAAACATGCATGGCCGTTAGTGCAGCATTTTGTTTTCCTCTTTTTGTTAAGCTGTTGGCCAGTTTTAATAATACCTTACCCGATTCAGGTTTACCGAATGAAAAAAGTATTTTGAATTGCCGCATCACTCTTGTTTCTGTTACCGGTTCTTCCGGTCTTGATTTAAACAACCAATTGATGAGATCCAATGCAGGCCCTGTCATAAATGTTGTTACCAATGCCATGATCACCATCATGGCAAAAATTTCAGGTGTGAGCACACCAAGATCATACCCGATGTTTAATACCACCAACTCCATCAATCCTCTTGTGTTCATCAATGCACCAATAGTTAAACTGTCTTTCCAGCTTTGCCCTGTGTACTTTGCTGCCAATGCACTGCCTGCTCCCTGCCCTGATCGCCCTGGGCGTGACCCTGCCGGCCCGGGCCGAGCCCGCCATGTGGGAAGTGCGCGATGGCGACAGCGCCATCTGGCTGTTCGGGTCATTCCACCTGCTGCCCGATGGCATGGCG
>JAKFDY010000206.1:0-5449 GCA_036675885.1 Lacibacter sp. | reverse complement strand
TGGAGCACAACGCAACACATGGTTGGCAGCTATCAGCGAAGCAGCATTCATGACCGGTTTGGAAAGAAATGCAGATGTTGTAAACATGGCTTCTTATGCGCCATTATTCTCACATATTGATGGATGGCAGTGGGCACCGGATATGATTTGGGTTGATAATCTCCGCTCATACGGATCGCCTACTTATTATGTACAAAAACTGTTCTCCTTGAATAAAGGTTCTAAAGTTGTTCCGCTTACGTTGAATAATGATGTTGTTGCCGGACAGGATAGTTTGTATGCGTCATCAGTGATTGATGCAGCAACAAATGAACTGGTAATCAAGATCGTTAACGCATCAAACAAAGAACAGGCAACTGTATTATCTGTTGAAGGAGTGAAGAAGTTGGCAAAACAGGGAAAGTTAACGGTGTTGCAAGGCAGCAGTTTGTCGGTGGTGAATTCATTCGATCAACCTACTCAAGTATCGCCCAAAGAATCAGTCATAAGTATTAAAAATAAAAAGTTCGATTATACAGCAGCTCCTTATTCGTTTTCGGTATTAAGAATAAAACTGCAGTAAGAAAAGAGGATGAAGCTTTTTGCAACGATAGTATTTGTGTTAAGTGCACTAATGATTAATGCACAGGGCAGAGGCGATTCTGTTGGCACCATTAAACCAACACGTCAAACACCTGTTCATGATCCGGTGATGATCAAAGAAGGAAACACCTACTACCTGTTCTGCACTGGCTTTGGTATTTCTATGCTTTCTTCAACCGACATGAAGAACTGGAAAAAAGAAAAACCTGTTTTCGCTGTTCCTCCTCAATGGGCTGTTGAAGCTGTGCCCGGTTATCGTGGGCATACATGGGCACCGGATATCAGTTATTATAATGGTAAATACTATCTCTATTATTCTGTATCAACATTTGGAAAAAATAATTCCTGCATTGGTGTAGCGATCAATAAAACATTGAACCCATCATCACCCGATTACAAATGGGAAGATATGGGTAAGGTGATTCAATCTGTTTCTGGAAAAGATCGCTGGAATGCAATTGATCCTAATCTTATTGTTGATGAAAACAATGTGCCCTGGCTCAGCTTCGGTTCGTTCTGGAGCGGACTTAAACTTGTAAAACTGAACAACGATTTAAAAACTCTTGCTCAACCAGAGTTATTGATTTCCATTGCTGCACGACCGAAAAATAATGAAGCCATTGAAGCACCATTCATTTTCAAAAAAGATGAATACTACTATTTGTTCGCTTCATGGGATTATTGTTGTCGTGGTGAAAAGAGTGATTACAAAGTGGTAGTGGGAAGAAGTAAGCAGGTGGCTGGCCCATATCTTGATAAAAATTCTGTAACTATGACCTCCAATGGAGGCACGCTGGTACTCGAAGGCGATGCAAAGGAATGGTTTGGTGCAGGACATAATGCGGTTTATCATGTTGATGGCAAAGACTACATTGTTTATCATGGATATGATGCACTGGATAAAGGACGATCCAAACTATTAATTAACGAACTCGCCTGGAATAACGAAGGCTGGCCAACATTAAAAAAATAAAAATTTGCACATGAATCATTTCAAAAATCTTTTACTGATGACGACAATTACAACTGCTGCACTCACATCATGTGGCGATGGCGCTGAAAAGAAAAGCGAAGAGCCAACAAATGAAAAAGTAACAAAAGTTGCGTGGGGGGAAGCTGATGGCAAGCCGGTTGATCTTTACACGTTAACCAATGCAAATGGTGTGCAGATAAAAATCACAACGTATGGTGGCATTGTTACATCATGGGTTACACCTGATAAGGCTGGGAACAAGAGTAATGTGGTGTTGGGCTTTGATAGCTTAAGCGGCTATCTTGCCAAACCTCCTTACTTCGGTGCCATCATTGGCCGTTATGGTAACCGTATCGGTAAAGGAACATTTAAGATAGATACAGCAACGTATAAACTTGCAACCAACAATGGTGAAAACCATTTGCATGGTGGTAACAAAGGATACGATAAAGTGGTTTGGGATGCAAAACCAGCTGACAGCACCGCTTCATTAACGCTTACGTATTTAAGTAAAGATGGCGAAGAAGGTTATCCCGGTAATCTCAACATTACAGTAGTGTACACACTAACTGATGACAATGAATTGTTAATTGATTACACTGCAGAAACAGATAAAACAACTGTTGTGAATTTAACCAACCACAGTTATTTCAACTTAACAGGTGATGTAAACAATACAATTCTTGATCATCAACTACAGATCAATGCAGACAAGTACACTCCTGTTGATGCAGGATTAATTCCAACCGGCGAATTGAAAGATGTAAAAGGAACTCCTTTTGATTTCTTACAACCGCATAAAATTGGTGAACGTATTGCAGCTGTTGATGGCGGTTACGATCACAACTTTGTATTAACACGTAAAGGAAGCGATCTTGAATTGGTTGCAACTTTATCTGATTCAGTAAGTGGGCGTAAGCTGGAAGTATTTACAACTGAACCAGGTTTACAATTCTATTCAGGCAACTTCCTTGATGGAACAATCAAAACAAGCGATGGTAAAACCATCAATCACCGCACCGGTCTTTGTTTGGAAACACAGCATTTCCCTGATTCACCAAACAAACCTGAATTTCCATCAACCTTATTAAAACCAGGTGAAAAATATCATACCGTAACCAAGTACAAAATTTCCGTTAATTGATTTTTATAAAGTGATTTTATGAGTAGTGAAGCGTCTTATGTAATTGGTGTCGACTACGGATCAGATTCTGTACGAACCATTATTGTGAACACAGCGAATGGTGAAGAACTAGCTTCATCAGTGTTTTATTATCCCCGTTGGAAAAAGCAGTTGTACTGCAACATGAATGAGAACCAGTTTCGTCAGCATCCGTTGGATTATGTGGAAGGACTGGAAACAACCATTAAAGAATGTGTGGCAAAGGTTGGCCCTGCAGTGGCTTCAAAAGTGAAAGCGTTATCTGTTGACACAACAGGATCAACACCTGTTGCTGTTGATAAAACAGGAACACCACTTGCATTAACTCCCGGCTTTGAAGAAAATCCCCACGCCATGTTTGTGTTGTGGAAAGATCATACCGGTGTTGGTGAAGCAGCAGAGATCAATGCACATGCAGAAAAATTCGATACCAACTATTTACAATTCGTTGGTGGCATTTATTCAAGCGAATGGTTCTGGGCAAAACTCCTGCGTGTATTGCGTGCCGATGAAAAAGTAAGAAACAGCATTTATTCATTTGTTGAGCATTGCGATTGGATTCCATTTTTATTATCAGGTGGCACAGATGTTCATGCAATGAAACGTGGTGTATGTTCTGCAGGTCACAAAATATTATGGGCAAAAGAGTGGGGCGGACTTCCTCCCAATGAATTCTTTGCATCATTAGATCCATTGCTTGATGGATTTACAGATCGTTTGTTCAAAGACACATATCCGGCTGATCAATCTGTTGGTACTATCACCAAAGAGTGGGCTGCACGTTTAGGTTTACCTGAAACAACAGTAATTGGCGTTGGTGCTTATGATGCACACATGGGTGCAGTTGGTGGACAAATCGAACCATATCATTTAAGTAAAGTAATGGGCACATCCACCTGCGATATGATGGTGGCACCTGTGAAAGATGTGGAAGGAAAATTGATCAGAGGAATTTGCGGCCAAGTGCCCGGCTCTATTATTCCCGGTATGATCGGGTTAGAAGCTGGTCAGTCTGCATTTGGAGATGCATACGCCTGGTACAAACGTTTACTCACATGGCCATTGCAACAGATACTGTCAAAATCAACTTTAGTTGATGATGCAACAAAAGCAAAACTTATCAGCGAAACAGAAGATGCAATCATCCCTTTGTTAAGTAAACATGCAGAACAATTAGAAGTAGATGAACACAGCGAACTTGCTGTTGATTGGTTCAATGGAAGAAGAACGCCGGATGCCAATCAATTACTCACTGCGTCTATTACAGGTCTTGACCTGGGAAGCGATGCTGTCAGAATGTTTAGAGCAGTTGTTGAATCAACCTGCTTTGGAGCTAAAGCAATTGTTGAACGTTTTGTAGAGCAAGGCATACCGGTGAAAGGTTTGATCGGTTTGGGTGGTGTGGCAAAAAAATCTCCATTCATTATGCAGATGATGGCCGATGTCATGAACATGCCCATCAAAATTCATAAATCAGAACAGACCTGTGCATTAGGAGCAGCGATGTTTGCTGCAACAGTTGGCGGAGTGTACAGCAAAGTGGAAGATGCGATGCAGGCAATGGGGCAGGGCTTTGATGCAGAGTATCATCCCAATCCTGATCGTGTAGCGGTTTACCAGCACCGCTATGAAAAGTATAAAGAAGTTGGTGCGTTCATGGAGGAACAAGCCAGGCAACAAATAAGTGTAGAATCATTAACAGCATAATTCATGGGAAAGTATAGTCACATTCAAGAAGAAGCATACGAAGCAAACATGCAGTTACCCAAATTAGGATTAGTGCTGTTTACATTCGGTAACGTAAGTGCAGTTGACAGAAGTTTAAGCGTATTCGCTATTAAACCAAGTGGTGTTCCTTACGAAGACCTGTCGCCAGATAAAATGGTGATTGTTGATTTTGATGCCAATACAGTTGAAGGTTCATATCGCCCTTCATCCGATACAAAAACACATGCAGTATTGTATAAGCATTGGGAAAAGGTCGGCGGCATTGTTCACACACATTCAACTTATGCAACAGCATGGGCACAATCGCAACGGGATATTCCCATCTTCGGAACTACACATGCAGATTATACCACCGTTGACATTCCATGTGCTGCTCCCATGAGCGATGAAATGATTAAAGGCAATTATGAATACGAAACAGGTTTTCAAATCCTCAATTGCTTTAAAGATCGTGGATTGAGTTATGAAGAAGTGGAAATGATCTTAGTGGGTAACCATGCGCCATTTACATGGGGTAAAAATGCAGCGAAAGCAGTACACAACAGTGCAGTGCTGGAGTTTATTGCACAAACATCATTACTTACAGAACAAATCAATCCATCTGCTCCACGTTTAAAAGATTCCATCCGTCAAAAACACTACGAACGTAAACACGGGCCTGACAGTTATTACGGGCAAGCATAAAGCATCCACAGTCAACATTAAGCAAACATTCAAACGATCACAGATTTAATTACAACAATGAAAGCGTTTAAAAATTTAGAAGTATGGTTTGTTACAGGCAGCCAGGACCTGTACGGTGAAGAAACATTAAAGCAGGTAGCTGCTCACTCCAAAGAAATTGCAGGTTCACTCAACGATGCAGCTGTTATGCCAGTAAACGTTGTGTTTAAACCAACAGTGAAATCATCAGAAGAAATATATACCATCTGCGCCGAAGCAAATGCAGCAAAGAATTGTATTGGCATCATTACATGGATGCATACATTTTCACCATCAAAAAT
>JAKFDY010000205.1:0-2370 GCA_036675885.1 Lacibacter sp. | reverse complement strand
TTATACAGCGCAATTTGGAGCATCACCTGATAAAGTTTTTGCATCGCAGGATAAGCATTCGTTTGTTGCCGGTGAATTTGTATGGAGTGGTTGGGATTATTTAGGTGAGCCTACTCCTTATTATTCTGCACGAAGTTCTTATTGTGGAATTGTTGATCTGGCTGGGTTTAAGAAAGACCGTTTCTATTTATACCAATCACGTTGGCGTCCCAATCTCCCAATAGTGCATATTCTGCCGCATTGGAATTGGCTCAACCGTATAGGTGAAATAACACCTGTACATATTTTCACTTCGGGTGATGAGGTGGAACTTTTCTTAAACGGCCGTTCACTCGGCAAAAAGAAAAAAGCTGCATTTGAATACAGGTTACGTTGGGATGATGTGAAGTATGAACCCGGTGTAGTAAAAGCAATTGCTTATAAAAACGGGAAGAAATGGGCAGAAGAAACAATACAAACAACAGGCACTCCTGCTCAATTAACTATGACTGCAGACCGCAGCATCATTACTGCCGATGGAAATGATCTCTCATTTATTACAGTGAAAGTAACAGACAATAAAGGAACAGTTGTGCCTGATGCAATGAACAGCATTATGTTCAGCATTGAAGGACCGGGAGAAATTGTTGCAACAGACAATGGTGATCCTGCAGATCTTGTTTCGTTTGCATCACAAGAAAGAAAGGCCTATTTCGGCTTGGCATTGGTGATCGTTCGCTCAGTAAAAGGCAAGCCTGGTACTATTAAGATAAAGGCATCCTCACCAGGGGTAAAAACAACTTCAATTCAAATAAACAGTAAATAAATTTTATAGTTAATGAGCATTAGCAAAATAGTTCTGTCGTCGGTTTTATTCCTGTGCATGTTTTCATGCAAAAAAGACAAGAATAAAAACAGCACTAACAATGTAGCAACAGTAGAAGCAAGCATCAGCATTTCGGGCAACGATAACAAGCAGATAATTCAGGGTTTTGGTTGTGCTACTGTTTTTACTCCACCAAACACTTCAGCTTTAACTTCTGAAGAATTTGACAGGCTTTTTGGTTCTGCCAATGGCCAGGTGGGATTAAATACATTAAGAATAAGAATAGCAACAGATGATGCATGGAGAGCAACAGAATTGAATTATGCAAAGCTGGCTATACAACGTGGGGCAAAAGTTTTTGCAAGCCCGTGGAGTCCTCCTGCAAATATGAAAACGAATAACAGTTTAATAAAAGGTAAACTGATTCCTGATAGTGCAGCAGCCTATGCAAAATGCCTGAATGATTTTGCTTTATACATGGCAAATAACGGTGCTCCTTTGTATGCTGTGTCTGTTCAAAATGAACCCGATTGGGAACCTAACTACGAAGGTTGTGTATGGACTGCAACAGAGATGAGAGATTTCTTAAAAAATCATGGCGCTTCAATAACTGCTACCCGTTTAATTGCGCCTGAGTTAGTGAACAATAATCAAACCTATGTGAATACAATACTGAGTGATGATGGCGCTGCTGCAAACTTAGATATTTTGGGCACGCATCTTTACGGCGGTGGCATTGTTGAAAATGCATTAGCCACCGCAAAAGGCAAAGAGGTATGGATGACGGAGCATTTAGATACACTAACCACTTATACAGCTAACCTTAATACTGCCATTGAAATACACGATTGCTTTACCAAAGCAAATTTCAATGCATATATATGGTGGTACGGCAAGCGGTTTTACGGTTTGATTGGTCAGGATGGAATTGTTACTAAGCGAGGATATATTGTTTCGCATTTTGCAAGATTTATAAAACAGGGAGCAATACGTTTAGGTACTTCAGTCAATACCAGAAATGATGTGCTTATTTCTGCATATCGAAATGGTACAAAAAAAGTGATCGTAGCTATCAATTGGGGTGTTTATAATGTGAAACAGAAAATTGGTTTTCAGAATGCTGCTGCTGTATCTGTAGTTCCTTATCTAACTACTTCTGCGAAAAATGTTGAGCAAGGTACAGCACTCGCAGTGGTGAATAATGTTTTTGAATATACATTACCGCCAGGGAGTATAGTAACTTTTGTTGAACAGTAAATGTTTAATACAGAATTAAAAACTACAATCATGTTAGTTTGTTTAGGGTCATAATCAGCAACGGGGGAGTGTTTCGTCATTCCCCCTCTTTTAAGAATCGAAAAAATGTACATTTGGGCATGTTATTATTAGGATTAGATATTGGCACTTCATCTATAAAAGTTTCAGTTGTTGATGCACAAACACAAGATCGTATTGTGTCAGTAAGTTATCCAGAAACAGAAACAGAGATCATTTCAAAACAACCGGGCTGGGCTGAACAAAACCCCGACACATGGTGGGAACATACGCAGCAGGCAATTTTAAAA
>JAKFDY010000204.1:0-11414 GCA_036675885.1 Lacibacter sp. | reverse complement strand
CAACAGGTACATTGGAAAGAGGTGTACCCATTGATTCGGTAAGTAAAATGCTGGGACACAGAAGTATAAAAACGACACAGACCTCAGGTAACTGATAAGAAAATAAGTGATGATACTAGAGGGTTGTTCCAATGTTTTTCTAACAACATTACAGATTAGATACAAGTTCGATTCTTGTCAGAATCACACTACGGTTCAGGTTATCGCCAACAACCTTCAAGTGTCACCAGGTTGCCTGACCGGGTAGTTAAAAGTACTGATTTGTCAGAGCACTCAGCAATACACATCCAGGACAAGACAGTAGAGATAGCCAAAGAAAAGCTGTTAACAACCGCATTATCTGTAAGCGAAATAGCCTATCAGCTGTGCTTGATCATCCGCAATCGTTCAATAAACTATTCAAATCGAAAACGAATATTATACCCCCGAAGTTCAGGGGGGCTTCGTTTAACTAGTCGTCCCTCAAAAACTCTGTGATGCTTACGCTGATTGATTTTTGCTGTTTTGATAGTTAAAAAAAGTTGCCGGATTTTGTAATAACTTTAAAAAACCTTGCAAATTTTTTATGTTATCCAAGCCTGTTAAATCTCCCCAGATCAGTTTTTTTCAATCTTTGGAAGAGCAGTTAAACCGCCAGCATCCGTTGTATTTGCTGGCCAATACCATTGATTGGTCTGTTTTTGAAACTGCCTTTTCAAAACATTACAGTTCCAAAATGGGTAAGCCCGCCAAGCCCATCCGGCTCATGGTGTCGCTGCTTATCTTAAAACAATTACGGAATCACAGTGATGAAAATCTGGTAGTAGCCTGGAGTGAGAATTTGTATTGCCAATACTTTGGCGGAGAGCAATATTTTGTAGCAGGAGAGCCCTGTAGTTCAACAGAGCTGGTAGAGTTCAGAAAACGTATTGGTGCAGCAGGTGTAGAACTTATTTTAAAGGAAAGTATTAAGGTAAACGGCAAAGATGGCGATGAAGACACTTTAAGTGCCGACACCACTGTTCAGGAAAAAAACATCACTTACCCTACCGATACCAAGCTGCATAAAAAGATTATTGCCAAGTGTATTGGCATCGCAAAAAAGGAAGACCTTGTGCTGCGGCAGAGTTATAAGTTTATATTGAAAAAACTGAACACCCTGCTTCGTTTCCAGCATACAAAAAACGGCAGCAAACAAGCCCGCAAAGCCAGGAAGAAAATAAAAACCATTGCGGGAAGTTGGTGAGGGAACTCCTGCGGAACCTTGATACACAAAGGCGGTTACAGCATCAGGCACAGTTGAACATTTATCAAAAAGTATCAGCTCAAAAACGAAGCGACAGTAACAAGATTTACAGCCTTCATGAGACGGAAGTAAAATGTTACAGCAAAGGTAAAGAACATAAAAAATTTGAGTTTGGCAGTAAAGCATCTGTACTGATCACCCAAACTACAGGTGTCATTGCAGGGGCATTGAACTTTAGTGAAAACATCCATGACTCTAAAACATTACCAGCCGTTATTGAACAATATGAACGGTTGAAAGAAAAAAAGCCCAAAGCTATTTTTGCAGACAGAGGTTACCGTGGCCCCAAAACAGTAAAGGATGTAACGATCCACACGCCTAAAACACAAACAAACATCACCAAAGCACAACGTAAACAACATTGCAGGCGTGCCGCCATAGAACCGGTTATCGGACATCTAAAACATGATTACCGGTTAATCAGAAACTATCTGAAAGGTACTGTTGGTGATGCCATCAACTTAATGCTGAGTGCGGCCGCTATGAATTTTAAACGAGTCATGAACCTCTGGCTCACAGAGGCAAATGACTGTTGGAAACTTATCTGCATCATCATCGCAAATATTTATTGGAAATATTATGCCCTAAACAGAAAAATGACTTTTTGAGGGACGACTAATTACTGAAGGACAAACCTTCAAGTCTGGAGAAAATTACAGGGCATGTATTTGTTTAGTTGAAGCAATTCAGGGAAAAGAACGAAAAACTCTTAAGCTTCTCAAACAATAGGAATAATCATTTAGGCGATCATCTTTAGCATATAAAAATTTGTATAGCCGTATGAAGAAAGTCCACTTTTTTCTGACGACAGCTTTCATGCTCTTCGTTATGCTCGCAGGATGTACTTTGGTAATTGTTGAATAAACATGCCTGTCTCGCAAATGCTGGAAAATGAGTTACATTGCCGGCAGGTTTCTGTAAGAACACAGAAATTTATTGTATGAAACGAAAACATATGCCGTTGTTATTGATTATAATCATTGCTGCTGCTTGCGGCGGTAATAATGATAAGCGTAAGGCATATGAAGATTCAATACAAAATTGTATGAATGTGCCGCAACGGTTTCCAATTGCTGATAGCAGTACTGTTGCAGTATCAGGCGATACATCAACAACAGGAATGATGTTTGTTCCCGGTGGCACATTTGATATGGGTGCTGATAACAGCCAGGCTTCAAAAGATGAATACCCCAAACATACAGTAACGGTTGATGCATTTTTTATGGATGCAACGGAAGTGACCAATGCTCAGTTCAAAAAATTTACAGATGCAACCGGCTACATCACTACAGCTGAACGTAAACCCGATTGGGAAGAGTTGAAAAAATCGTTGCCTCCCGGTACTGCAAAGCCACACGACAGTTTATTGGTTGCAGCTTCATTGGTTTTTCGCACAAGTAATGGACCTGTTGATCTGAATGATTATTCACAATGGTGGAGCTGGGTTGCAGGTGCTGATTGGAAACATCCGGAAGGACCTAACAGTAATTTGAATGGTAAAGAAAATTATCCTGTTGTGCATGTTAGCTGGGATGATGCAATGGCTTATTGTAAATGGGCAGGTAAACGTTTGCCAACTGAAGCCGAATGGGAATTTGCAGCAAGAGGTGGATTGCTCAACAACGTTTATTTCTGGGGTAATGAACATGTAAATGCAGGTAAGCCAAAAACAAATAGCTGGGAAGGTAAGTTTCCTTATTACAATGAACAGAAAGATGGCTATTTAAAAAGTGCACCAGTAAAAAGTTTTAGTCCGAATGGTTATGGGCTATATGATATGGCTGGTAATGTATGGGAATGGTGCAACGATTGGTACGATTACAATTATTATCAAACGATGGAAGGCCGCACAACAGTAAATCCACGAGGCCCGCAAAAAAGTTACGATCCCGACGATCCTTATACACAAAAAAGAAGTTTACGTGGTGGCAGTTTTCTTTGCAATGATAGTTATTGCAGCGGTTACCGTGTTGCACGAAGAATGAAGAGTAGTCCCGATACAGGATTGGAGCAGACCGGCTTTCGTTGTGTGCGGGACGTAAAGCGGAAAATATAGCTTCAGTTCATTGTATCATATTTATAAATCGGAACAAATCAGGCGGTGCCTTTTTCTTTAAATACTTTGGGAGATAACCCCGTTTTGCTTTTAAACACAGTGGAGAAATAAGCGGCAGTGGAAAAACCGGTTTTGTAAGCCACTTCAGCAATAGATAACTCTTCGTGCTGCAGATAATATTTGGCCTTTTGTATACGGGTGTTTAAAACATACTCATTGATATTGGTATCCATCAACGATTTTATTTTTCTGTGCAACTGTATTTTTGAAAGATTCAGTTCTTTACTGATGTCATCAACAGAAAGATTTTCATTGGCTATGTTTCTTTCAACAATCGAAATAAAATCTGCAACCAACCTGCGGTCTGTTATTTTTCCGCCGCTCTTTATCTCCACAGGTATTTCGCTGCTGTAATGACTTTTAAGTTTCTGCCTGTTTGTAAGAAGACTGCTGATTGTTTTTTCTAAAATCGAAAAATTAAACGGCTTTGCCACATAAGCATCGGCAGCAATTTCAAGACCTGTCATTTGTTGCTGTGCCGATGTTTTTGCTGTTAATAATATTACAGGTATGTGCGAAGTGCGAATGTCTTTTTTTAATTCTTCCGTTAAAGTAAAACCATCTTTCACGGGCATCATCACATCAGAAATAACAAGATCTGGCATTTGGTCAAATACTGTCTGTAATCCTTTCGCACCATTTTCTGCTTCATATATATAATAGGATTCTGAAAGCCTTTGCTTGAGAAATTTCCGCATTTCCGGGTTGTCTTCAACAATTACAATAGAGCCCAGCTTCTCTTTTTTACTTTCTTCAGTAACTGGTAAGAAAACATCTTCGGAATAAAGATCCGACATAAATATTTCTTCTTCCTCACTACTGAACTTTTGTATTTCGTCAGCAAAGGATAACTCTGTTTCTGTGAAATGCTCTTTTCCCAGCGGAAGCCTTACTGTAAAAACGCTGCCCTTATTTTTTTGACTACTTACTGTTATATTTCCATGATGCAGTGTGATCAATTCTTTTGTTAGTGGTAAGCCAAGTCCCGATCCTTTATGACTGCCATAATCTCCCTGGTAAAAAATATCGAACACCTGGTTCATTTCTTCCGGCAGCATTCCTCTTCCATTATCTTCTACTTTAATAATGGCATTTGCTGCAACAAGATCTTTTTCCAGCGACACAGTAATGAAACCGCCTTCTGCTGTAAACTTAAATGCATTGGAAAGCAGGTTAAATAATATTTTATCGAGCATTCCCTGGTCGACCCAAATAAACAATGCCCTTTCATTGGTGATGAGCCTGCAATCAATATTCCGTTTTTCCGCCAGTGCTTGAAATGCTTGAACAATGTCGTTTACAAAAAGTACAAGATCGGTCTCTGTGGCTTTTACCTGCATTTTATTAAACTCAATCTTTCTGAAATCGATTAACTGGTTTACCAGGCGCAAAAGACGTTGTGTGTTTTTTTGAATAAGCTGCAATGGTTGTTTGGTTGATGGAGGAAGTTTTGAAAAATCGAGCAACTCTTCAACCGGGCCTAGTATAAGACTGAGTGGTGTACGAAACTCATGAGAAATATTGGTGAAAAAATTAAGCCTGGCCTCATGTGCAGCTTCTGCCTTAGCCGACATCTCAATCAACTGTTCACTTTTCTTTTGCACCTCGTCATTCTTTTGCGCAAGTTGTTTGTTCATGCGCCGGTTCACTTGGCGTGAGTAAAAAAGAAGACCGGCAAAACAAAATGTCAATGCCAGTGTAACCCCCAGCACATATAAAAGGTTGCGTTGTGTTTGATAGGTTTGCTGCTGCTTATCCATAACGGCCTGCTGCTGCTCTATATCTTTTTGCTGATCCAGTATTTTATCGGCCTGCAGCGAAGTCATGTGCACATTCCCGCTGTCAACCACCAGGGTTTGCAAAACAGTTTCTTTAGGCACGGGCCGGTTGTTTAATATACTCACCGCATTACGGATAGATTCTGCGCCACCGGTTGGATATAATAAAGAAGCAGTAATGATGTGGTTGCTTACATATTCCATTCCTGCACCCTTGCCCGGCAGGGCATCCACACCAATTATTTTTACAGGGGGCAAATGCTTTTCTTTAAAAACTTCGTAAGCACCAAGCGCCATTACATCGTTGTGTGCAAATATCAGCTTTGGGGTTTGTGCACTGTCAATCACCTTTAACAGTGCTTCTTTGGCGGTTGGCTTTACCCAGTCGCCATTGATTTTTTTTATGATCCGGATATTTTTATGTGTTGCCAAAGCATCAGCAAAACCTTTCCGACGCTCAATGGCAGGCGATGAAGCAGGTAATCCGCCAATTTCAATAATATTTCCTGATTCGCCCAGTAGTGATGCGGCATAATTACCGGCCATTTTGCCAATCTCATAATTATCGGCACCAATATAATTGTTGTAAAGCTGTGAGGCAATCTTGCGGTCAACCACAATAACGGGGATGCCCTTATTATACACTTCTTCTACAATGGGGGTGAGTGGTTCGGCTTCGTTGGGCGAAATAATCAGCAGGTCGATCTTTTCATTCAGCAATTCTTTTACCTGTTTTATTTGCAGCATGCTGTTGTCATCAGCTTGTTTATACAACAATTTAAAACCTGGGTTAAAAGCCAGTTCCCTGCGCATTTCTTCAATCATGGATTTGCGCCAGTTGTCCGCATCGCCGCATTGCGAAAAACCAATGATGTATTTCTTCTCTTCCTCTGTTTTACACGAAGTGAAACAACAAATCAACAGTAAAAAAAGCATCCCCTTCATCCATATTTTGAAAAAAGAAATAACCCAGGAGTTAATGGCAAAGCAGTTCATTACCTAAAAGTAGGATTATTGATATTATTTTAAAAGAACCGGATATAAAATTAGAAGCAGGTAGATGAATTGTTTTTAATTATTTGAACATAACTAATTGATTTTCTATAAAATTAATGAATTCAAGAGATTGAACTAAAATTGAAACAATATGATTGAAAACTGAAATAATTTCCCTGCTTCTGTGGCCTAAGTTGTGTCAAATTGCTTTAGCTATATGAATCAGAAACTCATTTTTTGGAGCGTAGTTGTTGCTCTTGGTGGTTTACTCTTTGGGATGGATGTAGCCGTAATCTCCGGAGCCGAACAGGAAATTCAAAGACTTTGGAACCTTAGTGATGTATTACATGGCCAGGCCATTGCTTCCGCACTTTATGGTACTATTATCGGTGCTCTTTTCGGGGGAATCCCGGCCGAAAAATTTGGACGGAAAAAAGTATTGATCTGGATTGGTGTCCTCTTCCTGGTATCAGCAATTGGTTCGGCACTTGCTGCTGATGTTGTATCGTTCATGTTGTTTCGGTTTTTAGGTGGCCTGGGTGTTGGGGCCTCATCTGTGGTGGCGCCAATGTTTATATCAGAGATCGCACCTGCAAAAAACCGGGGGAAATTGGTTGCCGCTTTTCAATTCAATATTGTATTCGGCATTTTGCTTGCTTATTTCTCCAACTATTTTTTAAGCAATATCGGCGAAGATGGATGGCGATGGATGCTGGGCATCCTGGCTATTCCGGCATTACTATTTATGGTCTTCATGTTTTTTGTACCGGAAAGCCCACGTTGGTTAATGGTGCACAGAAACGAATATGCCAAGGCACGTGAAATTTTGGAGGTGTCGGATCCGGAAGGAGTGGATGAAGCCATCAAAGCAATTCATCAATCAATAGACGAAGAAAAACAACAGGCAACACTTGCTTCATTCTTTACAAAACGATTTACCAAACCTATTATACTTGCGTTTCTGATTGCCTTCTTTAACCAGATGAGTGGTATTAATGCCATTATCTATTTTGCTCCAAGAGTTTTCGAAATGGCAGGCATAGGTAAGAGCGCTGCTTTCTTGCAAAGTGCAGGTATAGGTTTGGCAAATCTAGTGTTTACCATGCTTGGTTTATATCTCATTGATCGCATTGGCCGTAAAAAATTAATGCTCATTGGTTCCATTGGTTATATTATTTCGCTGGGTGCGGTAGCGGCAGCTTTTTATTTTCAATGGTTAGGTGGAATAGTTGTACCCGTTCTGCTGTTTCTTTTTATTGCTGCACATGCCATTGGACAAGGCGCAGTCATATGGGTGTTTATTTCAGAAATTTTTCCAAACCAGGTAAGATCTTATGGGCAGTCGCTGGGTAGCTCCACCCATTGGGTAATGGCCGCTATTGTAACAAGTGTGTTCCCGTTTTTTGCAAACAATCCTGCAATAGGTCCTGCAAAAATCTTTTTCTTTTTTATGCTGATGATGCTGTTGCAATTACTATGGGTGTTATTTAAAATGCCAGAGACCAAAGGTGTTCCCTTAGAACAATTGGAAGCACAACTGCTGCACCAATCCTCACAAACAAAAAAAGGAAATATCGTAATTGAAAAACCTGCAACGTTAGCCAAATAAAAAAGTATTCTCTCAAAAATAAATGCTTGCTGTTATGTCTCAAACTTCTTCTCCCTACACTTGCAATGTTGTTTGCTTTGGTGAAATACTCTGGGATATTTTGCCCGATAAAGCCATGCCTGGCGGCGCCCCCATGAATGTTGCTTATCACCTGCACAGGCTGGGCCAGCAACCGGCATTGCTTACACGTACAGGTATTGATGAACGGGGTAAGGAACTGCTTACGATTATGGAAAGCATGAACCTTGATACAAAGTTCATACAACTCGATTATGATTTGCCCACCGGTATTGTTCATGCAACTCCAAACGAGCATGGTGAAATGAGTTATGAAATTGTGGCACCTGCTGCATGGGATAATATTCAGTATGATCATGATGTTGAATCGGTGGTAAAAAATGCAGAATACTTTGTATTTGGAAGTTTAGCCACACGTAACAAACAATCAAAAGAAACTTTATACAAACTGTTAGAAATAGCCCGCAGCAAAGTGCTTGATATTAATCTGCGCCAACCATTCTTCACAAGGGAAATTGTAGAGGAGTTACTCAGCAAATGTGATGTAGTGAAAATGAATATCTCGGAGCTTGAACTGATCACCGGTTGGTTTGCTGATTATAAGAATATTGAGGAGCGCATACAACTGATACAGGACAGGTTCAACATCCGCTCCGTTATTGTTACAATGGGAGCCGATGGTGCTGTTGTAAACTTTCGTAGCAGTTACCACAGGCATAACGGTTATAAAGTACAGGTGGCCGATACCATTGGTAGTGGCGACAGCTTTCTTGCTGCATTTTTATCGAGTGTACTGCAAAATAAATCGCCTGAAGAAGCGCTCACGTTTGCCAGTGGCCTTGGTGCATTAGTAGCATCTAAAAGCGGCGGCTGGCCAGATTATAATATCGCAGATATCTATTCACTCATAAACAACACACAAATCATCTACTAACAATAAATCGACTGCTATGCTAAATTTTTCACTTTTAAAATTAACGATTATGAGAAAGTTGTTTTTTCTATTGCCATTTTTTCTATCTGCAATTTGCTCGTTTGCACAGGTAAAAACAATAACGGGCATTGTTACTGGTAAAGCAGACAAAGTTCCGCTTCCGGGTGTTTCAGTACAATCTAAAAGCGCAACAACTGTTACCGATGCTTCAGGAAAATTTTCTATCACAGCATCTGCAGGTGATGACATAACATTCAGTTATGTTGGAATGAAACCCGTAACCATTAAACTAAGTGCCGGCGATGCAACGCTGGCTGTTGAAATGGAACCCACAATAAAAGAAGGTGATGTAATTGTTATTACCGGTTATACCTCGCAACGTAAAAAAGATGTAACAGGGGCTGTTGCCGTTGTTGATCTATCAGCCGTTAAAAACAATTCTTCCGGCAACCCTATGCAGGCATTGCAAGGCCGTGTTGCAGGTTTGTATATTGAAAGAGGAAGTGGTTCACCAAACGGCAGCAATGGAAGAATTTTAATTCGTGGCGCAAATACGCTGGGTAATACCGATCCATTGTATATTATTGATGGTGTGCCAACTACCAGGCCCGAAGTATTTCAGAATATCGACCCTGCCACGATCGCTTCCATGCAGATATTGAAGGATGCATCTGCAGCATCTATTTATGGTTCACGTGCCTCAAATGGTGTTATTATCATTACAACAAAAAATGGTGGCAACACAGAAGGTAAAGTAAACTTTCAGTTTAATACAAGTGCGGCAGCACAATCGGAAAAATCTGTACGCTTTAAGATGTTAAACGCTGTTGACAGAGGCAGAGCTTTATGGCAGGCTTCAGTAAACGATGGCGTAAAACCTGAAGATGGTTATGGAGAGATTTACAGCTTTGACTGGAATAACAATTTAAGCAACCCCGTGTTAAATTCTGTTACTGTAAAACCCTTTGTTGGTGGCGATCCTAATACACCGGCGGGTAATACCGATTGGCAGGATGTAATGTATAAAACAGGGCTTGTTATCAGTAATAGTCTTACTGCATCTGTAGGCAACCGAAATTCATCTATTGAATTTAATTTCGGACATTACAAAAATACCGGCATGCTCCGGTACACAGGTTATGAGCGCTTAAACGGCAGCATCAACGCCATTACAAAAGCATATAACCAACGGCTTATTGTTGGAGTGAATCTGCGTGTTGCAAATTCAAATGAAACACTTACTTCAAGAGATATTGGTGGCGCTCTTACTACGGGCCTGGCTGTTACATTAGCTCCCACTATCCCTGTATATCAGAAAGATGGGGTCACCTTTGCAGGTGCTTCCGGCGGTGGCTACTCCGACAGGAATAATCCGTTACACATGCAGTATCTGTCGAGATGGGATAACGCCAACAGGTTAACTGCGTTTGGAAATGTATTTGCTGAAATACAGCCCATCAAAAACCTGGTGTTCAGAACCAGTGTTGGTACCGATTACGCTACCTATTTAAGCAAAGTGATTTTGCCAACGTTTACAGAAGGTGCGTTTAACCGAACAACCAACAGTGTCACCTTCGATCAGAATAAATTAGTAAGCACTACACTTTCTAATACACTCCGTTACAACTGGGATATAAACAGGAAGCATAATCTCAAGTTTTTAGCGGGTACCGAGTACATCAAAACAGATCTTAATTTTCAGAACACACGCAAAGAAGGCTTTGCCACACAAACGGAAGAATATTTTACCATTAGTGCGGGTACAGGAAATTCCAGTGTTTTTGGTGGCTCAACAGGTAACCGGTTATTTTCCTTATTTGGCCGTGTTGATTATAATTTTTCCGACAAATATTTAGCGGCTTTAACTATTCGTCGTGATGGTTCTTCCCGTTTTGGTGAAGACAATCGTTATGGCCTTTTCCCTGCTGCTTCATTTGGATGGAGAATTGACAGAGAAGGCTTCATGGAAAATAACACGTTGTTTTCTGAGTTAAAATTACGGGTAGGTGTTGGCCGTGTGGGTAACCAGCAAATCGGTGATATCAGTCGTTTCGGAATATTTGAAGCAAGATATGGAACAGCATTATCACAATTAGTTGGCGGCTTTTGGGAACAGTATATGAATATTGGAACAGCTTATTCATTAAGCGGTGCAAATACTGGTACACTTCCTTCAGGCTTTGTGCAAACACAGGCAGCTAATACAAGTTTAAAGTGGGAAACAACAGATGAGCTGAACGCAGGATTAGATTTTGCATTCCTGCAAAACAAAATCTTTGGTTCGTTCGATTATTTTTCAAGAAACACAACAGGCATATTGATTACACCACCGGTAGCTTCAGCATTAGGCGAAGGTCAGACGAAACCGGTAAATGGTGCATCTAAAACAAATAGAGGTTGGGAGTTTGTGGTTGGTTATCGTGGTCAGAAAAAAGGAAATTTCAGTTATAATGTACAACTCAACTTTGCACATTTCAGAGATAAAATAACAGAACTACCCGAAGTTGTTCGCCCCGCTTATGCAGGTAATCTTGTAAATACAATTATTGGCCATTCACAGTTCGATATTTTCGGTTACAAAACCGATGGTCTCTTCCAATCGCAGGAAGAAGTGAGTAAAGCACCTACACAAATTGGCGCCGGTCCCGGAAGAATAAGATATGTAGATATTAATAACG
>JAKFDY010000203.1:0-1692 GCA_036675885.1 Lacibacter sp. | reverse complement strand
TCTACTATTTCAACACCTGCTGTTTTGGAAGTTGATGAACATTCCACTTTAACTTTAAGTTCCGCAGCAGGTTCAGATGCACAAACAAAATGTATCAATACCGCTATTACTTCAATTACTTATGTAATTGGCGGCGGCGGAACAGGTGCCAGCATTACGGCAGGTTCATTACCCGCAGGATTAACAGGCAATTTTAATAATGGAATATTTACAATCAGTGGAACACCTACTGCATCAGGTAGTTTTAATTATACGGTTACAACAGCCGGGCCTTGTAATAATTCATCCCTGACCGGAACAATAACTGTCAATGCAAATTCTACATTAAGTCTTTCATCAGGTGCCGGAACTAATAACCCAACCAGTTGTGAGGATGTAGCATTAACACCCATCACTTATGCTGTTGGAGGTGGAGCAACCGGTTCCACAGTAACAGGTTTACCAGCCGGTGTAACAGGCGTTTACAATAATGGGGTCTTTACCATCTCAGGAACGCCAACGACTCCCGGATCTTATCCTTATACTATTACTACAACGGGGCCTTGTATTAATCAAAACTTATCCGGAACCATCACAGTTGGCACTAATTCAACACTGACGCTGACATCCGGAAATGCAAACCAAACATTATGCATCAATTCAGTACCTGTTGATATCATCTATACGGCCGGAGGTGGTGCAACAGGAGTCACAGTAACAGGTTTGCCTACGGGCATGGTTGGCACTTACGCTAACGGTGTGTTTACTATAAATGGTACGCCTACTGTTGCAGGAACCTTTAATTATTCTGTAACCACCACGGGTAATTGCGCAAACCCAACAATCCCAGGTACAATAACCGTTGACCCTGCCCCCGGGGGAGGTACGCTTTCACCTAATGTGAGTTCAGTTTGTGGCGCAACGAATAGCGGCACTATTACTTTAAGTGGTCACTCAGGCACTATAATCAGGTGGGAGTCGTCAACCAATGGCGGCGGTACCTGGTCACCAATTAATAACACCTCGACAACATTAAACTATACCAATCTTTCCCAAACAACGCTTTATCGTGTTGTCATTCAAAGTGGTGTCTGCCCCTTAGCCTATTCAACGAATGCTGTTGTCAGTGTCATCCTTCCGGTTGCACCCACAGCTACAGTTTCCCCTGCCCAGATATGTCTCGGAGATAGTGCTGATCTTACAGCAAGCAGTGGTTTACCACCCAGTTGGAACGACTTCGATGCTACTTTTAATCATGCCAATCCTGCCGGATGGCGAATCACCCACAACGGAACAGAAATTAATTTTCCTGCCAATGCAGATAATGCCAGCACCTTTCCGTGGAGTGAAACCAACGGCCCTAAACAGCCATTTAATGGAGGAGTAATTTATAATAATTTACAGAGCGATGGCAAATTTGCGATTGCATCCGGGCAGACTGTAACCACGATGGAAACGCCGGTTTTCAGTACCATTGGAATGACGTCCGCCGCCCTGCAATTTTACCAGGCGCTGGTATTTATGGCCGGAGCCAGTGGTAGCATTGAAATATCAACAGATGGGGGTGCCACGTATAACCAGACTTTAATTCAATATACCGGTCCGCAGACAATAGGAAATCCTGCCAACAGCTGGGCTCCCTTAAACATTGATCTGACTAATTATATAGGATTATCTAACCTTCGTATTCGTTTTACTTACAGTGGAACAGTC
>JAKFDY010000202.1:0-5449 GCA_036675885.1 Lacibacter sp. | reverse complement strand
CCAACCGATTCTTTGGTGATAGGAATGTATTTTACCCCACTTGTTGTGCCGGAGGTTTTGGCGAAATACATCGGCATTCCCTTCCATAAAACATTGTGTTTGCCTTCGATGATCTTATCAATCCATGGGCGGATCTGCTCATAATCCCTGATGGGGACAGCCTGTTTATATTCGTCGTAGCTATTTACTTTCGCCAAACCCAGCACTTTTCCATACTCGGTGTCTTTGCCGGTTTTGAGGAGTTGTTTCAGGATTTGGTCCTGATCGGCAAGGGCCGTGAGCTTGTTTTTTTGGATCGATTTATAGATATAGCCTGCAAATGGTTTAGCAAGCACTGATTTAATTTTCATTCCGAAACCCAGTTTGAGCACACAAATGTAGCTTTACCAGCTCAAAGCATCCAGTTAAAATCGGGGCAAATTTTTTAGGTTGAAACTTGTTTTCAAAGCAATTTTATCCCTACCTTTGCAGCCCTAATATTGGAAAGTTATGTTTGCAGTAGTTAAAATAGCCGGTCAGCAATTTAAAGTGTCAGAAGGTCAGAGCCTGTACGTTCCTCATATTGAAGGTAACGCCGGCGACCAAGTTGAGTTTTCTGATGTATTATATGTTGATACAGATGGAAAGATCAGTGTTGGTGCTGATGCAAAAGTGAAAGTGAAAGCAGAGATCGTTGCTGAGAGAAAAGGCAAAACAGTGATCGCTTTTAAAATGAAACGTCGTAAAGGTTTCCGTAAAAAGAAAGGTCACCGTACGCTTTATACACACATCAAAGTAACTGGTATTGCGTAAAATTTGAAGTTGAACTTCAGATTTTAAAATTCTAAAATTTTCAAATTCTTATAAAATGGCACATAAAAAGGGTGAAGGTAGTGTAAAGAATGGTCGTGATTCACAAAGCAAACGCCTTGGTGTAAAGATCTATGGTGGTCAACCTGCAGCTGCTGGTAACATCATTATTCGTCAGCGTGGAACCGTGTATCACCCAGGTAAAAACGTTGGTGTTGGTAAAGACTTTACCATCTTTGCATTAGCTGATGGTGTTGTAGAATTTAAAAAAGGTAAGAGTAATAAGACTTTCGTTTCTGTTGCCCCGGTTGAAGCAGGTGCTTAAAAAAATTTTTTTAACTAAAAAATTTTTTTATTTTTACCCTGTTAAGTTTTTTTACTAACTATTAAATTCTAAAAAAAATGGCAACAAAAAAGAAAGCCGCTAAAAAAGCTGCTCCTAAAAAAGCTGCGAAAAAAGCCGCTCCTAAAAAGAAAGCTGCTAAAAAAGCCGCTCCTAAAAAGAAAGCTGCTAAAAAAGCTGCTAAGAAAAAATAAGATTCTAACGAATCAAAAAAGAAACCTCCTGTTTACAGGAGGTTTTTATTTTTTAGGATGTTTGCACGTTTTACTTCTTAAGATTGAACAGACTGTCAGCAAACTCATGCTTATCGAACACCAGCAGATCTTCAACTCTCTCTCCTACACCAATAAACTTTACTGGTATTTTAAACTGGTGAGCAATTGCCAATACAACTCCGCCTTTAGCAGTACCATCAAGCTTTGTGATCACCAAACCGGTTACATCAGTTGCGGCTGTAAAATGCTTGGCCTGTTCAATGGCGTTCTGCCCGGTTGATCCATCAAGCACCAATAAAACATCATGTGGCGCATCAGGAATTACTTTCTGTATTACCCGTTTGATCTTGCTCAACTCTTCCATCAGGTGAGTTTTGGTATGAAGACGACCAGCTGTATCAATAATCAACACATCAATATCTTTTGCAACGGCACTGCTTACTGCGTCAAACGCAACTGATGCAGGATCACTTCCCATCTCCCGCTTTACAATTGGCACACCTGCACGTTCGCTCCAGATCGTTAACTGATCAACTGCTGCTGCACGAAACGTATCGGCTGCACCAAGCATAACTTTCTTACCAGCCTGTGTAAAATGATGAGCGAGTTTGCCGATGGTTGTTGTTTTACCAACACCATTCACACCAACCACCATCAATACAAATGGTCTTTTGCCTGCAGGTAAATCAAAGTTGGAGTAAGTTGTATCCGCAGGCGCATCAACCAATATATTTTCAATCTCCTGTTGAAGAATTGAATTAAGCTCTGACGTATTGATGTATTTATCTTTTGCTACACGAGCTTCAATACGTTCAATGATCTCTACAGTTGTTTCAATACCCACATCGGCACTAACCAATGCTTCCTCCAGGTTATCGAGCACTTCTGCATCAACAGTGCTTTTACCTGCAACTGCTCTTGCAATTTTGCCGAGAAATCCTTCCTTGGTTTTTTCGAGTCCCTGGTCCAGGCTTTCTTTTTCTTTCTTTCCGAATAGCTTACCAAAAAATCCCATCGTTTGTGTTTTACATTACAATATTACAATGAACCACGAAGAGTATAAAAACAACAAAGCCGCTCCATGTTTAAGAACTTGGAACAGCTTTGTAATATACTGATCAGGTATAAGTTATTTTTGAGCCAGGTAATCTTTCACCTTATCCTTGTGCACAATTTGCTCCTTGAAGGTATATGCACCAGATTTAGGACTGCGTACGGCCCTGATTACTTTTGTCCAGTTTTTTGATTCTGCCGCTGCTTTGGCGTCTTTAATCTTTGCGTTCTTTGAAGCTGCTTTTGCCATGACTTCTTAATTTTTAACCCAGTGGGTCAGTTTGAGTAATTCAAATGTGCACGAAACACATTATTTGATTTCTTTGTGCGTCGTTACTTTTTTCAGAATTGGGTTGAATTTTTTCAACTCCAGACGCTCTGGTGTGTTCTTTTTATTCTTGGTGGTGATATAACGACTTGTACCAGCCTGACCTGAAGTCTTGTGCTCTGTACATTCGAGGATCACCTGAACACGATTACCTTTCTTTGCCATTTTAGCTCAATTTAAATATGCTTATTAAATATGTTCTCCTCTTGCTCTTAATTCCTTCACTACATTGTACAATCCTCTTTTGTTGATTGTACGGATAGCTTCTGTAGAAACTTTGAGTGTTACCCACTTATCTTCTTCAGCCAGGAAGAAACGCTTTGTTTGCAGGTTAGGCAAAAAACGACGCTTTGTCTTAATATTTGAGTGCGACACCTTGTTTCCACCAACCGGCACCTTTCCTGTAAGCTGACAAACTCTAGCCATGATACAAATTTTTTGGACGGCAAAGGTAGGAGAATTCAGCTAAAAAATTGAAATAAATTCTCTTTTTTCTTTCAAGGATTTGGCTCTTAGGCCAACTTGTGCAAAACTCGGGCTTATTTGCATAGGTTTGCAGCCTTAAAACCAAAAATTCATGGCAGATCATAAAGTAGTGACCCGTTTTGAAGGCGGTATGCGGTTCAGCAGCAAGGTCGATAATCATACTATTATAATAGATACCCCGGAAAACGACGGCGGCACCAACATGGGCCCACGCCCCAAAAAACTCATGCTTTCATCCCTCGCCGGCTGTACCGGGATTGATGTGGTAGGTATACTCAATAAAATGCGGGTTGAATTCAGCGATTTCAGCATGGATATAGAAGCCGACCTGAGCGACGAATCCCCAAAAACCTATACTGACGTTAAGATCACCTATATCATTAAAGTAAAAGAAGACGACCAGGAGAAGGTAAAGAAAGCGGTTATGCTTTCGAAAGAAAAATACTGCGGGGTAAGCGCTATGTTCAGCCAGTTTGCCGATATGGATTACGAGATCCTTTTTCTCTGATAAAAGTCTGAACAATTAATCTGTTGCTGAACAATCTGCTTCCTTATTTTTGCCGCCATGGCAAAGGCAGGCGCAGATACTCCATTGATGCAACAACACAAGGCGATCAAGGCAAGATATCCTGATGCAATTCTATTATTCCGGGTAGGTGATTTTTATGAAACCTTTGGTGAAGATGCAATCATCACTTCACGTGTACTTGGCATTACACTAACTAAACGGAACAACGGCTCAGTTGATAGTAATGAACTGGCAGGTTTTCCTCACCATGCACTAGATACCTATTTACATAAATTAGTAAAGGCCGGTCATCGTGTCGCTATCTGCGACCAACTGGAAGATCCCAAACAGGCCAAAGGAATTGTAAAACGTGGCGTAACCGAACTCCTCTCCCCCGGTACTGCCACCAATGATAAATTACTTGAGCACGACAGTAACAATTTTCTTGCTGCCATTCATGAAGAGAATGAACGATATGGCCTTGCTTTTACCGACATCAGCACAGGAGAGTTTTTTATTGCTGAAGGAAATAAGGAATATGCTGATAAGTTGTTGCAGAGTTTAAAACCGGCGGAAGTTGTTTTTCAACGCAACAAACAAAAACAGTTCAAAGAAAATTTCGGACCTAAATTCTATACTTACCATTTAGAAGAATGGATCTTCAGCGAAGCATACGCCACTGAATTATTACTGAAACATTTTCAAACACATTCATTAAAAGGATTTGGTATTGAAGAACAAAAGCTGGGTACTATTGCAGCAGGCGCTGTTCTTCATTATTTGAGAGATACGGAACATCCCAACCTCAATCATATCACTTCAGTTCAACGTTTGGATGAAGCTGATTATTTATGGATGGATCGTTTCACGATCCGTAATCTTGAAATACTTGGTAGTAATGCCGATGGAGGCAACTCCTTATTGAAAGTGCTTGACAATACTGTTTCACCAATGGGTGCAAGATTGATGCGCCGCTGGATGGTGTTACCGTTGAAAGATATGGAACGTATCACCGAACGGTTAGATGCTGTGCAATCGATGATACGTGAAACAGAGTTAAGAAAACAACTTCAATCACTAATTAAACAAAGTGGTGATGTGGAGCGACTGGTTGCGAAGTTGCCCTTGAAGAAAATCAGCCCAAGAGAAATTCTTCATTTGGCAAAAGGACTAGGTTTTGCAGAGAAGATCAAAGAACAATGTGCAACCTCTTCTAATAACTATTTAAAACGGTTGAGCGACACCATCAATCCCAGCCATTACATTGCTGAAAAAATTCTGAAAGAAGTTGTTGATAATCCACCTGTGATGATCAGCAAAGGTGATGTAATAAGAGATGGTATTAACTGTGAGCTTGATGAACTCAGGCGCATTGCTCATCATGGTAAAGAGTATTTAGTAGAGATACAGCAACGTGAAAGCGAAGTAACGGGCATCCCATCATTGAAAATCGCATTCAACAATGTGTTTGGTTATTATTTAGAAGTAACAAACACTCATAAAAATAAAGTACCTGCCGAGTGGACAAGGAAACAGACACTGGCAAATGCAGAACGTTACATTACCCCTGAATTAAAAGAATACGAAGAGAAGATCACCGGTGCAGAGGAAAAAATATTAAAGATCGAATCGGAACTATTTGAAAAAATATTAATCGAACTGCAGGAATATATTGGCCCTATCCAAACCAATGGACAGGTAATGGCCATTCTTGATTGCCTCTGTTG
>JAKFDY010000201.1:0-4960 GCA_036675885.1 Lacibacter sp. | reverse complement strand
GGTGATATGGACTTTAAAGTAACCGGTACACGTGAAGGTATTTGCGGTGTGCAGATGGATATTAAAGTAGATGGTTTGAGCATGGATGTAATGCGTGAAGCATTGAACCAGGCAAAAGCAGGTCGCTTGCACATTCTTGATGCAATGTATGAGTGTATGCCTGAAGCCCGTCCCGAAGTGAAACCACATGCACCACGTATGGAAAAACTGATCATCGATAAAGAATTTATTGGCGCAGTTATCGGACCCGGTGGTAAAGTGATCCAGGAAATTCAGCGTGAAACAGGAACAACTATTACTATTGAAGAAGTAGGCAACTACGGTGAAGTAAGCATCTTCTCACAAGAGAAAACAGGATTGGATAAAGCTGTAGCCTGGGTGAAAGGTATTGTGATGGTTCCTGAAGTAGGTGCTGTGTATGAAGCAACAGTAAAAGGAATTAAAGAATTCGGCGCCTTTGTTGAATTCCTGCCTAAGAAAGAAGGTTTATTACACATCAGTGAAATAAGCTGGAAACGATTAGACAGTATGGAAGGTGTACTGAATGTTGGTGATGTTGTGAAAGTAAAATTAATTGGTTTAGATCCACGTACCGGTAAGTTTAAACTTAGCCGAAAAGCGTTGATGCCAAAACCAGATGCAGCACCAAGACCACAGGTTCAGCCAAAGCAGGATGAAGGAACTAATGGCGAAGAGCGTCTTTAATTTCGTTTAAATAAATGACCTTTACAGTCCCGCTGAAAAGCGGGACTTTTTTATAGTGATATACCATACTTATTAGGTAAGATTAGCTGCACCGCTTTTTATTATGAATAACTATATCAAAATAACATTGCCTGTTGCCAATGAAGAACAACAGGAAATTCTATTGGCACTGTTAAGCGAAGAAGGGTATGATGGTTTTGAAGAAACAGGAAATGAACTGAACGCATACATCAATGAAGATGCTTACAACGAAGAACAGTTGAACCGGCTGTTACAACCTTTCGGTGTACAGTATACGAAAGAAGTAATTGCACCAAAAAACTGGAATGCAGAATGGGAGAGTAGTTATGAGCCTGTTATTGTTGATGAGTTTGTTGCTGTGCGTGCACATTTTCATCAACCCATTACTACTGTTCAACACGAAATTGTAATTACACCAAAGATGAGTTTTGGTACAGGTCATCATGCAACAACCTGGCAGGTGATGAAACTGATGCAGGGGATTGAGTTCAACAACAAATCTGTTTTTGATTTTGGTTGCGGCACAGCTGTGCTGGCCATCCTTGCAGAAAAATTGGGCGCATCATCTGTATTAGCAGTTGATAATGACGATTGGTGTATTGAAAACTCAATTGAGAATGTTGAAGCCAATCATTGCAAAAACATTACTGTACAAAAACCAGATGTTCCATCAACACAACAATTCGATATTATTCTGGCCAACATCAATCGTCATATTCTTTTGCAGTATATGGGAACGATGGCTGCCTCACTCAACAAGAGAGGTTACATCATCATCAGTGGTTTTTATAAAGAGGAGAATCAGTTGCTCATTGATGCTGCAAATGCTCATCATTTGAATTTAGTAACATCATCCCATCGTAATAACTGGAGCGCTTTGTTATTTCAGAAAGTAAGCTAAGATGAATTTATCACTGCTCATTATATCAGCTTATCTCATTGGTTCAATTCCTACAGCCTACTGGATCGGTAAACTTTTTTTCAATATCGATATCCGTGAACATGGCAGTAAGAACATGGGTGCATCCAATACCTTTCGGGTGCTTGGTTCTGTATGGGGTATTATTGTATTGGTGATCGATATGGGAAAGGGAATAGCAGCTGTGCAACTTGCACATGCTGTTCACTCGTCTGATTGGTTGAGCGGTGAATTAACTTTCTGGAAATTGATATTTGGCCTGGTGGCAGTACTGGGGCATATCTTCCCCGTATTTGCAGGTTTCAGAGGTGGGAAAGGAGTTGCAACTTTATTTGGCGTTGTATTAGCAATACAACCCTGGACGGCACTCATAAGCATTGGAGCGTTTCTGGTTGTTGTTTTTTTAACAAAGTATATTTCACTGGGCTCCATTATTGCCGTTATAGTTTTTGCAGCATGTGTATGGTTTGCAGTAAAAGAAACAAATGTATACATGCGTTGGTTTTCAGTGGTTGCAGCGTTGCTTGTAATTGCAATGCATCGTTCAAATATTAAACGGTTAATTGCCGGGACTGAAAATAAATTCAAAGGGTTGCGTAAACGAAAATAATCTTAACGTTCTTTGCCAACTATCAGTTTTAAACTTGGTACGTAAATTGAAATCAATAAGAAAAATAAGTGTAAGATGAAAAAGATACTAAGCTCATTTATTGTTGTGGCGTTCCTGATGATTGGTTGTGCGAAAAACCAGATCACAGGACGAAATCAACTTAAGTTACTGCCTGAAAGAGATCTGCAGGCAATGGCAACCCAGCAGTACCAGCAATTTCTTTCTGAAAGTAAAGTAGTGCCGGTAAGCGTAAATAAAGATGCAGAAATGGTACGTCGTGTTGGTACACGTATCGCAGCAGCCATCACAAAGTATTTAAAGGATCAGGGTAAGTCAGATATTCTTGACGGTTATAAATGGGAGTTTAACTTAATCGACAATAAAGAAGTGAACGCATGGTGTATGCCTGGTGGTAAAGTGGTTGTATACACAGGTTTGTTGCCCGTTACACAAAACGAAGCAGCACTTGCGGTAGTAATGGGACACGAAATTGCACACGCCATTGCATTACATGGTAACGAGCGTATGAGCCAGGGGTTAGTGCAGCAATTAGGCGGCGTTGCTTTACAGGTGGCTGTTGCAAATAAACCTGCTGAAACGCAAAACCTTTTTATGACAGCGTATGGTATCGGCTCAACAGTAGGAGGCACTTTGCCATTCTCCCGTAAGCAAGAGCTGGAGGCTGATCAGTTTGGATTACGTTTTGCCGCAATGGCCGGTTATAACCCACAGGAGGCAATTCCTTTCTGGCAACGGATGGCAAAAGCAGGCAGTGGCCAGAAGCCGCCGGAGATTTTAAGTACTCACCCGTCTGATGAAACACGTATTAACAAAATGCAGCAGTATGTTAAAGAGGCCATGCCTTATTACAAACCTCTAGGTAAATAATTGATTTATAAGTAATTGGTTTGAAAAGCCTGGCCATTTGGTCAGGCTTTTCAAATTGCCTCTTTTTAAATTTTTTAGCTAACGACCATTTAGAAATGGTAAAAAAGGCCTACCTTTGCAATCCACTTTAGTTCTCATCAAAATTTACATTGGCATGTCTATTTCTCTCTTGGAAAAACTCCAATTGAACGAAGAAAAGAACTTATTAATCCAGGGATTACCCTCTTCAATCGAAAAGCAATTTGTAAAGTTATCGTTCGCCAAGAACGTTACTCCGTTGCTTCGTAGCAAGAAGATCGATTTTGCCCTGATTTTTGCGGTAAATCAGAATCAATTAAATGGAATCTTAAAGGAAGTGTTACCAGCGTTGGGCCCTAATGCCAAATTCTGGGTAGCATATCCTAAATCTGCTTCCAAAATTGTGAGTGATTTAAACCGTGACGGAAGCTGGCAATTTGTTTGCCAGTGCGGATTTGAAACTTCAGAAGAAGTAGTGTTGGATCATGTTTGGACAGCAATGCGTTTTGAACATGCAATTGCGTTAGCTCCAAAACCAACAAGAACAAACAGAACTTCAAGGTTAACACCGGCTGAAGCTTAAGTCCGTTTTCGCCAACTAATTACACTAGCCGTCTGCAAAGGCGGCTTTTTAGTTTACATGAGTCATCAGAATATCGAAATAAAAGCACGCTGTGTCAACGCTTCTTCTATCCGTAATTACCTGCAGCAGCAACAGGCAAGGTTTATTGGTGTAGATGATCAGACAGACATTTATTTTAACACAACCAATGGGCGATTGAAAATGAGGCAGGGGCCTATTGAAAATGCACTCATTTATTACAATCGTGAAAACAAAGCAGGGCCTAAATTGAGCGAAGTAAAACTGTTACCGCTTGATACAAATGCAGAGTTGCTGAAAGAGCTCTTAACAAAAGCTTATGGAGTAAAAGTAGTGGTGAAGAAGAAGCGTGAGATATATTTCATCGATAATGTGAAATTTCATATTGATGAAGTGGAAGGGCTTGGCAGTTTTGTAGAAGTTGAAGCCATTGATAAAGACGGCAGCCTTGGTCTTGAGAAAATAAAAGAACAATGTTATTTTTATTTGCAGCAGTTACCAGGCTATACGAAATAGAACAGCAGAAAATAACACTGTTTTATACAGCCCTTCTTCCACTAATAACCCGAATCAATATCATAATAACCGCAATTACAAGTAATGCATGAATTAATCCACCTGCGTTATACACAAAAAATCCAAGCACCCAACCTATAACCAATACTACAGCAATGATATAGAGTAAATTTTTCATAACCTGTATTTAAAAATGAGTACTTAAAATTACAGACAGCACCAAAACAATGACACCTGTCATCTGCAACTATTGTTTTTGCTCTTCAACAGGGCCTGTATCTACATGCTGTAAACTGATGAATTAAATGACAACTTTAATTTTACAGCTGCAAAAAACAATGTGCTGTTGAATATCCTCATCAGCTATTCCATTGCACAAACAACAGAACGCCCACATTGAAAAAAGGTTATTTGTTCGCTGCAGTGCAACAATAAACTAAACACAGTTATAAGAAACAGCCGGACACAAATGATCCGGCTGTTTTGCCTGAACGAATTCATTATTCCATCTCAGGCACAAGTATGGTTAACGCTAAATGCATAGCCGACAAACTTGTGCCATGCCTTTCAATGTTTATAGATCTGAGATTCCTGGACTACATGGAGTGTTGCTTAAACAGTGCGGCGCTTCCAAATAAAAAAAATTGCCCTGGAGCAGGCAACCTTTTATTCTTAAACAAAA
>JAKFDY010000200.1:0-7948 GCA_036675885.1 Lacibacter sp. | reverse complement strand
CATTTTTAAGTAACGCTTTTTTTGAGGCTTCATTATGCTCGTATGTATTTGCATAAATACGATAAACCTCCGGGTACTGATGCCAAATGAGGTTCACGATCAACTCAACAGCCTTACTGGCAATTCCTCTTCCCCAGAATGGTTCGCCCAGCCAATAACCAATTTCCATGTTAGAACGGTATACATCCGTTTGCGGCACCATTCCAATACTTCCGGCAAACTGTCCATCAACTTCAATTACAAAATTGATCACCGGCGTAACACCCACATTCACCGATAGCCAATACTTTCCATCGTCAAATGTATAAGGATGTGGAAACAAATCCCTCACCTGGTCGTAAATGCGTTTGTTATCTGCCAGCTTTACCAACGGCTCAAGATCATTTGCCTGCCAGGGTCTTAGTCGAATATTCATAACCGTACATTTTCTTCTAACAAAAAGCCCCTTCAGTACGGGGCTATTACTTTAGTTTATTATTTCAGTTTTTGATAGATCTCATCTTCCTTTTCGTAAAAGAAGGAAAGATGCATGTTCTTCTGAATAAACGCTTTTAATTCTGCAGAGTTGCTGAATTGTTCATCGATGTTTTCTGTAACCGCATTGAGTGTTATACGTGAATTATTTGCAGATACTTCTATTTTATAGAGATAAAACTTTGCACCGGAACCTTGTTCACTTGGCTCAGAAATATTCAGGAAATTAACAGCATCAACTTCCGAAAGGTATGCTTCGTATTCCTCCGGCTTATCATCTTCTTTCGGCTCTTTCTTTGTTTTGCTGATGCTGACAATGTAATCTGTTTTCTTCCTGATCGTCATGATCTCATCACCTGAACTTTTCGATTCCCACTTCCCAAGCAGGTCAGCCGGAAACATTACCGATGGTTCACTAATTGGCACTTCTGTTTCATACGGACATCCCATTAACAGGAAACAAGATGTTGCTATAGCAAACAACTGCATCAACTTATTCATATGTATTGTTTTGAGGTTAAATAAACTGTTTCTATTACACAATTGTGATTCATCTCCAACTGTATAATTATAGCTAAACGAAAGTAAATCTATTCATCCTGCCAGGCAATAACTTTCCGGAAGCATGGTGATAAATGAAAAGGCCTTCCGTTTCGCATTGCTGCTAACGAAAGGCCGGTACTTACAAACAAACCCGAAGTTTACGAAGCTGCTGCTCCGTTTTGAATTTCTTTTATCTTTTCACGAATCTTTGCTTCAATTTCATTGGCCATGCCCGGGTTATCAAGCAAGAGATTTTTTACTGCATCTCTGCCTTGTCCGAGTTTATCGCCATTGTAGCTGTACCAGCTACCGCTTTTCTGGATAATGGCAAGATCAACGCCCATATCAATGATCTCACCTGTTTTACTTACACCTTCACCAAAGATGATGTCGAACTCAGCCGCTTTAAACGGAGGAGCTACTTTATTCTTTACCACTTTTACTTTTACACGGTTACCAATTGCTTCATCACCATCTTTGATCTGGCTCATACGACGGATATCCAAACGAACCGATGCATAGAACTTCAGCGCATTACCACCGGTGGTTGTTTCGGGGTTGCCGAACATCACACCAATTTTTTCACGCAACTGGTTAATGAATATGCAAATGGTATTTGTTTTGTGAATAGTAGCTGTGAGCTTACGTAAAGCCTGGCTCATTAAACGTGCCTGCAAGCCCATTTTGCTATCGCCCATTTCACCTTCCAGTTCACTTTTTGGAACCAGCGCCGCAACAGAATCGATCACTACCACATCCAATGCACCTGAAAGAATTAAACGATCAGCTATTTCCAATGCCTGTTCGCCATAATCCGGTTGAGAGATCAACAGATTATCTACATCAACACCCAGCTTCTGTGCATAGGCACTGTCAAATGCATGTTCCGCATCAATGATGGCGCAAATGCCGCCTTTCTTTTGTGCTTCAGCAATAATATGTGTGGCGATGGTTGTTTTACCACTGCTTTCAGGTCCATAAATTTCAATCACTCTTCCTCTTGGTACTCCACCAATGCCTAAGGCAGTATCAAGACCAATTGAGCCTGTTGAAATGGCTTCAATTTCATTGATCCCTTTCTCATTCATCATCATTACACTGCCTTTTCCGTAATCTTTGTCAATCTTGTCGATGGTGAGCTTTAACGCCTTGAGCTTCTCGGAGTTAACATTGATGCTCTCTTTACTCATTTTTTCCTTTTTTGGTTTCTCCAAAATTAAAGCCTCTTCCATAACGGGTTTGTTTTGTTTGTTAACACTAATTTGTTTAGCAAACGTAAAACTAATTATTTTAGAAGCCAAATATTTTAGCAAAAAGATTTTGTCTGGCGTCTAACCCATCAAGAAACAGGAACTACGGTAGTTGGTATTGCTGGAAAAAACTCCACAGCAGATCATTTGCATTGATGGAAGTGGAGGGGATGTCGGAGTTAGGTCCGCCGGGCAAACCACCGGGCCAGCCATGCCCACCATCGTTGGTCAGGTAGTAATCGATGCTGACATTATTGTTGCAATTGGTCCATCTTTTTTGAGTGTAGTTGCTGTTGCTTACAATAGTCTGCGCCGTTGTGGTACAATTATTCTTCAACGACCAAACATTCAATACAGAATCAAGCGGTGGGCAATAAACTCCACTCACTCCATTGCCGTAACCTCCTGTGTATACCACGTGCTGATCGAGTTTTGAATGCATATGCAACACCGGAACTGCCCTGGCCGGATTACAAAGCTGCGTTACAACCATGGTGCAACCATTTGGTGCAATAGCCGCAATTTTATCCGACAACTCACATGCAAGCCGGTAACTCATCATGCCTCCATTGGAATGACCCGTTGCAAAAACTTTTTTCGGATTGATTTTATAAGCAGCAACTAATTTATCGATCAGTTGACTGATGAATTTTACATCATTGATGGTATTTGTAACAGCCGATCCGCAGCAGGTGCCGGCATTCCATGTATTGATAGCACCCGTACCCTCTGGATAAACAACTATGAAACCTGCGGCATTGGCTTTCTCGGTAAGTCTTGATGTGCTTTCGAACTGGCTGGCACTGCCACCTCCGCCATGCATCGCAATCACTAATGAAAAACCTGTGTTATCGTAATAATTGGGGGGAAGGTTCAGTACATAGCTTCGTGACAATCCATCTACAACAATTGTTTCATTGAAACGATAGGGCTTCTCTGGTGATTTTCGTTTTCCACAGGAAAAAGAGAAAATAGTAAGAATGCTGATTATGAGGAAGCGAAACAGTTGGATTTTCATTACAGTATTGATTTGGATGTTGGTTTTCATGACGGGTATGACGGCTGCAGGTTAAAACGGTTTAACAGCCTTATTATTTTGTTTGGCTGAGCAATAGCTGTTTATTCAGAACCCGATTTTTAACAGCCTTCGTTTGCCTGCTTAAAACTCTTGACTACCTTTGCTTTTCAAAAAATTGATTATGAAAAAACTTTCTTTTGTTTTATTGGCAGTGTTCATAAGTGTTGCTGCCTTTGCACAAAACAGTCCGAAGTCTGCAGAAAAAGGTGTAACCTATGGAGCCGGTACTGAAAATAAAGATGTGGTTACAATTGCCAACATGGAAGAACAAGTGCAGAGTGCCGGTAAATTCAGTGGAAAAATCAGCGGTAAAGTAACCGAAGTATGCCAGGAAAAAGGCTGCTGGATGAAAGTTGATAAAGGAAACGGCGAAACCATTATGGTGAAGTTTAAGGACTATGCTTTCTTTATGCCAAAGAATCTGGCTGGCCAAACCGTAGTACTTGAAGGTGATGCAATGGTAAAAGAAGTAAGTGTAAAACAGCAAAAGCATTATGCCGAAGATGCAGGCAAAAGCAAAAACGAAATAAACAAAATCAAAGAAGCAAAGAAGGAAGTACAGTTTGTTGCAAAAGGAGTATTGGTATTATAATATTATCGAATCATTTTTTTATAAACCCATCTTTCCTGGATGGGTTTTTTTATTACCGAAAACAGGCACGCCTCACAATTGATTTGTGAGGCGTGACGGGAATTAAACTATTTACAATTGCTATTTACTTTGCTTTATTCAATTCAAGTAATACTGTAACATCAACATCTTTACCAACAACCAGTCCACCAGCTTCTGTTGCACGGTCCCATTTAAGGTTGAAATCAAAACGGTTGATAGTTGTAGTTGCTTTGAAACCTGCCTTATCACCACGGGAGCTTGCAGCAATACCGCCAAACTTCACATCAAACTTTACACTCTTTGTTATATCACGGATTGTAAGATCGCCAACCAGTTCATATTTATTACCGCCAAGTGGCTTGAATGATGTACCAACAAATGTTGCGGTGGGATATTTCTCGGCATTGAAAAAGTCATCGCTTTTCAAATGCTTGTCACGGTTTTCGTTATCTGTGTTAATTGAATTCATATCAACAGTAAAATTGATCTTCGCATCGCTCCAGTCGGCTTTTGTATGCTCAACTGTACCATCGAAAATTTTGAAAGAACCTTCTGTTTCGGCCACCACCATATGTGTAACTGCAAACTTTACATTTGAGTGTGATTTATCCAATGTCCACTTTGTGGATGTTTGCACATTAGCTGAAGCCGGTTGACTGTTGTTTGCGTTCTCTTTAGGAAGAAAAGCCGCCATTACTACCAAAGAACCAATGGCAACTGCTGATAAAAAGAAATGTTTCATACTTTGTTTGTGTTTAGAAATTTTTAGTGTTCGAACATCAAAAATAAAGGTTTCATCTCTTGCCGTACTGTTAAAACATGATCAACTGATTTGATCAACTCATTTTCATCAGAACAAAGCAATGATAATCAGGTTAGTCGCTAAAACCGTTCCATTCTTGTGCCGTTTATCAAAAACATTTGGAAGGGCGGTATTGTTTTCTCAATTTCAGTTTTCCTAAAAACAAGCTTGTATGAGAATAATCGTTCTGGCCGCTACGGCCTTGCTGTGCTTTTCAGCTACAGCACAAATTAAAAACGAACAGTTTAAAAATCTGAAACCCCGTAACATCGGGCCAGCAGGTATGAGTGGTCGTGTTACGGCCATTGATGCGTTGCACAGCAACCCCGAAACAATTTTCGTGGGTGGTGCCAGTGCCGGTGTTTGGAAAACAGATAACGGTGGTGCCACATGGGCTCCGTTGTTTGATGATCAGCCTTTATTAAACATCGGTGCCATTAAAGTGCAGCAAAGTAACCCATCAGTTATTTGGGTTGGCACAGGAGAAGGTAATCCCCGTAACTCACTCAATCTTGGAGAAGGTATTTTCAAAACATTAGATGGTGGAAAAACATGGAAGCGCATGGGTCTTGAAAAAACAAGAAACATCCATCGCATCCTCATTGATCCAACAAACCCCAACACCGTTTATGCAGCAGCTATCGGTAATCCTTACGGTATCCATAGCGAACGTGGTGTGTACAAAACAATCAACGGCGGCGAAACATGGGAACGTATTTTATATACAAACGATACAAGCGGTTGTGCTGAACTGATCATGGATCCATCAAACCCAAATAAACTTATTGCCAATATGTGGCAGCACCAGCGCAAGCCGTGGAACTTTAACAGCGGTGGCCCCGGTGGTGGTATTTATATTACCGTTGATGGCGGTAAGAACTGGAAAAAGTTAGGAAAGAATGATGGTTTGCCTGCTGATCCTATTGGTCGTTGTGGATTGGCCTTTGCGCCGGGCCGTCCAAATTTTGTATATGCAAAAGTGGAAGCAACAAAAAATGGTTTTTACAAAAGTGACGACGGAGGTTTTACATGGAAGCTGGTAAACAGCGATCCTGCACAGGTAACAGATCGTCCGTTTTATTACAATGAAATTTATGTTGATCCGAAAAACGAGAACCGCATTTACGATATTCACTCTACAGTAACAATGAGTGAAGATGGCGGAAAGAGTTTCACAACATTAATTCCTTACAATGGTATTCACCCCGATCATCATGCGTGGTGGATCCATCCAACAAATGAGAATTTAATTATTGAAGGAAATGATGGTGGTATCGGCATCAGTAAAGACCGTGGTAAAACATGGCGTTTCGATGAGCAATTACCATTCGGACAGTTCTATCATATTAATGTTGACAATGAACTTCCATATAATGTAATGGGCGGCTTGCAGGATAATGGCAGCTGGCGTGGACCTGCTTACACATGGGTTGATGGTGGTATCCGTAATTTCTATTGGGAAAGTTTGTGGGGTGGTGATGGTTTTGATGTAGTGCCTGATCCTACCGATAACAAATGGGTGTATGCCATGAGCCAGGGTGGTTTTGTTGGACGTTACCATGTAACAACAGGTGCAACAGAATCTATTCGTCCGCCTGCTCCTGCTGCACGCACAAAAATGCGTTTCAACTGGAACAGCGCCATCGCTCTTGATCCATTCGACCCCAGCACTGTTTATTATGGCAGCCAGTTTTTAAATAAGAGTACCGATAAAGGAACAACATGGAGCATCATCTCTCCAGATCTTACTACCAATAATCCTGAACAACAGAAAGAAGAAACAGGTGGTTTAACATTGGATATTACCGGCGCTGAAAATTTCAACACCATCATGGCTATTGCACCATCACCCAAAAACAGAAATGTGATCTGGGTTGGTACTGATGATGGCAATGTGCAGTTAACGCAAGACGGCGGTAAAACATGGACCAACTTCCGTGGTAAGATCAAAGGCATGAACACCGGCGCATGGATCACACAAGTGCATGCAAGTAAGTATAATGAAGGTGAAGCGTTTGTTGTAAGCAATGATTACCGTCGTGGTGATTTTGCAATTACCATCTTCCGCACAACTGACTTTGGTAAAACATGGGATAATATATTAGCCAATAAAGGAATTAAAGGATATGCGCTTTGCATGATACAAGATCCGGCTGAATCTAATTTAATCTTTGTTGGAACAGAACATGGCTTGTGGGTGAGCTATAACAATGCGAAAACATTTGAGCAATGGACCAATGGCTATCCAAGTGTATCAACGTACGATCTTGCCATACAGGAACGTGAAGCTGACCTGGTGATTGCAACATTCGGTCGTGCTGTTTGGGTGTTAGATGATATCCGTCCGCTCCGTGCCACTGCTAGAGCTAACGGTGCTTCACAAACGACTAAAGTAAAAGTGTTTGATGCGCCAACTGCTTACCAGGCAAGTTTCCGTAATGCACCTGGCTACGAGTGGAGCACATGGGGTTTGTATGAAGGTGAAAACAAACGCAGAGGTGCGATGGTTTCGTTCTTTGTAAATCATGCAGCCCCTGCCTCCGTTGAAGCTTCGGCGGGCAGGGATACAAGTAAAGCAAAAGTTGATAGTGCGATGGTGAAAATTTTTGATGAAGCAGGTAAACAACTCCGCACATTAAAAGTAAAAGCCGATAGTGGTTTTAACCGTTTCTATTGGAACTTTGATACGAAAGGAAGACGTTTCCCCGGCAGTCCTAAACCAAAACCAGGTGCTCCGGAGCAAGGTGGTGGATGGCCTGTTTTCCCGGGCACTTACAAAATGGTTGTAACGCTGGGTAAAGCAAGCGACTCAACCATGATTGTTGTAAAAGAAGATCCACGCATTCCTACCCCACGTGCTGTGTATGATGCAAAGAAAAAAATGATGGATCGTTTGCAATTAAGTGCTGATAAATTAACTGCTGCAGTTGACAAGATTGTTGATGCAGAAGATCCCAATGCCGCCCAGGAGGAAGCCCGGCACGAGCATTACGAAAAAGTCAAAAAGCAGGCTATCGGAGCAGCCATCCTGACACTTCCCATTTTCATTCTCGGCATGTTTTTCATGGCCTCTGCCAGTAATCTTCTCATGGCCTATCTATCGCTGGAGCTGGTGAGCCTCACCTCCTATATTCTGACCGGTTTTCTGCCTCACAACCGCCGTTCCAGCGAGGCCGCGCTGAAATATC
>JAKFDY010000199.1:0-7732 GCA_036675885.1 Lacibacter sp. | reverse complement strand
AGTTGCAGGGATGGTTATGCGTTCCGACAGCATGTGGAAGCTGCAAGAAGAAACCGTAAGGTGGATATGATTGCTGAGTTTGATCAATACCCAATCTTTTATTTTACGAATCATCATAGCATACAAGGCCCGGGTGATGTGCGTTGCATGCCCGATCATTTTGAAAAACTTGATTTCGAATTGGAAGTTGCTATCGTTATCTGTAAACATGGACGTAACATCCGTGCAGAAGAAGCGGATGAATACATTGGTGGTTTAATGATCATGAACGATCTGAGTGCACGTTGTTTGCAGATGGAAGAGATGCTGCTGAATCTTGGTCCGGCGAAAGGAAAAGATTTTTCTACAGCAATCGGTCCATGGTTGGTAACATTGGATGAGCTGCAGCAATATGTTGTACCAGCAAAAGAAAATCATACCGGTCTTAACTGGAATTTGAATATGAAGTGCTGGGTAAACGGTAAACAAGTGAGTGCAGGTAATGTCGCCGATATGAACTGGACCTTTGCTGAAATTATTGAACGTGCATCGTATGGCGTGGATCTTTTTCCCGGTGATGTAATTGGCAGCGGCACTGTTGGTACAGGTTGTTTCTTAGAACTCAACGGCACAGGTAAACTCAACGATCCTAATTATCAAGAACAGTGGCTGCAGGAAGGTGATATTGTAGAAATGGAAATTGATGGTCTCGGAACATTGAGTAATACAATAGTGAGGGAGGAGGATGATTTTTCGATTTTAGCGAAGAAAAAGGTGTGAGTTAAAAGTTATGGGTTAAGGGTTGCATAATTCAGTCAGGCTGTTTTTCTTTGTGCATATTGTTAACCTAAACTTTAACTCATGAATTCAAAAATTACCTGTTTCGAAGATTTGATTATTTGGCAAAAAGCACAAGAGCTTGCCGAGAAGATTTACAAGTGCAGCTCTTTCTATTTCGGATAATATTGCCGAAGGTTTTGAGTATAACAACAACCCGGATTTTTATCGCTTTCTTCGAATGGCAAAAGGATCTTGTGGAGAAATAAGAAATAAGATAAGGTTCATTCTTCGGATGAAATTTATTGAAGATAAAGAAGGGTCAGAAATGTGTAATGAATCAAAGCTGCTTAGCAGCCAGATTGGCGAACTGATGAAGAAAGTAAAAGCCAGGATGACCGAAGAAAAAGCACGTTCAAAAAAACAATAGGGTGTACAAACCCGTAACCCATAACTTTTAACCGATAACTGTGATTATAGATCTTCAAACTCTCACCCCCATGCAAAAACAACAATGGCTGCAGCATGCAATTGCACCACGGCCCGTTTGTTTTGCATCAACCATCGATAAAGAAGGAAACGTAAATCTGAGTCCATTCAGTTTTTTCAATTTATTTTCGTCGCATCCGCCGATTGTTGTGTTTTCACCTGCACGGAGAGTGAGAGATAATACAACAAAACACAGCTTGCAGAATATATTGGAGGTGCCGGAGGTGGTGATCAATATTGTGGATTATGATATGGTGCAGCAGGTGAGTTTGGCCAGTTGCGAATTTCCAAAAGGCGTGAATGAATTTATTAAAGCCGGGTTTACTGCGGAATCTGCAACAGTTGTAAAACCACCCATGGTGAAAGAGAGCAAAGTGAAGATGGAATGCAAAGTGGTGGAAGTAAAACCTCTCGGCAATGAAGGTGGTGCAGGTAACTTAGTAATCTGTGAAGTGTTGCTCATGCACGTAGATGAAAGCATTCTCAATACAGAATGCACAATGATCGACCAACGCAAGCTGCATCATATTGCACGCCTCGGCGGCGATTGGTATTGCAGAGTGGATGAGAACAATTTGTTTCATGTTGCAAAGCCAAATACACAGCTCGGCATTGGTATTGATGCATTGCCGGAATCAATCCGCAACAGCAATATTCTCACTGGAAATAATCTTGGCCAGTTAGCTAACGTACACGAATACCCCGTTGTTGATCCCACATTTGAAGACGAGAAACTTAAGAATATCATTCAATATTTTTCCATCAACCCCGATGAGATGGATCAGGAGTTGCACAGGTATGCAAAGGAATTATTAGATGCTGGAAAAGTAAACGAAGCCTGGCAAGTGTTGCTGGCAGATAGTTAGCAGCAAATATTGCCAAATCTTATTTCTTCTCCTGTTTCTTATGCAATAACTGCAACTTTTTAGTTTTTAACTAACGGACTTCAATTAGAATTTTGTTTGTAACAATATTAGTTTAGCTAACGAAAATCTGCAGGAAAAATACTGCGGCAATCATCAACTACTATCAGTTACAGCATTATGAAAAAAGTCCTTTTTGTTGGCTTTTTCTTTCTGTTTTTGAAAACAAGCCACGCCTCAACAAGACCGCCTGCTTCATTCGATGGTTTCCCAACAGCAAAAGTGATAACGAAGGGAGGGAAAATTATTATTGGTCAGTTGCAATATATAACTGATAGTACCATTCAGATTTTGCCGGGTACACGAAAGGAATCAAGAAAGGGTTATTACTACAAGCCGGTGATAGTGCATTATTCAGAGATTATTTCATTTCGTGTGCGAACAGATTATTGGATTGGCCTTTTGATAGGTTTAATTGGTGCTGCTGGTCTTGTATTAATATTTACCGGTACGATCCCTCTTTTTAATAACGGTCTTGGGGAAGCAAATATTTTTATCTGGCTATCACCGCTTTTGGTGGGAGCTTCTATCTCGAAAATGTTGCAACGCAAACGCTTTGTCATCAATCGCAGTAAGACAAGATTCGATCAATTCAAAGCATGGATAGAAAAGAAATACACGCTGTTATAAGAGATATCCCAAAAATAGCAGGCGTTTAAACTTCTGCATTTGTTTTGATTCTGTAACGGGTGTCTTACATTTATAACATGCTTCATCCCGACAGCACATGGATCAGTTATTTCCTGGTAATAGGTTTGCGATATATTGTTATTGCAGGGCTGGCTTTTTTGCTGTGGTATGTTTTCCTTAAGAAGACGATCGCATTCAAGAAAATTCAATTACGCTTTCCTGCCAGTAAAGATTACCAACGTGAAATTTTCTTTTCACTTTGCACCATGTTCCTGTTTGCATTTGTGCCGTGGTTCTTTCTTGGCCATGCAGAAATAAGAAAATCAACAACGTTTTATAAAAACATCAGCCTGTATGGCCAATTGTATTTCTGGCTGGCCTTTCCGCTGATGTTGCTCATGCACGATACTTATTTCTATTGGATACACCGGTTGATGCATCATCCCAAACTGTTCCGCATTCTTCATCTTATTCATCATAAAAGCACCAATCCATCGCCTTGGGCAGCATTTGCTTTTCATCCATTGGAAGCAGTGCTTGAAGTGAGCATTTTAATCGTACTTATCTACAGCATTCCTGTTACCAAAGCACACCTGTTCTTCTTCTTTTTATTCCAGATGTTTTACAATGTGTATGGTCATCTAGGTTGGGAGTTGTTCCCTAAAAATTTTCAACACACATGGATCGGCCGATGGATCAATACTTCTGTTACACACAATCAGCATCACCAGTACTTCACGGGCAATTATGGATTATACTTTTTATTCTGGGATCGGTTAATGGGAACATTGCGGGAGGATTATGATGAGAAGTTTGATGAAGTGAAAAGCAGAGCTAAGAGTTTGAATGAGGGGAAGGAGTAAAAGAGGATTGTTCATTTCGTTCACAATACAATTTTCACACAGAGTTCGCAGAGAACACAGAGACATCCGTGTTAATCCCCGCCTGAATGATGGCAGTCGGGCAGGCGTGTAATCAGTTAGCAATAACACAAAAGCAAAAAGGGCTGCACCAAGTACAGCCCCTCTCTTTATCTCTTTTCACTTTTTTATCTCTTAGCCTTTACCAAGTAGCACCAAACACTTTCTTCATAATTTCTGTTGTGCGCTTCAATGGATTTTCACGGATCTCCAGTTCTTCTTTAGCGATCTGGTCGAACAAAGCATCAACTGCTTTGCCTACAACATAAGCTGTAAGATCGGGGTTGATTTTGTTACGTGTTGTGGGCAAACGGTTATAACCATTCACCAGGTCACCATAATATTTTGTTGCTTCCACTTTATCAAGCGAATTTTTAACAGCAGGTGAAAATGCTGCAATTAATTGTTCAGTTGTTTTTTGACGGAAATAATTAGTAGCGCCATCTTTTGGTCCTTTAATGATGTTAATGGCATCGGTGATTGTCATCTGTTTTATGGCATTTACAAATATGGGTGTAGCATAACCCACTGCATCTTCGGCACCACGGTTGATCTGGAGAATGGCTTTATCTACTGTTTTACCCAGTCCGATATTACGGAGTGTGCGTTCCACTTTCTGTACTTCGGGTGGCAATAAAATTTTGTAAAAATCGCTGCCAAAGAATGCATCTGTTTTATTGAGATTGCTCACAGCACGGGTAAGTCCCTGACCCAATGCGTCTTTAATACCCTGGCCGGCTTCTGCTTCGGTAACACCCGTGCCGCCGGGTAATTTGGGTAACTGGCTCAATACTTCGCAGGAAGTCAATAGAAATACCGACAGGGAAAGGAAGAGGACAATTTTTTTCATGAGATTGATTGTTTTCAAGTGATAGTTAATTGTTTGATTTTAGCCACATGTTATTCGCTGAAAAATTAACACCCCCGCTGTTATAAATAGTACCCTGTATGGATGCCTTTTTACGGGTCGGGTTAATTTTTCTGGCTCATATCATTATAAAACGGGTTTTCAACGCTAAACGTTGCATAATTTATGCCGAAGATACTTGCTTTGTTGGTGTGCCCTACTTACGGTAATTTTGCGGGCTGTTAAAAAGAAGCTAAACAACAGAACGGCTTTACATCAACCAATCGTTATGAGTACACATTTGAGCGAACAGGAAATTATCCGTAGAGAAAAACTAGCTGAGTTAAATAAACTGGGCATTGATGCATACCCTGCACCATTGTATCCTGTTACCCATTATTCAACAGCCGTTAAGGCTGGCTTTAATGAAGAAACAAAAGAGGAGTACAAAGATGTTTGTATTGCAGGCCGCATTATGAGTGTGCGTGATATGGGCAAGGCATGCTTTGCCGTATTGCAGGACAGTCATGGCCGTTTACAGATCTATGTTCGCCGTGATGATATTTGCCCCGGCGAAGACAAAACACTTTACGATGTAGTGTTTAAAAAATTATTAGACATTGGTGATATTATTGGTGTGAAAGGTTTTGTGTTCACTACCAAAACAGGTGAAACAAGTTTGCACGTGAAAGAATTAACCGTGCTTACAAAATCACTGAAGCCATTACCGGTAGTGAAAGAAGCAGAAGGACAAACCTTTGATGCAGTAACCGATCCTGAATTCAAATACCGTCAGCGTTATGCTGATCTCATCATTAATCCACAAGTGAAGGATACGTTTGTAAAACGTACCATCATGATCAATACTATTCGTGAATATCTGAACGAACATGGTGCATTGGAAGTGGATACACCGGTATTGCAAACTATTCCCGGTGGTGCAACGGCCCGCCCGTTCAGTACGCATCATAATGCATTGGATGTACCCATGTACATGCGTATTGCCAATGAACTGTATTTAAAACGTTTGATCGTTGGTGGGTTCGATTGGGTGTATGAGTTCAGCCGCAATTTCCGTAACGAAGGCATGGACCGCACACATAATCCTGAGTTTACTATTCTCGAATGGTACACGGCTTACAAAGATTATTTCTGGATGATGAATGTTACAGAAAACCTGCTGGAGAGAATCGCCTTTGCACTGCACGGCACAACCGATGTTACAGTGGGCGATAAAACCATCAGCTTCAGAGCACCTTTCAAACGTATTTCTATCTTCGATGCTATTAAAGAAAACACAGGGATTGATGTAAGCCATTTAGAAGAAGACGGTTTGCGTGATGTGTGTAAACAACTCGACATTCGTGTTGATGGCACAATGGGCAAAGGCAAGCTGATTGATGAACTCTTCAGCGAAACAAGTGAAGCAAAATGTATTCAGCCAACCTTCATAATTGATTACCCGGTTGAAATGAGTCCGCTCACAAAGAAACACCGCAGTAAACCCGGAATGGTAGAACGTTTTGAATTAATGATCAATGGTAAGGAAGTTGCGAATGCATACAGTGAATTGAATGATCCTATTGATCAGCGTGACCGTTTTGAAGACCAGGTGAAACTGAAAGAACGTGGCGATGATGAAGCGATGTTTATTGATTATGATTTTTTACGTGCTTTGGAATATGGTATGCCGCCAACAAGTGGTATTGGTATCGGTATAGATCGTTTGTGTATGTTGATGACGAACCAACCTTCTATACAGGATGTATTGTTGTTCCCGATGATGAGACCGGAGAAGACAGTGGAGTAAGATGATAAGTAGAAAGTAAATAAGTAACCGCAGTTGGCAACAGCTGCGGCTTTTTTTATTGGCGACTGCTAAAAAAAATAAGTTGTACTTTTAATGAGGAATGAACAGAGATCAAATCATACAACAGCTAAAAGTAATTAAGCCTGTACTTGCAGAAAAGTATGGACTTACTGAGCTTGCTTTGTTTGGCTCTTACAGCCGTAATGAAGCAAAAGCGGAAAGTGATATTGATCTGCTGATTGATTTTAAACATCCTTCTGCGGTTGCTCTTTTTGAAACCTTCGATTTACTCCAACAAACTTTCGCAGCAGTACCGGTTCAGGTTGTTACCCGAAAAGCAATCAAGCCTTTATATTTCCTGGCAATAAAAGACGATTTAATTTATGCCTAAAAGGGAAGATAAACTACTTCTCATCGACATTTTGCAATCGGGCGATAAGATTGCAGCTTACACAAAAAATATCGCTTTTGCTGAATTTGCAAAGAATGATATGATGATTGATGCGGTTGTACGCAATCTCGAAATCATTGGCGAGGCATCAAAACTTGTAAGCGATTTTGCAAGGCAGTTAAACCCTTCTGTTGAATGGAAAAGAATGGCACAGTTCAGAGATGTATTGATACACGATTACTTTGGCGTTGAACTTGAAATTGTGTGGGATGTTATATTGAACCACCTGCCACATAATATCGAAATGATAAAAAAAATACTTGACACTGAAATAAAATGAACCGCAGTTGGCAACAGCTGCGGTTTTTTTATTCCACTCATCCAATTCGCCGGCAGGCTATCAGCAAAAAAATTATCTTCATCCTCTTAAAAAAATTCAAGCATGAGAAAAACAGGATTGTTTCTGTTGTGGATGATTGTTGCCTCAGCAACATCGGCTCAAACAGCATTAACCACCGATCAGATGCTCAAAGGAGCAGCACAGAAAGTAACCAAGCCATTGCCACAATTTGTAGAATGGGCAGGCGATAACAGTTTCATTATTCGTCGTGAAGGAAAACAATATGTGCACGACATTAAAACAGGAAAAGAAACCGACTACAAAGCACCTGACATGCATATTATGGTGGTGGTGCCGGAAATTATTTATAAAGACAAGGATCTGTTTTTGAAAATGGCAAACGAAGAAACACGTTTGACCAACAATGCAGATGAAGAAAAGAATGCTGTTCTTTCACCCGATAAACAATATGTTGCTTTTACACGCAACAACAATCTCTTTACAATCAACCTCAATACAAAAAAAGAGACACAACTTACCAATGATGGTACTGATGTTATTTTAAATGGTTATGCAAGCTGGGTGTACTTTGAAGAAATTCTTGGTCGTGCAAGCCGTTACAAATC
>JAKFDY010000198.1:0-17449 GCA_036675885.1 Lacibacter sp. | reverse complement strand
CGGTAATGCGATGTCTGTTAAGAGAAGATTGTTTTTATAGGACCTGAAAAGAATTGCACCAACCCGAAGGCTGGTGCAATATTGAAATTTTCTGTCTTGAAGCTTGGTTTTCTACATAGAAGATAGCCTCTTTACTTGTAAAACAAGCCGTTGTTTTACTGATTATTCCTCACATGGTATGGATTTATAAAAACACCTGGAATCTGTTACAGTTTAATCAATTTAACCAATTTGCGTGTTTCACCCTGGCGAACTTCAACATAATATACCCCAGGTTGCAGTTTGTCACCAAAGCTCACGATCTGGTTGCTGGTAGTAGTTATTTGTTCAACTACTTGTCCATAATTATTCGTGATCCTGATATGTACTTTTTCTAAACTGCTGCCGGTAATATCAAGTGTAAACTCTTGTCTGCTTGGGTTAGGCCATGCTTTGAGTGTGAACACCTCTGCTGCAATTGTAACCGGCGTACCATTTGTGCCACTGCCAGGTGTATTGGTAAGGGACAATTGCGGTTTAATGCTGCTGTTGCTTACTTCTTTTGAATCAAAGGTGACATCAGATGCCGCATCTATCACGGTTGATATTATTCGTAAAGAAAGGATCTTGTCACCAGCTAGTTCATTCAACACTTGAGGTGTAATAGTCCACTCAGCCCAACCGCTGCTTTGCCCTTGTATGGTAGCCAGCAATGTTGTTGAAGCAGGTTTGTTGTTCCATTTAATGCCAGTCTCTGTCCATGTATCAGTTGGCACATAATATACCTGCCATGTTGTGTTAGTTGCTGTTGTATTGGCTGCTGCAATATTCAAGCGCAAAGTTGCGGTGTTGAATGACGACAATCCGTTGAGATCAAACTTGAGGAATACTTCCCTGTTATAACTTGTTACATCCTTCTTAACAGTAAGAGCAGTAGATGTACCATAATTTTGATTCTTATAACTATTGCCATCACGCACATAGGCATCAGCGATGGGTGTAACAATTGTTGTATTAATAACACTCACTGCGATTGAACCTGATGTGGTAACTCCTCCGTCATTATCTGTTGCTACCGCTGTAAGCATATAACTTCCTGCAGCTACATTACTCCAGTTAAAACCGTAAGGAGCTGTAAGGTCTTCGCCCAGCTTTGTACTACCCTGGAAGAATTCCACTTTGCTAACGGTACCATCGGCATCACTTGCAGTGGCGTTAATGGTAATGGCAGCCGGCGCATTGAATGTTACATTGTTAGCTGGTGAAGTAATAGAAACTGTTGGAAGTATATTCGTACTTGTAACTGTAATTGCAATTGCAGATGAAGTTGCAGTGATTCCATCATTATCTGTTGCTTTTGCAGTAAGTGAATAATTACCTGCAGCTACACCGGTCCAGTTAAAGCTATACGGTGCTGTAAGATCTTCTCCGAGCTTTGTAGTGCCCTGGAAAAATTCCACTTTACTTACCGTGCCGTCGGCATCATTTGCAGTTGCATTAATAGTAACTGATGCAGGCGCTGTAAATGTTGCATCATTAGCCGGTGATGTAATAGAAACTGTTGGAGCAATACCCGGGTTGCAGATACCTACATTCATTTCTGCTGCAGATGTATATTGGTTTCCGTTTACCTCACTCAATGCACGGAAGCGTACAAACTTTCCTTGCTTTGCAGTAAAGTTCACTACTTTCTCAGTAGCATCATTTGCAAAAGTTCCTGTAGCAACTGCAGCACCCCAATTCAAAGAATCGGTTGAAACATATACTTCATACTGACCTACACGTCCATTTGTTCCGGTTTGACGTGGTAAATATTTAAAGCTATTTACGGTATACGTTGTACCTAATGATAATTGTACTTCATGTGGCAAAGGAGCAACAGTTCCCGACCATTGTGTATGCCAGATTGTTGATGTATTTCCATCAAACGCATTTGTCACAGCACCGTTTTCACCCGATAATTCCTGGCTGTCGAAATAGAATACATTCAAATTCCCTTTCGATACGTTGGTAGAGCCCGGGCAGGTAACAATGGCATTTACATTTACAGGGGCAGAAGTAACATAAGAACCGCTGTTGTCTGTTGCTTTTGCAGTAAAGACATAACCACCTGCGGCAATGTTGTTCACCGTATACGTGTAAGGTGATGTAAAATCTTCACCTATTTTAATACCGTCCTGGAAAAATTCCACTTTCGTAATACTTCCATCAGCATCAGTTGCTGTAGCATTAATCTGTAACGAAGAACCTATTGCAACAGCAGCGTTATTCAATGGCGATGTTATATTCACCACTGGTGATGCACCACCTGCACTTTGCAGGGAGCATTCCCATATACCTCTGCCGTAAGTTGAAATACGCAAAACGCTATTGCTTGAATTGTTGGCATCATAAAAAATATCCATACCTGTTGTGCTTGCAATAGTGGGTAAGTTGCTGCCACCAAGATAAGCCCAATCGCTGATGCTTGTTTTTTTGTAATAAACAGACTGCGCAGTAATAGCATACACAATTTCGCTTGCAGCTTGCGATGTATCTGCTATAAGCTTAATGACCCGCTGACTGTTTATTGTTGTTGTCACAGGGCCACTTCCTACTGCGATCCATGTTACACCCTGGTCGGCAGAACGATAGATATATCCATCACTCGACATATATACAATGCCGCTTTTGAACACTGTTAAACTACCACGTTGCGGTGTGCCCGATGGCATTGGAGCAGGGGTAACGGTTGTAAATGTTGCAGCACCCAATGCATCGGTACTCCGTACGATTGTTTTATTTTTTTGCAATACATATAACACGTTTGCATCAGCAGGCGAAACAGCCATTGCATACATCTGCGTTGTTGGCGCAAAGCCATTCATAGCTGTCCATACAGGTGTTGCTGCTTGCAGGTTGCTGGTTTTATACAGCGCATACACAGCTCCTGATGTATTGCTTTGTGCATAGAATCCTGCATTAGCATCCTGGTAAGAAGCCGCATACAGATCATTGTTACTTGCTGTGCCCGGAATACCAAGCGAAACCTGTGATCCTGAAGGTGCATTCATCAGGTCCCGGTATTGGCCATTTTCTACATACACCGCCCTGCCAACGTTGGTATTATCGAAAAAATATTTACTGCTCCAGTCTCCACCACGATTGGTTTTCCAGGTATTGTCTTTATAAAATACTTCACCATTATCCTGCGTTCCACCACCAATGAGGTATTTGTAACCATGGCTGTTGCCGAAACTGTAAAATTCTGTACCGGCCATTCCATTTGATTTGGGTGTCCATGTATTGGTAGCTACACGATCTCTGTTTACCCATACACCACCATCGTTGGCATTGAAAAACTGGTTGTAATTATTCGGGTTGAAAATAAGATGATGCTGATCGGTATGAAGAATATAAGCCCAGCTTGCCTGTGCCTGTGTCCATGATGTTCCTGCGTTGGTACTCTTCCAGATAATATGCCCGCAGGTATAAAGCGTATTAGCATCCGTTGGATCGGCTTCAATATCCCAGTTGTAATTTCCCTGCCCGGTTGAAGTTCCATTATACCCGTTCAGGTTTGGAGAATCATCTCCTTTCTTCATGGTAAAGTTTGCCCCACCATCAACTGATTGATAAATGATACCGCCTTTTACCGGGCCTGTTGTATTACTACCTACATATCCCACATATATAACGTTTGGATTAGCAGGCGTAACTGCTAACCTCCCTCCATTAGAAGGCAATGTAGCACTGAGTGAAGTAGTTGTCCATGTACTTCCGAAATCAGTTGATATATAAATATTCTGATTGTTTCTTGCAACAGCATACAGTGTGTTGCTGTTGGCCTCTGCTTTCATGCACATATCTGTCATTTGTGCAACAGGTGAAGTGAGTGTCCATGTAGCACCACCGTTTGTTGTTTTATACAACCCATCATTTGCAGCTGCTACCAATACATTGTTATTTGTTGGCGACATTAAAATTTCTATTACCAGTTTGTTACCCATACCCGTATTACTCAGGTTGAATGTAACGCCGCCATCTGTCGATTTCCATACACCGCTGCCTGTGCTATAATAATTTGCATCACCTGATCCTAAATACAAAACATTATTGTTTGTATGATCAATACAGATGGATGCAAGACCGGTTCCGGTTGGAAATACATTTGTGCCCGGTATAACGGCCCATGTTGTTGCAGTATCATTACTCACAAAAACGCTGTGTGGTAACACGGCATACATACGCAGCGGATTTACCGGATCGAATTTTATTTGCGAAACACGGCCAATACCGTTGATCTGTCCTGAAACATTTGTTGGGAAAGCAATCGGGCCGATCTCTATCCAGTTGTTGGATTGTGCCGATGAAGGATAATAGAATAAAAGAGCAAATACGGTCGTTGCGATCGTAGTAAGAAATATTTTTTTCATTTTACAGTAGTTGTTGGTTAATCAAACAATCGTTTTCAATTATTGGTCAGATGTTTTCCCTTTATCTTTCTGTTCCTGTATCTTTCGCTGCTGTTGCTGTGTTCGCCACTCATTGATGCGCTCATTCATTCCTTTGATGCGACCGTCTGGTTGCACAAAAGGCTCCATCTCCCTCATCCACCACAAAAAGCGTTTGTACGCAAACGCATATTTCTGTGCCGGGTCCTCCGCTTTTAATCTTCCTTTCTTTCGTTTGATCGATTCTTCTTTTTCTTTGTCTCCAACCGATTCAAATAGTTCCCCTTCTTCAACCGGTTTTTCACGGTTTTTCCAATAGTTATTGAAATTTTTAACCGCTTCAAAATAATTTACATTCGGATCATCCATCATAGTAACCCATAATGGCGGTTTCGATTTACTCTGCGCTGTTGCAGAATAATTAAGCAGCATGCATAGCAATAGCCATGCTGCACTTTGCAGGATTCTGTTTCTTTTCATGAATAACAGTTTTGGTTGTTGAATAAAAAAAATATTTGCAGTTATTGTACTGGTTAAATTGTTATGGCAATAGCATTCACTAACAGTCTTCAAAACTGTTTAATCACTGTTCATCGATAAGGCTGGAGGATTTAAGGTCTACTAATGTAATATGGTTTACCTATAAGTTGTATGCGCAAACGGTTGCCTAAAATTGAATTGTGGGCACCCCTCAGCGACAATACTTTCGTTGTGATCTTTTGAATCAGATTGGATTGATATGATGATCGCAAATGATGTTTTGTAAAACTATTAAACATACTGATCAGCGAAAGAGGCTGTATGATAATGAAAGTAATGATCTATCAGCATCATGAACTGATCACTGAAAAGCAAAATTCACTTGTCATTACATAATAGAAGAAACAAAAAGCACGCTTTAAAAAAAGTTGTGAGCATTATTGCAACATCATAGTGAACGGCTGATGCCAAGCTCAAGCCCTCTTAATTCAGCCAATCCTCTCAAGCGGCCAATAGCACTATAACCGGGATTCGTTTTTTTACTGAGATCATCGAGCATTTGATGACCATGATCAGGACGAACAACAATACGCCTGTTCTCTTTTTTCATCAGCAATACTACTTCTTTCATCACCGCATACATATCTACATTTCCTTCGAGATGATTGGCTTCATAAAAATCGCCATCTGCATTGCGTTGTGTGCTGCGTAAGTGTAAGAAATGAATGCGGCTGCCTAAACGCTTCACCATACCGGGCAGATCATTGTCTGCACGCACACCAAAACTTCCTGTGCAGAAACATAACCCATTTGCAGGTGATGGAACAGCAGCGATAAGATCATTGATATCTGCTTCTGTACTTACCACACGTGGTAAACCAAAAATTGCATGAGGTGGATCATCGGGGTGGATCACCAACTGCACACCTGCCTCTTCTGCCACCGGTGTTACCTGTTGCAGAAAATAAATTAAATACTGTTTGAGTTTTGCTGCATCAATTGTATCATAAGCAGATAATGCTTTTGCAAAATCAGCTACAGTAAAACTTTCTTCACTACCGGGCAACCCTGCAATGACAGTGCGGATGAGCGATTGCTTTTCGTCTTCCGTCATAGTTTGCAATCTTGCTTTCGCTTTCTCCAATTCAGTTGCAGTATATTCATCTGCTGCTCCTTTGCGTTCGAGAATAAAAACATCAAACGCAATATATGCGGCACGTTCGAAGCGCAAAGCTTTGCTGCCATCGGGCATCGTGTAATAAAGATCAGTTCTTGTCCAATCAAGAACAGGCATGAAATTATACGTTACTACTTTGATACCACATGCACCAAGATTTCGCACCGACTGTTTATAATTTTCAATGTATTGTTCAAAGCCGGTGGATTGACGACGGATGGCTTCATGCACCGGTACACTTTCCACAACATCCCATGTTAAACCGGCAGCTTCCACTTCAGCAATACGCTTGTTGATTTCTTCAACCGTCCATACTTCACCATTGGGGATATGATGCAGTGCCGTTACAACACCGCTGCATCCTGACTGTGCAATATCTGAAAGTGAAACAGGATCGTTTGGGCCGTACCAACGCATTGTTTCAATTAAGCCTGCTGATTTCTGATTCATTGTAAATGATCGTTCGTTTATTCGTTGATTGTTTTCACTTTTGTTGGGAAAGCAGATGTGCCGGCAAAATTACTGCGTTGCAGTATTGCAACATTTATTTTTCTGATGGCATTTGAAAAATAGGCAGACTTACTATCGCCCCACTCTACCGAACAATTCCGCATTACGATCTTCTTTGCTGCATCGAAATAAAAACCAGCCGTTGTTCCTTTTACGAAACCTTCTACGTTAGCAGGCCTTCGATCATACACGCCACCGGGAATAGTTGTTGTTTTATTGATGAATACATCTACATTGTCGAATACAATATTCTGAATTTTATCCTGCGACTCGCCACTTACATACACACCATTCTCACTTGTGCATTTGATGTTACTGAAGTAAATATTTTTCACCATACCAACTTTCCCTTCTGTTGCTCCTTTGGGAAAACGCCAATTGGCATCTTTGTGATTGATCTTTGCACGACGATATGCTGTTACGTAAATCGGCTCTGCTTTTCCCCACCACACATCGCTGAACAAATGTCCTTCAATGATCATGTTGGAGAAGACGACATCAGTTACCACACCTTCATCCCTGTTTTGAATACCAATACCACGATTACTTTTTTTGATGATGCAATTATCGATCAGCACTTGCCTGATGGTGTCCATATTTTCGGAACCGATCTTGATTGCACAACTTCTCGATGTCATGGTACAATTGGTGACTGTAATATTTTCGCATGCACCAAACTCTTCATACTCTCTGCGGTTCTTTAAACAAATGCAATCATCGCCACTTTCAATATAACAATTGCTGATGCGAACATTCTTGCTGTGGTCAAGATCAATACCATCGCTGTTACGCACTTTTAAACTGTTGAGTAAAGTAATGCCGTTGATGACAACATCATTGCAGCCAATTAAATGAATGGTCCAGTATGCAGAGTTACCGATCTTGATATCACGGATGCGGATATTCTTTCCACCAACAATCGTTAACACATGCGGACGGGGATCAAGCACATTGAATGGTTTCAGTTCATACGAATCTTCTAACTCAGCACCCATGAATGAAATGCCGTTGCCATCAATTTCTCCATTACCGCTGATGGTGAAATTCTCAACATTCTCTCCGCCGATCCAGATGGTTCCTTCTCCGGGATTACTGCGGAATGCACTTTTTGTATATACTTTCTCATCGGGGTTTGCAAGGATCTTTGCACCTCCCTGCAAATGCATTTCAATATTCGACTTTACATTGAACGGACTTGCCATGTACACAAACGGTGCGGTAAACAACACCATTCCGCCACCTGCTGCATGTGCTGCATCAATTGCTTTTTGAATAGCTGCTGCATCATCTGTTTTACCATCGCCAACAGCACCAAAATCTTTTACTACAAAAACTTTTTGCCTGTTACCTTGTTGCGCTACTGCATAAAAACTGATGAACGAAAACACAATAATGAAATATGTTTTAATCTTTAGCATGAGAAAAATTTTTTAATTCGTTAAACCTGTTGGACGACTTAAAGAAGATGAACCCCATTGTGTTGGTTGATTGGTTAACCACATTTCCAGTTTGCCACCTTGCATGATCATTGAGTAAGTGATGAAATTTTTATTGTATAGTTTACCATTCCATCTTATCTGCCGAATATAAAGAGCAGTTGCTGATGTTTTGTGCGTACGAAGTTCGAATCGTTTATTGCCCTGCAACTTCAAGGTTACTTTATCAAACAAAGATGAAGTCAACAGGTAGTTGTTCGAAACTGGATCAACCGGATAAAAACCCATAGCAGCAAATACATACCAGGCACTCATTTGTCCGGCATCATCATTACCACTTAAACCACCGGCCCCATCGCTATATTCTTCAGTTAAAATAGTTCTCACATACTTTTGTGTTTTCCACGGCGATGAAATATAGTTATACAAAAACGGAATCTGGTGACCAGGTTCATTGCCATGCCAGTATTCATTCTTCATAAACAAACTATCCAATGCATTTTCAAAATTCTTTGTGCCACCCATCAGCTTTGCAAGACCGGGAATATCCTGCGGCACATAAAAAGTATACTGTCTTGGAGTTCCCTCAGTAATATATGATTCACGTTTATCTACATTGAACGATGTAAACCATCTGCCATCAGCATTTTTTCCACGCATCATACCAACGGAAGGATCAAATACATTTCTATAATTGAGCGCCCGTTGTTGCAGTTGTTTATGATCTTCTGTTTTATTCAATCCCTTTGCCACAACCGATAATGCATAATCATCAAACGCATATTCCAATGTGCGGCTCACCTGTTCTTTTTTATGAAAGGCTTCCTGCACGCTGTCTTCCATTGGTATAAACCCATATTTGAGATAAGAAGTCAATGCTCTCCTTCCCATGCCATTTTTATATTCAGTAAAAGTTCCTGGTGTTTCAAATGCATTCTTACGCATGAGTTGATAAGCTGATGCCACATTATAATTACGAATGCCTTTGTTGTAAGCCGATGCAATAAAGGCCGTTACATGATCGCCGATCATAGCTGCGGTATAACTATTCCAGCAAGGGAAGATGGGCAACCAACCACCTTGCTCACCTTTCAATATCAATGAACGGACAAAATCATTCGTGATGTTTGGATTTAAAATTTCAAATAACGGAAGTTGTGCACGATAAATATCCCACATCGAAAAATCATCATAATAGTTGCCATTTATTTTCTTCAGCTGGGCATTCCCAGCAAACGAAGGATAAGTACCATCCACATCATTAAACAATCGGGGATGCTGCATGGAATGGTACATGGCTGTATAAAAGATACGTTTGTCTTTTTCATTTGAAGTTTGCACCTGCACCTGTCCCAATGCTTTCTCCCATATTTGCGTTGCAGCAGTGCGAATAGCATCAAAACTTTTATTCCCAATTTCAGTTGCAAGATTTTTCTTTGCTCCTTCAAGGCTGCTGAACGATGTTCCAATGCGTAAACTAAGCTGTTCACCTTTCTTCAACACAAAGCCAACAAATGCACCTGCATTTTTCTTATCCTTTATACTATCGTTTGTAAAAATTTCAACATCACTAAACGTTCCACTCTTTGTAAACGACTTTTCTACTTTAATATAAAACCATCCGCTGAAACCGGTTGGCTCACCCCAACCCTGGTAAATACGATGAGCCGGATTATAACCCCATATCTCTCCTTTCCTCGCATCAACTTTTACAAATCCTTTTGCATAATCACTGTTGGGTGTAACCAACATATACAAACTATCATCTTTCTGCATGGTAAACTGCAACATTCCGCAACGTAAGGAGGATGTAATTTCTGTTGTAACAGATCCTGCAATGAGTTTATAATAACTTGGTGAAGTGATTTCATCTTTATGCAAAAAAGATACAGCATAATCTTTCGCCGATGTTTTTAAACCACCAACAACGGGCATAATGGTAAAGCTGCCATAGTCCTGCGTACAGGAGCCGCTCAACCAATGTGAACCACGAAAACCTGTAAGCAACGAATCTTTATAGAAATAAGGTGGCACACATTTATTTTCTGTTTGTCTTGTTTGTGCAGTCCATTGCGTCATGGCAAAAGGCAATGTAACTGCCGGGATGGTATTGGCGTTTGCCTCTGTTCCACCCGCTTCGCTGTGTTTTACCGCGCTGATGGTTGTTGCAGATGCAGTGCCTGCCAATGGCTGCACATACTGCACTAAGTTTTGCGCAGATGCATATTGCATTAGTAACGCAAAGATCAGCAGACTGATTATTCTTTGTATGTACCCTGCTGTACTACTTCTATTTAACTTTTGTTGCGTCGCACACTTCATCGTTTTGTAATTCTATTGAATTTTACTTGCCTTCATTTAACTGAATGTAAGTTTGTGTTTAAAAGGAGTCTTGCCGGTGATATAAACGTGCTCGCCCTCTGTACGTAAGCTGCCGAAATGCGTACCGTAACGTTCGCCCTCGAGATTAGTGATCATTTTATGTGTTGCATTACCAGGGCCAAAACGAATTACATCATTACCAAAACTATATTCACCTGTACCTTGCTCCAGGAAGTTGTTGTTATTTTCAGCAGCAGTTGTGCCGGTTAATGTTCCGCCTTTTGCAAAACACAATTCAATTGTTACCGGTACTTCTTTCAAACCATTGATCTCAAATTCCAGTTCAATAACGCCGTTGGTATTTGTAAGTGTAATAGTTGTGTCTAATGTTTTTACATTACTCACCGGTCGGTTTTTAAAATCCATTTTATTCCAGAAACGATCATCGATACTGGGCGATAATTTATAATCACCTTTCTTATTACGCTTCTCTTTTGGTAATGGCTGGTAATAAGGTATTTCCAGTTTTTTATGCAGTATATATTTATTGCCAACTTTCTTTAATCCCTCGCTGTAAAAATAACCCATGCTGAAAAAGCTTGTTGATAGCCGCATGTACTTCAATATTGCATTGCCTTTACGGTAAGAAAAAAAGTCGGGAGAATTGGACCGGCCCGATGCAACAATAAACGGCCAGTCAACACCACCAAACAATGTAGCTGTTACATTTTTTTCTTTGATGCGTAAGAGATGCGAAGTAGAGAACAGCTTTTCATATCGATCAGGTAATGATGCAGCAGTTGGCAACTCCTGCTGCAATGTTTCATTCTCTAAAAAGTAAAACAATGATCGTGTGAGAATATCTTTTTCAAAACCGGGTAACGATTCGATCATTTTTGCAATAGCAGCAAAATGCCGGTTGTTATCACGGATAGCCATATACCTGTACTGCAGGTAAAACAAGGTAACAGGTTTTGCTGCTGATAAATACTGATCCTGTCTTCTTGAATCATTTGTTACAAGGTCGCCGTTTTGTTCAATGTAATAGTAATACATCGAAAGGTTTTTGCGAACAGATCCAAACAGTTCTTTCTTATTCGCTAATCTGCCGATTGTAATAAACGCTGCATTCTCCACACCTGAATAAATGCCGCTGCGTTCAGGATAATGCCCATCTTCATCAATGAAAACGCCCTCATCTAACCATTCATTAATGCGGTTGATATATTTTTTGTTTGGATACAATGCATTGATCTGCGATAATGCTGCCGAGATCACCCAACGATGATTCGGCGTGTGAATACCGCCAACAACTAATCCTTCTCCTGCTTTGAGAATAATGCTTTTCAGTTGTTGCCTGATGACCTCTGCTTCTTTTGTTTTTTCTTTTTGGAAAATAGCAGCAGCCGGACAAAGTATCTCCATTACAAAAGCAGTATCAGGCGGCGATTCAAGATTACCTACATTCACTGTTCCATCTTCTGATTGTGCTGATGCTAAAAACTTCAAGAGCAGATCTAACTTGCTAATGATAAGCGGTGCATGATAATATGCCGAACCTATTGCACAATACGATGCTGCTAACACCGCAATATCATAAGCGATCATCCTGCTGAACCGCAGCTTCCCTTCCTGAACAGATTCTAACAACAATGCAACCTGTTTGTCATTTGCAGCGATCAATCGCTTCATCAGATCGCTGTCTGTCGCTTGCGCATCTGTACCATTTGCTTTTACAAACAACGGACTCAATGCCGCCATTGTTCCTATTTTTAAAAAATCAGTTCGGTTCATCTTTTTCATATCTGAAAATTTTAAACTGCTGCACTTCGGTTACCAGAACACGGTATATAATGCTGCCAGTATCCCACAAATTATAACAGAGCCAATGATAAAGCCTGTTGAAACGTTGAACATTGATTTATCAACTTCAATTGTGTGCGTATCACCCGGCTTGTTTGGTTTCAGCAAACTCATACTAACCATGATCGCAACAATTGCAAAGAAGGTGATCGTCATACGATCGAGAAAAGGATAATCCGGAAAACCGCCATTCGTCCACACCGGCAAAAATTTTAATACCGTTGAAACCGGAATGGTTAACAGCGCACCTGCCAATGCAGCAGCAGCTGTTGTACGTTTCCAGAACATCCCTAATAAGAAAATTGCCAACACACCAGGTGAAAAGAAGCCAACATATTCCTGTATGAATTGATAAGCCTGATCAAGTGATTTCAACGCAGGCGTAACAATTGCAGCAATAACCATGGAGATGATCACAGCCCAACGGCCCGTAAGCACCAACTTCCTTTCAGATGCCTCTTTGTTAAAATATTTTTTATAAATATCGAGTGAAAAAATAGTTGAGATGCTGTTTGCTTTTCCTGCAAGCGATGCCACAATAGCAGCAGTTAATGCAGCGAAGGCTACACCTTTTAAACCGGCAGGTAATAAATTCATTAATGTGGGGTATGCATGATCAGGCTTGATCGTTCCCGCAGCATCAGCCATTTCCTGTTGAAACATTCCGTTCTGATGCAACACATACATAGTGATACCGGGCAATACTGCAATAACAGGGATCAAGAGTTTTAAAAATGCGGCGAATAAAATTCCGTTACGGGCAGTTTTTAAATCGGCACCCAATGCACGTTGAACGATGTATTGATTGCAACCCCAGTATGCCAGATTATTAATGAGCATACCACCAATCAACACCGACATGCCCGGCAACTCTTTGTAATGCGGACTTGTTTTATCGAAGATCATATGAAAATGTTCGGGTGCTTCTTTACGTAACACACCCAATGCTTCCAGGATATTTCCATCAAAGCCAAACTTATCTGCCAGTAATGATAATGCAAGATAGGTTGTTACCAATCCACCGATCAGCAATACCAATACCTGTATCACATCGGTGTAACCGATCACTTTCATACCGCCGAGTGTTACAATGATGGAGAACACACTTAAACCAACAATACTCCATTCAAAACTGATGGGAGAAATAGAGGAGATGGCCAATGCACCGAGATAAATAATGGACGTAAGATTCACAAATACATACACCAGTAACCAGAACACAGCCATGATGGTACTCACTTTATCGTTATACCGTTTTGCCAGGAACTGCGGCATGGTATAAATTTTATTCTTGAGATAAAGCGGAATCAAAAAAACAGCAACAATAATGAGTGTTGCAGCAGCCATCCATTCGTAAGTAGAGATGGCAAGTCCTAATGCAAAACCAGAACCACTCATGCCAATAAAATGTTCGGCAGAAATATTTGATGCAATGAGTGATGCGCCAATGGCCCACCATGTTAACGAACCTTCAGCTAAAAAGAAATCTTTTGAGCTGGCGGTTTTCGATTTTTTCTTATGAAAAATATAATACCCGTAAGCCGATATAGCAATAAAGTAGATAAAGAAGACAATGTAATCAGCAAGTTGTAATGTATGCATAAGCAATTTCGTTAACGCTTTCGTTTTGAAAGATTGTTATAGTTTTAAAAACCATTTTCGTTTATACATGAGATATAATCCTGCAAATTGTATAAGGGCAACACCGATCCATAAAAATGCTTCCTGCCATTTGGCTTCCACTAACTGAACCGTGCCGCCAAATAAAAATTCAGAAGTTGACATAAAGTTTACAATACCATGTGCAGCCATATAAATGAGAATTGAATTGCAACCGAGCCACATAAATGGCATACTCCATTTTTTGAAGTCCCACACATCAATCACAACATAAAACAGTGCAAGCAGCAGCAAGCTCCATCCACCAGTATAAAGGACAAAGGAACTCGTCCAAATATTTTTGTTGATGGGAAATACAAAACCCCAAAGCCAACCAACAACCACAAATGCTGCTCCGGCAACCAATAAATACAATACTTTTTTTTGTGGAGTTGTTTGTTGCAAACGCAAAAACTCACCTGTAAAAATGCCGAGCAACGCAGTAGCAATTGCAGGAATGGTAGAAAGTATTCCTTCAGGATCGTATGTTGGTCGATGCATTTTGCCTGGTAATAATAACTGATCGATCCATGCAGCAGCATTTCCTTCGGCTGTTAATACGCCTGCGCCAAATCCTGGAACATAAATGAATTCCATCATCAGCCAATAACTTAACAGTATTCCTGCGAACCAAACAATACGCCAGCGCAATGAACTGTTTAAATAAATGAGTGCAGCAAAAAAACAACTCAATGCAATTCTTCCAAGTACACTTGCAAAACGTGTTTGTTCATAGCCTTTCCATTGCAGCAAGCCGTTTACGATCATACCGAGTAACAGCAATAATATTGTTCGTTTGATCAGCGAACGATAGATTTTCTTTTTTGCATCAGCACCGGCACTTAACTGTTTACTGTAAGAAAACGGCATGCTGATGCCTGCAATAAAAATGAACAGCGGAAAAATAAGATCATAGAACGTAAATCCATTCCATACTGTGTGATGCAGTTGATTGCTTGCATGCACGGTCAGTTTTTCAAAGAACCCAAGCTCATCTGTTACCTGCATCTGCCAGCTTACTGCATCCTGCTGCAATCCATGTGTTTGTTTTACTGCATTGGCGAAGCCATGAATGATTCCTTCACCACTTACGATCCAGAACATATCAAAGCCACGCAAAGCATCAAGCGATAAAAGCCTGCTGTTAGCTGTAGTTGGTTTGTTATTTACTTCTTGTGTATTCAAAAAACGAGAACTATTTTTTTATCGTATAAGTATAAATAATTTTTCCTGTATCATTCACTGCCTGCAGTAACAACTCATTGCCTGTAACTGAAAATACAAAGAAACCATATTCAGAAGCAGACATCAAACTGTTTTCAATTAAACGTGCAGGTGTTTTTTCTGATGCTGCACCGGAAATGATATGGTGCATGTTACCGGAAGATTGCATGTGCTGCAAACTATGTTCATGCCCGGCGAGATAAACATCCACTTTATATTTATCGAACATCGGTTGTAATGTATTACGTATGGCTTTAGTATCGTAACCATCGGTACGACTGCCTCCTGTGTACATGGGATGATGTCCTACTACAATTTTCCATTTAATGTTGGGTGATGTTGTACTGAGCAATTTCTGCATCCACCGCTTTTGCTTTGTTGTGTCCTGCCCTTTTACGTTTGGGCCATACTCTGCATTTTTATAAAATTCAGGGATTAATGGATTGGTATCGATAAACACAAGCAATACCTGCTGCGTTGTATCGCCATTGATTGCAATTGTTTTGCTGTAATACCGTGCAGGCATTTTCCATCGTCTGCTGATGGATGAATATTTTACCTGTGCATCAGGATTGCTTTTATAATCATGATTACCGAGTACCGGATACCAATCCCATTGCAAATGAAACTCGGTATAAATATCTTCAAAGGAATATTTCCATAAAGGATCCCACTCGCTGATAACACCACTGGGATAAAAATTATCGCCTGTTGCAATGGTAAACATCGAACCGATTTCTTTAGCCGTTGCTCCCATTTGCATTGCCACCTGTCGTTGATGATCGGCACCATTGCGCCCCCAATCGCCCATCGCAATAAAATGCAGGGCTCTGTCTTTCTTAATCAACCTTGCATCTGCTTTTGGTAATGCAGCTGAATCTTTTACCAATACCTGTGCCTGCTGATGCTGACAGCCCAAAACAACAACAACAAGAAGAATAACTTTTCGAAGTAGTGATTGCATGCAATAAATATACGTGATAGAAAAATCCCGGGGCTTGACAACCCCGGGGTGATTAACTATTGATTATAAAACCTAACTGCTGAGAAGCATTATTGAGGGTAACCTGGGTTTTGCGTAAGTTTTGGATTTGTGTTCATTGCCGCAGTTGGAATTGGGAAAATACGACGATAGGTATCTGCATTGGTTTTAAAACCATAACTGTTTTCATATTTTCCAAAACGGATCATATCATTTCTGCGCCAGCACTCCCATGAAAATTCACGTGCACGTTCTGCATACAAATCGTCAAGTGTTACAGTAGCCCAAGCAGCGGAAGTACTGCGATTGCTGCGTACCATATTTACAAGCGAAAGAGCAGTGTGACCACTTGTGGCTGTACCACCTCTTAAGATAGCTTCCGCTTTCATCAAAAGAATATCAGAATAACGGAATATTGGTGCATCGTTACTTTGGTTACGGCTGGAAGAATTCGCATCCGGATAAAACTTGATATTGCGGATACCCATGTTCCATGCAACTTCATCGTTACCTAAATCAATAACAGCAGGATCTAACCTGGCAGAAATAACTGAATCAATATAAAGTTGATAGGTATAAGTAGTGGCACCATCGGATCCGGTATAAAACTGGTCATAACCTTTTTTAGTAGTTTTCACCATAATCGGGCTTCCATCAGGCCAGAATTGATTACCCACCAGCCATTGATTATTCCTGATATCATTGGCATCAGCAGCAAAATAACTGTTGTAGAAACTTGATAAAGTAGCACGGGGCCCGCTGGGTCTTGCATTGATCAAACCATTTCCGGTTGTTTGATTCACGATGATCTGATTAAATGTATAGGTACCCGGAGTACTTCCTGAATAACGATACTTGATACCAAGGTTACGGTTAAGATCGTAACGGCCGTAAAATAAATAACCATTACTTGTAGATGGATCGTAAGGGATGGCGAAAATAAACTCTTTGTATGAAGGCCCGTTTGTTGGTGAAAACTGGTTGAGATAAGTACTTCTTGCTTCCACTGCAAAGTTTCCGGAACTGATAACAGCATCGCAGGCAGCAATTGCTTCGTTGTACTTAGGAGTACCTGCATACACATCAGCATTCAAATAAAGTTTTGCCAGCAACGCATTCGCCATCCATTTTGTTACTTTCCCGTATGTGGTTGGGCCTGTAGCAGTTTTTAAATAAGGAAGTGCTGCTTTTAATTCAGATTCTACAAAGCTGAACACCTGTGCACGAGTGGCTTTTGCCTGCACACCGGGGCTTGGATAAATAGTATCCAAAGGCACATTACCAAACATATCGAGCAGTTCCCAATATGCAAAGGCTCTTAATGTTTTCAGTTCTGCCAGGGCTGTATTTTTCGAATCGCCTTCCGGTGAATTTTTGAAAATAT
>JAKFDY010000197.1:0-1582 GCA_036675885.1 Lacibacter sp. | reverse complement strand
CAAAGAGCAGCAAAAACAAGCGCAAGTAGAGCAGCATCCGGATGATGAGAACCAACAGGCTGAACCTGTTGAAGTTCAGTGGTTGAACCTGAATATTTATTCATCGTCTGCATATAGTGCCTTTGGGGAAAATGACGAGATTCTTGACGAGATTAAAAAATTTAAAAGCCCAGAGCTCGATACGCAATTACAAAATGCCTATGGCTTACCGATGCTGTCTTATCGCATACATGCACTAGATCATGTCATTACAAATCAGGACGATGATGAAGTCGTTGATCATCCACGCCATATGCGAATCCAAGCCCTGATCGAGCATCAACTAGAACAACATGCAGAAACATTGTGGCAAATCTCACAGCATTTAAAGCAATCGGCTTTATTTTATGACAGTGAATTGGCCTATGAATATCGTATGCATCCGGCATGGATTGATCCTACGAGTGAATATGATAGCAATGAACCAGAGGAACAACCTGATGTGCAGCAGGTTGCTAAATTAAACCGTATCAATATACATATGCTGCTGCCTGAATCAATGTTACATGTTTGGAATGAAGAACAAAGCAGTGGTGTCGTACAGGATTATTTAAGTTCACTGGGCGTGATTACGCAGCAAATTCATCTTGAGCACCATTATTTCAGTCAAGAAACAGCCTATAAAGATTGGATGCTGTTATTGGAACAAATTTCTCAGCAGTCAGAGGAAATCACGTTCATCCTGAATGTAGATTCTGAAATTGACCAAGAACTGCTTGATGAAAAAACATGGTTAACCGACCATTACTTGCCTGCTGAATATGCCTCTAGTTGGTGCTTAGCATCATCTTCTTTACCATTACTTGATATCAAACCCTTAAAACAACTCAAGATTGCACTAAACGAGGCCAATCTTGCCAATCAGTTTGCATCCCCAGCGATGAAGCAATTAGAACAATTTAAAGATATTCAGCCTTTTGTGCTGATGCTCGATGATATTACAGACATTCAAACCATGAAAAAACTTAACCAAATTTTCGATCGAAGTGGGATTGAATCGCATCACTTCATTCATACCAAACAAAGCTTTGGACATACTCAGCATTTGGCCAAAGTTTTTGGATTTATGTTGAGTATGCATTTGCCTGATGAGCTGATGTCGATGATTTATAGCACTGATCAATTGTCTACACATTGTTTTCTACATGCGTGTGAAGACAGTAATATCCCTGTAGAACCAACCATTTAAATTAAAAAAGAATAAGAGAGTATTGTGAATTCTTTATTTTATAACGTCTTAGGTTATGTTTGGCAGTATGTGAGCAACCCTAAAGCTATTATGGCTATATCGGGTTTTGTCGCACTAATGGCCATGTATAACGTCATTCCAGCCAAAATCTTTTGGCCTTTAATGATTTGTTATGTATGCGGGTTGATGCTGTGGGGGATTTATTTACTCATTGTACGTCGTCGACATGCTGCACAAGGTGAAGCACTTGCCGATGCCATTGCACATGACACCAATGCAGAATATGGCAAACAAAAAAACAAAGATGAACTTCATTTGATTCAGCAACAAATGAAAGAATCTATTCAGTTGATT
>JAKFDY010000196.1:0-10184 GCA_036675885.1 Lacibacter sp. | reverse complement strand
AGGCAATCATAATTTTAGTCGCAAAGTGGTGATCGATGTAACCAATCCTCTCGATTTTTCGAATGGCATGCCGCCTTCATTGTTACCGGAATACAGCAACACATGGTCGCTGGGAGAAGAAATACAAAAACATCTGGAAGATGCAAAAGTGGTAAAGGCTTTGAATACAGTTACTGCAAAGCTGATGGTTGATGCAACGTTGGTAAATAATGCCGATCACAACCTGTTCATTTGTGGTAATGATGGAGAAGCAAAAAATACCGTTAAACAATTGCTTGCTGATAATTTTAACTGGAAAACAGAAAACATTCTCGACCTCGGCGACATCAAGTATGCCCGTATGGCGGAAGGTATTGTTCCTTTCTGGGTGAGCATAATGCAACAACAAGGCACAGCTATGTTTAATTATTTGGTGGTAAGATGAGAAGTGTGAAATGTAGATTTTAGTTGCCATGCAGCGATTGCCAGTGTATACTGGTCATCTTATACGCTTATTAGCTACTATGAAAAAAACAAATGTCTTCCTAAAACTAAGCTTACTGCTGTTTACAGGTTTCGCATATCACTCCTGCCAGATATGCACTTGTAAAACCATTACCTGTGTTGCATTCAGCGATGTACAATTCGATCAATGGGTGCCTTATACAACTGATCAACTACTCATCTACAAGAATGATGTTGGAACAGCCGATACGATCAGGATTGCAGCAGTGCAAAAATCTGAATCATACGAAGGGAGAACAGGTGGTGGCTATGGATGCGGACGTGGTTGTAATGCAGATGTGTGGGTAAGCGGCACCAACATGCAGGGCAACAATTTTCAGAAACTCAGTATCACAGCATCAAAAACAGATCCTACCGGAAGCGGACAAGGAAAACTGTCATCTATTTATGTAAGTATGGGTGTTACAAGCTTTGGAACACCCTCCTTTTCTGATACAGGCTTCGTAAAATCAGAATCTTTGCAATCGCCGATAACTACAAAATTCAATTCAAGTTTAGTGATTGGAGCAAAAACTTTTTTGAATGTCCAGCTTATTCAACTTGATACATCTACAAATAAGCAAGCAGGTGTTTATAAATTTTACTTCGCACGAAACATTGGTCTTGTAGCCTGGGAAAATTATCCCGATAAAACACTCTGGATAAAAGAATAAAACGCATCTTCATTAAAATTATTCCCATTGCAATTCCCGTTTGTAGTTGAAATTGGCGAATCGAAAATCTTACTTCATTCCATACTGGAAGTGATTGCCTATTTTGTTGCATTTCGCTATTTTCTTTTCCTGCGCAAAAAACAAGGCGATTCCATTGTACAAACAAACCGCATGTGGATCATTATTGGCGCCATCTTCGGTTCGTTAATTGGCAGCAGGCTTATCGGCGGACTTGAAGACCCAACTCAAATTGCAAAAGCCGAAAACGTATTCTTGTATTTCTATTCTAACAAAACAGTATTAGGTGGGTTTCTTGGTGGCTTATTTGGCGTGGAGCTCATTAAGAAAATAATTGGCGAAAAACAAGCGAGTGGCGATCTGTTTACATACCCCATATTATTGGGTTTGATCGTTGGCCGCATTGGCTGTTTCAGCATGGGTGTGTATGAAGAAACTTACGGCACAGCAACATCTATGTTTACAGGTATGGATCTTGGTGATGGCATTAAACGGCATCCGGTAACATTATATGAAATTGGTTATCTGTTATTATTGTGGTTATTCATTTATTTACTTGCCAAACGGACCACACTTGCACAGGGTGCAAACTTTAAACTGTTTATGATCGGGTATTGTGTATTTCGCTTTTTCTGCGATTTCATAAAACCACATTACAGTTTAGCAATTAGTTTATCTGTTATCCAGTTAACAGCACTTGCAGGATTGTTGTGGTATGCACGTTATATTATTTATCCAAAAAACTTACTAACCCTGCCGGCACTTAGCAGTCAATAAAACAACAATTCATTTAACATCTATCGATTATCTTGTTACAGTTATAAAAACATCTTATGTTATGCCCGTAAAAAATTATACTTATTACGATTTCACTATAAGCCTTTGTCCTGAGTGTTTACGAAGAGTAGATGCAAAAATTATCTTTGAAGAAGGCAATGTCTATATGTTGAAGACCTGTCCCGATCATGGTTTTCATAAAGTACTGATCGCTGACGATATCGAGTATTATAAAAATATCCGCAATTATAATAAAGCTTCGGAAGCACCACTGAAAGCAAATACCAATACGCATTACGGCTGTCCTTATGATTGTGGTTTATGCCAGGATCACGAGCAGCACAGTTGTGTAAGTGTGGTAGAGATCACTGACCGATGTAATCTTACCTGCCCTACCTGCTATGCAATGAGCAGTCCGCACTATGGCAGCCATCGAACAATTGAAGAAGTAGAACGCATGTTCGATATTATTGTAGCGAATGAAGGTGAACCCGATGTAGTGCAGATCAGTGGAGGCGAACCAACCATTCATCCACAGTTTTTTGAAATACTGGACATCGCAAAAACAAAACCTATCCGTCACCTGATGGTGAACACAAACGGTATCCGTATTGCAAAGGATAAAGAGTTTACAAAGCGTTTAGCTTCTTACATGCCCGATTTTGAATTGTACCTCCAATGGGATTCGTTCAAACCGTCAGCATTGGAAACCTTGCGTGGTAAAAATCTTACAGAAGAACGAATGAAAACATTGGAGCATCTCAACGAATTCAATATATCAACTACGTTTGTAGTTACCTTACAAAAGGGATTGAACGATGATGAAATTGGTGAGATCATTGAGTTTGCTTTAAAACAAAAATGCTGCAGAGGTGTTACATTTCAACCAACACAAATTGCTGGACGTAACGAACATTTTGATCCTGCTACCGATCGCATCACTTTGACAGAAGTAAGAAGAAAAATACTTGAGCAAACAAAAATATTTGAGTCAAACGATCTTGTGCCAGTTCCTTGTAATCCCGATGCGTTGGTGATGGGTTATGCGTTAAAGCTCAACAACCTGGTAATGCCGTTAACAAGATATATTGATCCTGCTATACTGTTAGATAACACAAAGCGAAACACAATTGTATATGAACAGGATGCAGAATTAAAAGATCAGCTCATCCAAATTTTCAGTACGGGCATTTCAGTTGACCGTGTAGATGAAAATATGAAACAGTTACTTTGTTGTTTGCCCGATATTTATGCACCGGGTTTAAATTACGACAACCTGTTCCGCATTATCATTATGCGTTTTATTGATGCATGGGATTTTGATGTGCGTGCCATCAAAAAAAGTTGTGTGCATATTGTACATAAAGATGGGCGCATCATTCCATTTGAAACAATGAATCTATTATACAGAGATGAAAAGGAACAGCGGTTGAAAGAATTAACTGCAACAGCAAAATAAACAGGCATGAAAAAAGCATTACGGATATTTATTATAAGCGAAGTAATTATTATTCTTTTCTGTTTTATGGCAAACAGTATGAAAGCCGTTTATGATACAGGGTTTACAATTGGATTATTAAACCTTCTGGCAGGAGCAGTTATGTTGCTTGTGTCAATTGTTTTGTTGATTGCGAAACAGAAAGAAAACGGGATGGCGACGTTAGCAGCAGCAGGCCTGATCTTATTATCGGGTATTGTTACCTGCAGTTTCTTCCCTTTCAGGCTAGGATGAAGAAAACAGTCCTGCTATAGATATTTATTCATCTGCAAGATCAAATCAGGGTCAGGGCAATTCTTTAAATAGAAATTTTTATCGCTCATTCTGCACACGCCGGGATAATCACCTTCATTCAGCTCAATATTTTGAATGATCTGGAAGTGAAGGTGTGGCGGCCAATGTCCGTTTTCATGCGGCTCTCCAAAATGTGCAAACTCCTGTTCACGATTAATGTATTGCCCTTCCACCAAAGCAAGATCCTTTAAACTCACATGACCAAATAAGGTATAAAATGAAGCACTTTCCAGTTGATGTAATAACACAATCGTTGCACCATAATCGCCATACCGATCATTAAATTTAAAACTGTGTACCATACCACCCAATGGAGCAAATACAGGAGTACCTGCCTTACCCCAGATATCTGTTCCTAAATGCAAACGTCTTGGTTCGCCGCCATCTGTTGCATCAAACACTTTACTTCGACTATATACCGAACGGTTTTCCGCATAACCACCAATACCATAACGGGCACCTGCATTACGTAACTGTTCATCAACATAATTGCTGAACTTAGATACATCTTCAATTACCTCTTTGGTGAGATCTTTATTTGTTTCTGTAAAATTCATTTTCAGCAACTGATCCTTGCCCGGTTCAAAGGGCACAACCGGGAAATATTGGTGCTTGTTCTTTTCAAGTATGGAGCAGAGCGTAGAAGACATGTAAGCAAGTTACTGAGAGTTCGTGGATGAAAGAAAAGGTATTCCTTTGTCGAAAGTTTAACAGAATAGAAAAATATTTCAGTCAACATTTCGTTTAAGCACTATCGTATGAAGAAACATTACTTCTGTTTACTGGCTGTTTTCCTTTTGTTTAGCTTATTCACACAAGCACAAATGATCACAGGTGTATGGAAAGGCAAAGTGGGCAGCGGCTTAAAGCCGGGCAAACTTGAATTGAAACTTATCCAGCGTGGCGACAGTTTATTTGGCACATCGTATTACTATGAAAATCCAAATAACTACCGTCGTTATGCAGTGAAAGGCTATTTCAACCAACAGACAAATGAAGTAGTGTGGTGGGATGATGAATTGCTGGAAGCAAAAACAGGACGTGTTGCCATTACTTCACCGGGCGCTGTGCCATTGTTGATGGAAGCTGATTTTAATTGTCCCGGTGGCGGCGTAATGATGCTTGATGGAAATGCAGTGACCAAAGAAGAACAAAAGAATAAAGGTGATCTGCATTTAGATAAAGTGGACCAACCACAGTTCACTGATGAATGGGATTATGTGATCGATAATTATACAGTTGGTGCAAATGATCCTTACTTTATTGATAGTGTAGCAACGATTCATAAAACTACTAAGCAGCCGGAAGTAGTAGCCGCTACTCCTCCACCAGTTATTGTAACTGAACAGCCGAAGCGTGAAGAACCAAAACCTGAACCGGTAGTTGTTCAGCCACAACCAACTATTCCTAAGGAAACACAACCTGTTACCAAAGCAGAAAACAAACCACCTGTAAAAGAGCCAACAGTTACTAAAGCGCCAACGATCAAAGAGAAATTTATTGAACGTAAAAAAGTGTTAACAACTGAATTGCCATTATTAGGTGATACCATTGAAATTCATTTTTATGATAATGCAGAGATTGATGGTGATTCTATTTCACTGTTCATGAATAACCGTTTGGTTTTTGAACATGTAAAACTCAGCGACAAACCACATATTGTAAAGTTTGCTGTTACTGAACTTAGTGAAACGAACGAACTGGTAATGGTGGCAGAAAATCTTGGCGCTATTCCTCCCAATACTTCTTATATGATTGCTTATGTAAATGGCGTACGTTATACTGCTAATCTTGAAAGTACTGAGAACAGCAGTGCGATGATAAGGTTTGTGAGGAAAGAGTGAGCTAAGAGTTTGTAAAGAGGGGGGAAAGAGAAAAAGGATTTTTCGCTACGCTTATAATTTTTGTTCACACAGAGGGCACAGAGAACGCAGAGATTGGGTCAGGCTGCTACAGGCGGCCATACGAGTAACATAGTGAAGATGATTTAGCAAAAGAAAGGGTGTACATCTGCACACCCTTTTTTTTACTGTTGAATAAACTACTATAGCTGATCATTCACAATTCACCATTGACCACTCACAACTCATCACTCATCCCTTGATTTGCTTCAAAATTTCTTCAATTGCTTTATCGAGTTGTGGATCTTTTCCATTCAGTTTATCTTCAAAATTATTGATGATAAGAATATCAGGTTGCACACCACTCATCTCAAGGTCCTTTCCATCAAGTGAATAACAACCCCATGCCGGCATACGCACATTTGAACCGTCAACCAGTCCAATACCACTGGTGAAAATGATCCAGCGATAAGTGCCGTTACCAACGATCTTACCAAGTTTTAATGCTTTGAAACCCTGAGAAGTCATTTCTGCATCACTCAACGATTGTTCATTAATCAGTAAAATGATTGGTTTATCTGCCGGTGAAAAATTTGATTGCGGTGTAAGTTTTCCTTCACGGTATTTCCATTGCAGGTATGTACGCTGACTTAAAAACTTCAGCACATCATCATGTACATTACCGCCTGTATTGTATCGGAGATCGAAGATGAGTGCATCTTTCGTGGCAAGTTCCTGTGTCATGTCAATGATGAATTGCTCCAGTTCAAAACCACCCATGTTCTTCATATAACCATACGCAATTCGTCCTTTCCCTTTTTCATCTACACGTTTCTGATTGTTATCAACCCATTCATCATAAAGGTTATTAAACAAGGTTGCCTGCGGATGAATTTTTACGTTCACCGTTTCTGAACCACGTTTGAATGTAAGCTTCAATTCACGGTCACGTGATGGCAAAGTGAAATAAGCATTCCGGTCTTTGTTTACATCAACCGTTTCGTCATTCACTTTCACCAACACATCGCCGGGTTTAATATCAATATTCTTACGATCTGCCGCAGAACGCTTCGCAATATACTTTACTTTGTAAGGCTCATCATTTTCGAAGATGATGCCTGTTTCCATTGTAGCACTGGTTAATGCAATATTTTCATCATCACCAAATGTTCCAAAACCCTGGTGAGATGAATTGAGTTCACCCAACAGATCATTCAATAACGTACGCAGATCAGCACGGCTGTTCATGTAAGGAAGAAACTGTTTGTAATACTCTTTTGTTTTCTTCCAATCGAGTCCGTGAAAGTTTTCATCGTAATAACCTTCCTCCATGCCAGCCCATGTTTCATAAAACATCTGGTTGAATTCCTGGGCGAGATTACGACGGAACGTATAAGAAATACTCACCGGGTCAAGACGATTCGCATCAAGATTTAATTTTGTTATCGTCCCGTTCGATAAAGCATAAAACTTATCGCTCACTTCTATTGCTTCAAATCCAAATATGTTATCAGTACCGGCAATTTTTTCTGTTTTGTTTTGCTCAAATGGCTCGATCACTGTTTTCCAGATAGCATTACGACCTTCACCATGATTACTAACATATAACACCGTTGCTTTTTCTCCCTTTTGAAACACATTAATTAAATACTGTGCACCAAGTGAAGGACTGATCTGTTCCAAACGCTCCATCAACAGATCCGTATCAACCGTAATTGCCTTGCCAGAATCCGGATTGGCACTCTTTGCATCTTTCTTTTCTTCTTTAAACAACTCGTTGTATTTATCCATACGATAAGGCTCATCTAATTTCTCTAATGCAACACGATACACTTTTGCATTTGGCATACCGAATGGGTAGGCAGGTCTTAATCTCTGTGAAACGAAGTAGATATATTTTCCATCACCTGACCACACAGGGCTATTCTCCGTTACCCCTGTATTAGTAAGATTAATGGTTTTGTTGTTTTTGATGTGATGAATGAAAATGTCTTCTTCAAAATTTCTTTTTGCTGTAAACAATACATATTCATCGTTGGGTGAAAAGCCGGGATCGCTGTTTTGAAAAGCCCACAGCTCATCTTTTACAATGGTTTTGCTTTGCAGGGTTTTTAAATCGAGCAGGCGCACTTCATCACGACCACTGAGATAAACAGCCATGGTACGTTTTTTATTTTGAACAAGGCTGCGGTTGTTGCGTTTATCATTTGTAAGTTGTTTAGGTGCAGCACTACTGTCAGCACGGATAGTGAAGAGATTGGTATAACCATCTGCTGTTTGCGTAAAGAGAATTGTTTTGTTATCACTCATCCAGCGTACTTCACGCACTCTTTCTGCTGAACCACGATTCACCTGTTGCACAAATTTTCCTTCTACATCACTCACAAATATTTCGCCACGGGAAATAAACGCAAACTTCTTTCCATCAGGCGATACATCAAAAGCACTAATATTTCCACGCACTTCAAAATCTTTTTCTTTTGGCAACACATGATTGCGAACGATAGAAATATCAAGTTTCTTTTCTTTATCTGTTTTTACATCATAGATCCATAACTGGTAATCCTTTTCAAATACCACTTTACCACCGTTGGCATTTACCTGTGGCGTTTTGATGGAAGAAGAAAAACGGGTGAGTGCTTTTTTCTTTCCATTATCCATTGTATAAAGATTGTACTCCCCATTCGCTTCATCAGAAACATAAAACACATTGCCTGTTTTATCGATGGTAGCAGCAAAATCTTTTCCTTCCCAGGTAGTATATTTCCTGTGTTGTTTTGTTTTGAGATTATACGATTGAACATCAGGATTGAACGGACCTTTATAACGTTTCCGCTGCGTCTGGTTGATACTCTCCCATGTATCGTTGAAAAATATCTCACCTGTTGTTGGATGTTCAACGAGGTTATGATCATACTGGAAAAAATAACTGCCGAATACACGTTGTGGCGTTCCACCTGTTGCAGCTACTTTAAAACCAGCTACCTGTCCCATGCGACCACTGTTGAAATAAATGCTTTTACTATCCCAACTCCAACTGGTAACCTCATCGTTCCCACTGTGAAAAGTGATCTGCTTTACTTCGCCACCATTTACAGGCATCAGGTACACATCGGCATTCCCATATTGCCTGCCGGTGAAAGCGATCCATTTACCATCAGGTGAAATACGTGGCGACGTTTCATAACCCTGCATCGCTGTTAGGCGTGTTGCCTGTCCATCGCTGATGTTGGCTTTCCACAAATCACCTTCAAATGCAAACACTACGGTTTGTCCGTCGGGAGAAAGTGTGGGGTTTGAAAGAAAGTAAGCGTTACTCTGTGCAAATGAAACAACACTGATAAGGCTTAAGAATACAAATGAAAACAATTGCTTCATGTGATATTTTTTGTTTTTAGAATTTTGCCACATAGTATTCGCTATAAAAATCAACATCGCAGGACAGTAAAATTGCTCGTTAATTTTTATAGCTCATTTCATGTTTGATGATTTTATCGTTGGAAAGTACGAAACTCCGGAGTTTAATCTTCTTAAAATGAAGAAAGGTTGATGAATGGTGAAAAACCGTTCATCAACCTTCCATATCAGTGTATCAACTGTATTACTTCTTTGGATCTTCTGTCTGGTATTCTTTCAGGTGACGATATAACAAAGTGCCATTCTCTACTTTCACCAAACGGTATTCCATGAATGTACTGTCTGCATCGTAAAAACCAATGATGCAGGAAAGATCATCAGCACCTTTCTTTAATTCAGGTTTTGGCATAATGCCCATGTTAGGCAAGGTAAATATCTTTTCACTGCTTGCATCTTTATACGAAAACTTCACTTCGTAATTCAGTGATTCCTTTTGTTCGAACAATTGCACTTTAAACTGTGCTGTATCAGCACCGGCAACATATTCTTTTACTGCGGCTGGGTTTACAGTTGCACGCTCTTTTACAAAAGGCTCATTTTTATTTGGGTTCTTCTCGCCACAAGCGACAAATGCAAAGAGCGCAATAACGAATACTAATTTTTTCATTCTGTTTTGAATTTAAGAGTGATGCGGTGACCCACCGCAAATTATATAACTACATTGATCATTTTATTCTTTACGTAAATGATCTTCTTTGGTTGTTTACCATCAAGCCATTTCAATACCACTTCGTTATTCAACACGATCTGTTCTACTTCCTGTTGTGTAATACTGAGATCCAATGTTAACTCCGTTCTTGTTTTACCGTTAATAGCAACCGGGTAATCTTTGGTTGATTCAGTTACATACTTCGCTTCAAATTTTGGAAACGCAGCATCAAGAATAGAACCATTGTTGCCCAACAAACTCCACAACTCTTCACTTACATGCGGGGCATACGGCGTTAAAAGAATGAGCAACTGTTCTAGTATTGCTTTCTTGTGGCATTTGAGATCACTCAACTCATTTACAGCGATCATAAATGTACTTACACCCGTATTGAAACTGAAACGCTCTGTATCGTCTTCAATTTTCTTAATGGTTTTGTGTAACACTTTCAACTCAGCATCGTTTGCTTTATCGTTATTCCAAACCTGGCCTTTCAGATCATCATAAAACAAACGCCAGAGTTTTTTGAGAAA
>JAKFDY010000195.1:0-17464 GCA_036675885.1 Lacibacter sp. | reverse complement strand
AAGCAGAACTATTGGTTACCTGCCCTGTTGTTGTACCGGTAAAAAGCTGATCAATTTCATCACTGAGCAGGTTTGTGCGGTAAGCATAAGTGCCCCAATTGGAAGTAGTGGTAGCTTCGTACCCGGCGAATGAGTTAACAGCATGTTTACCAAACTGCCTGTCATAAGCAAGTTTAATAAAACGTGTGCTGCCGTTATACATCCCTTCATCCTGAGCAACATTGGGAATGCCTGTACTCCCTCTCACATTTGAGTAAACTCCGGTTGCTTTATTATAAGAATAAGCATTCCATGGTTTATTAAACACTTTACGATGCTTTAAATTTATGTCGTAGGAAGCATAACCGCTCAACGACAAACCTTCTGCAATGAAAGGCATCTTCAATTCAAATCCTGCCAGAGGAGTAAGTATATAGTTCGCTGTTTTATCATAACCCGGTAAGCTTGTAACCAATATTACAGGGTTTCTGCCTCCCGCTAAACCGTTACTGGGAAGTCCGTTTTGCCAGTATGCCGGTATAAAGGGGTACATGGAACGGGCTTCATGTAAAATATTCCCAACACCCCAAACCGGGTAGGTACGGTTTTCCTGGCGTGCTGCAATATCAAGGTTTACTTTCAGGTTTTTGTTGATGCGTGCATCAATATTGGAACGGATGTTAAACTGTCGATACTGTTCAATACTGTTTTTAAAGTTACTCCCCTGATCGAGATACTGGCCCGAGAAGTAGTACTTCACATTTTCTGTACCACCACTTACAGAAAGGGAATGTGAAGTTTGCGGCGCTCCGTTACGAAACACTTCCCTCAACCACTCGGTACTTGTATAATTGGGATCAGTACCTGCTTTATATTTTTCAATTTCTGTTTGTGTGTAAGTATTGGCGTTTATTTCGTTGTAATAGGTCATGTATTGCCATGCATTTACTGTTTGCGGAAGCCTTGTTAATTGTTGAACTGCATAGGACCCATCGTATTGAATAGTGGGTTTGCCTGTCTTTCCCCTCTTGGTAGTAACAAGAATAACTCCATTTGCTGCACGTACTCCATAAATAGCAGCAGAAGCATCTTTTAGTACAGTAATACTTTCAATATCGTTGGGGTTTATGCGGCTGAAGTTGCGGTCGGGTATCCCGTCAATTACGAATAAAGGAGCAGTTCCGCCACTAAAAGAATTAATGCCTCTGATGGAGATGGTTGATTCATCAGCACCCGGACGACCAGAACGGTTATTGGCAATTACACCTGGAATACGACCGGCAATTGCATTTGAAACGTTGGCTGAGCTGCTTTGTACAATCTCGGCACCTTTCACCGATGCAATAGAACCTGTTAAGGTTGCTTTCTTTTGCGAACCATAACCCACTACCACTACTTCATTCAACGCTTTTGTTTCGGATTGTAACACAATCTGTAAATCCTGTTTGTTGCCAACCTCAACTTCTAATGTAGCGAAACCAGTATAAGAGATAACCAATACCGGTTTTTTACCGGTAACAATAAGCGTAAACCGGCCATTATCCTGGCTGATTGTACCATTTTTAGTTCCTTTTTCGGAAATAGAAGCACCTCCGACAGGCTCTCCTTTTTCGTTAGAAACAATACCGGCAACCTGAGTTTTTTCTTGTGCCTGTACAGGAGAATAGTATCCGGTCATCAGCAATGTCATGAATACTATTGTAGTCAATTGCAGTGCATTTGTGGAGATGAAATCAATACATCTCCTGTAGTAATAATTTCTCATAAACTGTTTTAAGATTTTTTAAATAGCAGTAATAATCAGAATGGGTGTGAGCTAATTTGTTTTTTCAACCACTCTCAAAGTGTAGCAGAAGCATCGGTTTCATTGCAATCGTTTAAGTTTTCTAATAAAATAACCATTATACTATTCTGGTCTATTCTATGCAATTTAAAACACTTTATCTTATTTTCCAAAAAACATCCTTTAAGTATAATCCGATTAGGCACTAATGGAATTTCCGGATCACTGTTAGCGCCGAAAATTGAACTTCAAACTTTTCTGAAATGGACTGAAACTATGTTTCGCATTTTCAAAATATAATTTGCGTCCAATGATAATATTGCGATCGAAGAGAACGCTATTCTATGGTGCCTGCAGTGAGCTTTCTATCTTCAAATAAAAAGAGGTGTAATTCGACGGAACATTTTATGCAGACGTTCTTCTCTTACTATAGTACTTAGGTTAATGCCCAGACTTGTTGATGGTATTATGGTTGATAAGTTCTGGAAGAATTTGGCATCAATTTCTGAGACCAGTTTAAAAGGGGATGAAATAGATTTTTCAGCTGAAAAGTGTTTATATACTTTTTACCGAAATCATGGTAAACGGTATATTGATGACTATTTTTATGTTTCATTAAAAAGGCAAATTAATAGCCTTGAAGAAGTCAAAAAAGCAAACAGATTGTTTCTTTTCTATGAAGCATTACATTGCAAAAAACATAAATTAACAACGCAACAGCTAATAACATAGGAAGCTTCCGAAGGTTCTGGAAACAGCCGGTTATTTGGCTGATTTTTATTTAATATTGAATGAATACTCCTATGCCGCAGTTTATGAGTATTTGATAGTAAAAGTGTATATATTGGTGACAGTTGCAGTTATTCCATAAATGGGAACATTTGCAATAACAGTAAATAAACTAGACAGATGGTTGATATAAACTGGAATAACTTCAAATCAAAATTCAATAAAAAACGGAAAGAATATGAATTGAGCGACCTGCATGTATATTTTTCTGTTATGAATTCATATTAAGGATAGGCATTTTCAGGTTTAAGAATCAAACTGGTATCGAAACAGAACCCATTGACGTAAACTGTTTAAAGTGGGTTTTCAAGCTAAATGTAAACCATATGCGTATCAGCAGAATGGCAGAATTGCAACGAGATAGGGGTAACTCCATTTTTATTTACCTTGGTTTTTCGGGCAATGAGCTAAATGGATAATGCATAGCTTGGTCTATTTTTAGGTCGATAAAAAAGTGTTACCAAGCTGTATAAAGTTAGAATTGAAGAAAATGCCGAATTGTTTATAAATTTTAAAGTACCAGCATTTAGTGTTAAAATAGGCAAAGAAAAGTAAAGTTGATTTTTGTGGAATTGAGGGTCTTGACCTAGTAGACTTCTATTTTTTATAAACGACTATTATTCCGAAAAAAATAGTGAGTTTCATTTGTTTGTAAATTACAAATGCTGTTTATAGATCAATCTGCCCGCATTCAAGAAAATCATTCAGCACAATGGGCTCTTTAATCAACATAGAAAATAATTGCATTTTTAACACAAACCTTCAATACTCAAATTTCGGAATTCATCTCATTCGAATCTATCGTTCCTTCCTTGATTCAGTACATCAATATAGAACCACGGTTATCGTTGTTGTTCCAGACTAATTCATCAAGTAGAGTAAAATGGCATACAGCAGAATGCACCAATACATTCACCTGGTACAAAGTTACAATGCGTCATTCCCGGCAGAAATCTGGATTGGCAGCAGCAAAGTGGTTAAGCCACAAGCCAGCCACCAGGTTTCAGGCGGATTCTATAAAAATTTCAGCGGAAATATGTTTCAGTAAAAGCAGCCAATGTTGATCTGCAAAAAATCAGGAAAGCTATGGAGGAGAATAATTATGAAACAGTTGATTACTGGACAAAGAAACTATCCTGTCATTTTTCTTCGCATGTGCTGCATACAATCTTATGGGCAAACCTTACCAATAGAAAGAATGAACCAAAAGCTGCATTGCTGAAACAAATTGAAAAAGATTTTGGCAGTTACGATAAACTGAAAGGATATCTTGCCGCTACATCAAAAAATGTTGATGGCAATGGCTGGGGCATTCTCGGTTATCAACCCTATTCAACTAAACTCATTATCCTTCAGTGTGAAAACCATGAGAAGCTTACACAATGGGGTGTCATTCCTTTATTGCTGGTTGATGTGTGGGAACATGCTTACTACCTGAAGTATAAAAACAAACGTGCCGACTTTGTCGATACCATGTTGCAGATCATTAACTGGGATAATGTGGACGACAGGTTTGATACGGCTTTACGATTAAAGTAAAACATCCTGACTGCTTCATCTAACATTTCTGCCATCAGAGAGCAGTCCGTATCCGCACTTAAACTGCTATCAGTCTTTTCTTTTCGAGAACCTTGACTTTGCTTCTTTGATCTGCTCCATTCCATACAAATGCAACCGGTTAAGACTGTTGCGGGCAGTTAAAACCTATTTTGTTGTTGCTTGAAGTAACTGGCATAATTCATGAAGTCATATAGCCAGAAAACTTCATAATAATTCGGACATTGTTGCAGCAGGAAAAAATAGTACAGAAAATAAGAAGCGAAGGTCCTCTTTCTTTTCATGATTTTATGGAAATGGCATTGTATGATCCGGTTGTTGGTTATTACAGCTCGCCGGGAGAAAAAATTGGAAGCGCCGGCGATTTTTATACAAGTGCTTACCTCAGCAATATTTTTGGGGCACTCATAGGAAAGCAACTGGAAGAAATGTGGCAGCTGATGAATCAACAGGATTTTGCCATTATAGAATATGGTGCAGGCAGCGGACTGCTTTGCGCTGATATTCTGCATTATCTAAAAGCTAATAAACGGTTATACAAGCAACTTACTTATTACATCTTAGAAAAAAGTCCTTCAATGATCAAAAAAGAAAGGACTGTTTTAGCTGGTAATGAAAGTGAGGTGAAATGGATCAACTCAATTACAGAAGTTTCTGGTGTTACAGGATGTATTTTATCGAATGAAGTGGTTGATAATTTTGCAGTGCACCGGGTACTCATGCAGGATGAATTGATGGAACTGTTTGTTGATTACAATGGAGAATTTATTGAACTGCTTAAACCTGCTTCAGCTGAATTAAAAAATTATTTACACCGGTTCAATATAACACTGCCTGAAGGTTACAGAACAGAAATAAACCTGGAAGCAGAAAGCTGGATCAAAGAAGTTGCAACTGCATTAAAGAAAGGATTTGTACTTACAATTGATTATGGCTATACGGCTGAAGAATTCTACAGTAAGCAACATAGCTCCGGTACATTGTTATGTTATTATAAGCATACAATCAATGATGAGGTGTTTCAACATATCGGAGAACAGGATATTACAACCCATGTGAATTTTTCGGCGTTGGTTAAAGCAGGTTCAGAGGAGAGATTAAATTATTGCGGGTTCACAAGCCAGTCAAACTTTTTGCTTTCACTTGGACTGGTTAACTACTTACGGGAATTTGAAGCGGATGCTGCCAAGCCAATGGATTGTAACAGTATTTCGTTGTATAAACTTCTGTTTGAGATGGGGCAAAAAATTAAAGTATTGATACAGGGAAAAGGAGTCGGGGCAGTTTCGCTTTCAGGAATGAAATTTCCCTTGCGCCTTACATAACCTGTAATGAAATATTGTTGACAGAAGTATTTTGAAACAAACAACTGAAGCACGTATCACATGTCCGGTATCTCAGGTTCCACTAATTTCGCCAGCTTTTCCAGCGACTCCTGCCAACCCAGGTAACACATTTCTACCGGTATCATTGCGGGTATGTTCTCCTGCAGAATTTTCAGTTCTGTACCAGCTGAAACTTTTTGTAACCAGACAGAGGTTATCATTTCACCCGGAAGATTGGGGTCATCAAATTGGTCGGTATACTTTAAAAACTCATTCGGTTTAATCTCAATATATTTTCCTCCGAATGAGTGGGCGTTACCAGTAGTGAAGTTCTCAAATGACATCTTATACGTTCCGTTTTCCTGCACATTCATTTCATGAACAGTACAAAGGAAACCATAAGGAGGTAACCATGATGCAAGTGCATTACTTTCAGTAAATGCACGATACACTTTTCGGGAGAAGCTTTGAGAAACTAAGTGATGTTGCGTATGAAAACGGATACTCTGACCAAAGTCATCTTTTGCGCACTTTCAGAGAGTTTACATCCTTTTCCCCCATCCGAATATTTTAAAAAAGTGCTGACTTTCCGCTGTTGAATAAGTAAATTCCAACTTTGACCGATTTATTCTATTTTTTATTGCCCGGCGTCTTTTTCTTTGCAGAAAAATCAAGGATATCAGAAAAATAATTTCATCCGCCTGGATAAACCATTGACGGCATATTTGATGCAAACACTATGCAAGACTGGTTTTCCCATTTAACAGCAATGCAAAAAACGAATATCAGAAATAGCATTTTAAAAACTTATGCACTTCTTGTTGGAAGAAAAACTTATGAAATGATTTCATCCCACAGGCCCCATCAACTGAACGATGACAATGGCCTTGCAAGCAAAATAAACAGTATGAAAAAGTTTGTTGTCTCCCCTAAGTTAGTAAAAGCTGATTGGAATAATTCAATCATTATCAAAAAAAAATAGTTGACGAGATTAAGAAACAAAAACAGCAAACAGGAAACGAAATTCAAGTCCCGGGCAGTGCAAGTCTTTTGCAGAAGCTTTATTTATTTATTAGACAGTCTCATTTAAATAATCCCTCTTTTGTATCGAGAACTATTTATTTTTCAGACTACTAAACGCCTTGGCAATGATTGTTTGTGATTAAGGTATGAGAGTACTCCATTTACTTTTTTGACTACGATAACCTCTGCCTACAAAAACAACTTTGACTGTAATCACATGCTGGTTCAATAACAAATTTCTATTCAGGCACTCCATACAATTCCAAATCTTTGATGGCCACTTTACTTTTCTCTGGCTGCACTTCTGCAACGGTCAGTTTAATAAATTTTATGCTTTGAAAATGATACAAAACAGGTTTGTATTCCTGCCCAGATACTTTTTTATCGGTCAATACATTGGTCCATTGAATTCCGTTTGTTGAAACTGCAATAGAGTACGTATACCAATCGCTGTCTTTACCCCAAACAATACGACTTCCCTTAAGCGAATAAGCTTTATCAAGACTGATCATTACTACAGTTGGCATTTGATTATTGCCCGGTGTCCAGATTGTAGTTGCGTTATGATCAACTAAATTCTCCGCTTTGCTTTGTTGCACACTTCCCTGCTCTGCAATCATTGCCGGAGTAAGTTTAATAGAGGGAGGCAATACTTCAACAGTTTGTATTGCAGTAGAAGCATCATTCAATTCGATTTCTTTCTTCCATTTTGCATGAACAGCATCTTGTATCATTTGCCCTTTATATAAAGATGTTTGAAAGGTTGTGCTGGCTGGTTTCAAACCGGGGCTACCGGCAGTAACAACAATTGCTCCGGCCTTTGCCGAAGTTTGAATAAGACCATAACCAATTCCTCCCTCCGTATACTGAATAGCAGCATTAATACGGGGAACAGATGCGCCGATCAATGTTCCGTTTCCTGTTACAGCAAGATTAATTTTAAACGATTGCAGTGTCTTTGTATTTGTAATAACCGTTCCGTTTTTATCACACACTTTTATGTACACAGCGATCATATCAGCCCCATCTGCTACAGGTTTTATTCCCCAATCGGCTGTTTCAATTTCCAGGTGATCAGGTTTACCCGGCGTTTTAATCACATGCGTTGCCGCTACTTTACCATCAATCATTCCTTCTGCTTTCAGTTCACCCGGTTCATAACGGCCTGTCTTAAACGTATAATAAGGACTTCCTCCTTTGGCTGCAACAAAAGAAGCCGTAGCAGCATTTTCTTTTCGGCTTATTTCGCCAACAAGCTGATTGTTTCTGTACAGCCGAACAAGATCACAATTAGAGAAAACAGTGAGAGTTGAATCGAGATCAGGCCTGCTGTTATAGCTGGCAATAAAAACCATGGGGCCATATACAGGATTTCTTGCATCCTGCATGGCCTGTAATTGATAATAACCGAATTTTTCATAACGATCAATATCAACCACACCGCTAAAAGCAGTGATTGTATCAGAGCCCCTTGTATAATCATTGTAACTCCACAAGAAATAGCCGCTGATGCGTTTGTTGGCATCAAGTTTTGCATGATCCCAATACCCTCCTTCTTCTTCCATTGGTGTACCATTCAAGGCATTTTGCCGAAATATACATTGAGCCAGCAAACCTTTTGCAGTATAGATCCGTGAAGCACGCAGACCATTTTCTTTTTTAGGATCAGCTATCCATGTATCGCCCCACTCTCTCGTAAGCGATGGCATTTCAGGATTGGGATCAGTACCGTTTTCATTGATCACTTTATAACTTACGTCGTAATATTTTCTTCCTTTTGCAAAAAAATCATCTGCTGTAAACATCTGGTCGTTGGGCATTTCTTCATGCGCAATACGTACAATTTCTTTTGCCCACCAATCAGGAGCAGGCGATTCATTCAATGATGTTTCCCATAAAAAAACAGAAGAGCGATTACGGTCACGCCGAATCATTTCACGCACTTGCTGGTATGTTCGTTGAACGAATAGAGAATCCTTATTGAAAAACTGCCAACCCGGTTCACATTCAATTACAAGCAAACCAATTTTATCGCAGGCATCTAAGAATGCAGGAGATTGAGGATAATGTGCAGCCCTGACTGCATTGAAGCCTCCTTTCTTAAGCTGTAGCGCATCCCTGTATTGCATTGAATTAGCAGCAGCATCGCCAACGAATTGATAATTCTGATGCCGGTTTGCGCCACGCAGATACAATTTCTCTCCATTGATATAAAAACCATCTGCTTTCCCTTCGGATGATTTGAAAGAAATGCTGCGAATACCGATTGCCGTATTTTTTTCATCAGCCAGTTTCCTGTTATGATAAACCTGCGATACAACACGATACAAATAAGGATGATCGGGATGCCATAATTGCGGTTGCTTTACAACAAGATTTTGAGTAATTTCATTTTCACCCGGCAGTAAAGTTTTGCTTATTGAACGGGCAACTTCTTTTTCGTTTTTATCCCTGATGCTTGTAACCAACGTAACTGAATCGGTTTTGCCTGTTTCGTTTACAAGATGTGTTTTGATAGTTACTGTTGCTTCCTGTTTACTCACTTTTGAATAAGTAATAAACAAACCACCACCAGCAATTTTATTTGCGGCAAGCGGATCGGAGATATACCGTTTACCGGTAACAACCAACGATACATTACGGTAAATACCGCCGTAGTAATTAAAATCAAGTTTTGACAACTCTTTTCCGGGAGGCGTAAGCGGATCATGTGTATTGGTTACCCGTACTGCCAAAACATTCGATGCATTAAACCTGAGTTTATTCGTGAGATCAACAACAAACCCTAAATATCCGCCGTAATGTGTTGCAAGCTTTTCTCCGTTAAGAAACACTTCGCAATTCATTTGTACGCCTTCAAAGTTCAGTGTAACATGTTTCCCTTGAAAAGATTTATCCGCTTTGAAATACCTGCGATACCACGCAACACCCTGGTAAACCTTTGCACCGCCATTGTGCTTTTTTTCAAGCCGCATACTATGCGGTATTGTAACTGCATACCAATTACGATCATTGAAATCAATTGCAGCGGCTTCTTTTATATCGCCCCGGTAAAAAGCCCAATTAGTATTTAAATTAAACACAGATCTTGTTCCGCTGGCAGGTTGGTCTTTAAACGAAGCATCTCTTTGAGCTAAAGCGATCTGTACAGATAGCAGCAATAAAATAAAGACAAAAACAACACACCGCATGTTCACCTGTTATTGTATGATTAAATTATTTTCCCCTTTAAACCGAAACCAGTTGAAATCAGCAAAACCACCAAATCCTTTTTCGTTTGTACTGAAGTTAAACAACGCAAAACGGTTGGCTGTCCAATCAAGCCCTAATCCCATTTCTAACTTATTTCCAAACAGCCGAAACTTTTTGCCATCAATGCTGTAAGAAAATGTTGCGCTAAAATCTTGATGTGTTGCGTGTGCTTTTATCCAGATTTTATCGGGCTTAAAATGTTTTAGGCTGTCAATCACTTTCCCGTCATTCACCATTAACAAGGTTTTTTCTTTTCCTTCTTTTCGTACAGCGATATAGGCATAAGGCGATTGAAAAATACCAAAACCCGCAATGTTTCCTTCTTTCAAGCCTGCTACATCCAGTTCAACTGTTGCTTCTGAAACAGGCCCTTGCACACGCTGTGTAAGCGTATTGCGTGCGTTTTTTAAATCAGTTGCAAGCCAGGCTTGCAACCGTATATATCCTTTTCGTTCTGTTAACGACCATTTTTTGTTATCAGGATTATGATTCCACTGCCATTGCAAGCCAAGTGCTGTGGTATTAAACTCATCGGATGTTGCAGGAATAGTTACAGGATAGGTTTTGCCAACGTTTGGTTTCTTATAGATGTCTACTCCTTTGCCATCTACTCCCAACATCGGCCATCCATCTACCCAGGTAACAGGTTCAAGATTAGGCGTGCGGCCAATTGGTCCACGATCCTGCATAATAATAAACCACCAGGAACTATCTTTTAGTTGTACCATTCCGCCCTGGTGCAAGCCATTCCCGGGATAAGTATGATCGTCATTGATAATAACTTTCGATTCATAAGGCCCATAAATATTATTCGATCTTAAACATACCTGTCGGCCTTTTGTACCTCCGGTAGTTCCTAAAATATAATATTGGCCTTTGATCTTGTATAAATGAGATCCTTCCAGGTAAGGATAAGCAGGATTATCATAAATTTCTTTCTGAGCTGTTTTTACCGACAGAGCATCAGCATTTAATTCTGTGATATAGAGTTTTTGTTGCCCATGCGCCACATACACTTTTCCATCATCGTCAAAAAACAAACCGGGATCATATAAATATTCAGGAAAAATTGTTCTTGTCCACGGGCCTTTGATATCTTTTGCTGTACAAACAGAAAAATTACCACTTTCCTTACCCCAACGTGGTGTACAAAAACCAACATAAAACAAACCTTTGTGATGCCTGATGGTTGGAGCCCATGAACCTCTGAGATACATATTTCCGTTTTGCAAATTATAGCGGCGATCTTCATTGTATTGATCTACTGCATAACCAGCCATCTCCCAGTTTATTAAATCTTTCGATTTTAAAATGGGACAGCCGGGTACATAGTGCATGCTGGTAGATACAAAATAAAATTCATCACCCACACGAATAAAATCAGGATCAGGCCAGTCGCCCCATAGCAATGGATTTTTGTATGTTCCGTTCCCATTATCTGCCGACCAAACATTTACCGGCAACGAAGTCTGTGCAAAAAGATTCCACTGCAGTATAGAAAAAACAAACAGCAAAACCAGGTATACTATTTTCCGCATATAATCAATTTCAATAAAGCAGTTCTTATGAATGAATCAACAACAAAAATTTCATGACTATAATCCTTTAAACAGCATTTTACTCAAATACAGTTTAAAATCTTTGATCTTGCCGTTTGGCGAATCCTGTCGTGGTAAATACCTGATGCCTGCAATTTTATAAACAGCTCCAAGATCAAGAACTACCTGGTGCGGATGTTTGGACGATGCGCCCTGCCATTGTGTATGCCACACTGTTGTATTCTGCAAGTCAAACACGTTATCCGCTTTCCCATCTTCTCCATCGATTTCTTCACTATCAGCATACAACACTCTCCATTTACTGCCTGGTATTTCTTTACCTTGTTCATCGAGTAAATACAGTTCAGCCATGGTTGTATAAGGGTCACTTTCACGAAATGCATTCATTGCTTCAAAGCAAAAATATCTTCCGGTTGCAGCTTTAAATTTCACCGTTTGCCATTCAATACCCGGCACAAATGATCCATTGTAAACCGCTTGCTCGTTCAACAGGTTTAACTGCTGTCCTTCTTTCCTGTGCTTTTTTGCAGATGCTTTTTCTGTTAACTGATCCAGTACAGGTTTTTCTAAAGCTGCGAGTACATTTTGTTTCGGGCCTGTATAATCCAATATAATAATTTCATTCTGTCCTACTTTTAACCACGGGCCAGGTATATACATCGTTTGTGTAGGGCCAATGTTCCAGAACCTGCCAAGGCAATGTCCGTTCACCCATACAATTCCTTTTCCCCAGGTGCTCATATCAAGAAAAGTATCACCGGTTTTTGTGAGTGTAAAATATCCTTTGTGATAAGCAGGCATTGTAGTTTTTCCGGCATAAAACTTCAGGTAAGAAGGCGCACCGGAATTACTTAAACTGATAGGATAAATTTTCCAGTTGCGCAGCTCCGTACTTTCCCCATCAGTTGTGTTGATGAAAACTTTTTCGGTAATGCCTTTACGGTCGTGCAGGTGTCCGCCATAATTCACTCTTCCCATTGCATCTACCAATATATCCAGCACATCGCCTTTTTTTGTTGCAGGGAGCTTGCAAGTGTTTTCATTTTTGCGTCGGTCGAGTGTGGCAACTTTTTTTCCGTTGATGTAAACCAATGCATAATCATGCACTTCTTTTATTTGCAATATAGCAGCTTTTCCGCCCGGAAGCTGGGTACGGTATAAAATAGAACCATAACCCTGGTTGTATTCTTCCATATTTTTCACTCCATCATCTTTTATAAATACAGGAAGGTTCGAAAAAACAGGAGCTATTGATGAAGTACTGAAAGCAGGGATTTTTATAATTGCATTTCTTGCCGGCACATCAGGGATTGATTCTCCTTCCTGCAAGTAGCGGGAAAACAATTCACGCAATGCGTAAAATTTTTGCGTATCCCAACCGGCTTCACTAATTGGTGCATCATAATCGTAACTGGATGTTTGTGGAAGATACGGCGGACAGTTAGCACCCGACCATAAACCAAAAGTTGTTCCACCATGCGCCATATAAATACTAAACGATGCTTTATGATCAAGCATGTAAGCAATTTCTTTTGCTACATTCTGAACAGAACCGGTGTGATGCCTGGTGCCCCATGAATCAAACCAGCCGGGATAATATTCGCCACACATCAACGGACCTTTGCTTCGGACTGCACGCAGCGCTTTAAAATTTGCTTCCGGATTACCACCAAAGTTTACCACACTGAAGATATCATCCCTTACATCATTTTTTAACTGCGATGGACCATCGCAGGTAAACAGAGGAACGGTAAAGCCGGCTTCCACTAAATAATCTCTTACCTTACTAATGTATTCTTTATCGCTGCCGTACGAACCATATTCATTTTCTACCTGTGTCATAATAATGGGTCCGCCATTATTAATCTGTAACGGAGCTAATACTCTCCCTACTTCTTTTAAATAAATCCGGCAACGTTCAATGTAGTAAGTATCCTGTGTGCGCAACTGGATATCTTTTTTGTTCAGTAACCACCAGGGAAATCCGCCAAACTCCCACTCGGCACATGCATAAGGACCGGGACGAAGAATAACATACAATCCTTCTTCCTTCGCAAGCTTGCAAAACTTCGCAGCATCGGCAATGCCGCTCCAGTTAAACTGCCCCGGTTGTGGTTCATGCAGGTTCCAGAACAAATACGCACAAACAGCATTTAATCCCATGGCCTTGGTCATTTTGAGCCTATGCCGCCAATACTCTTCGGGAATACGGGCAAAATGCATTTCGCCACAGCGGATTATAAAGGGCTTCCCGTTTAATAAAAAACTTTCATCTGCAATAGAAAAACTGTTTGGTAAACTTTTTTCCTGCGAGTTCGCAATGAGGCCGATCAAAAAAAACAAACAGCCGAGTAATATTCTTTTCATTTTGATAGTATAACGATGACAAAATAACTTATCCTTCCGGCGAAAAATGATGAATTGTTCCTCAAGTTTTAACCGTCTGACCTTGCTCCATATTTATAAACACGGGGGTAATAATATTACCCCCATGTAAGAATATCTTAATAGATTTTTGCAAAACAAATTGCTTTTAGTTGTACCCGTCGTTTTGCGTTAACCCGGGATTAATATCCCGTTCTTTTTGAGGGATAGGCCACAGATAATTCTTATCTGCAAATGTTCTTGTTCCTGCAACAAAATTTGAGTTGGGTGTTAATGTGAGATTGCCGTTCGATGGATTTACAGAACCATTTAAACAACCCTTTACATCACCACTTAATGCTGTTGAGCCAATTCTCCAACGCTGAATATCGTACCAACGAAGACCTTCACCTGCTAACTCTACTCTTCTTTCACGACGAACAATTGAACGTAAAGAACTTTGATCAGGATAATCAACAACAGTAGCTGCAGGCATGTTAACGGTTGGCCTTTGTCTTACCTGGTTAATTGCCGCATATACCGATGCATCAATTTGGTTGGCTTCGATCTTTGCTTCAGCGTACATCAATAATATTTCTGCATAACGCATTACAATAATACTGCCGCCGGTATTCCAGACATCAGTACCATAAGCTGTATTGTTATAATCATCCAGGTTAGCCAGGTACTTTTTAAAATTATATCCTGTTGGAGAAGCATTGTTACCTCCCACGAGATCACTTGAAGTTGCACTTAACGGATCGAAATAACTGCCCATGTAGTTCTGCCCCGGACGTATAACTGTTGCATCTAAACGGGGGTCTCTGTTTTGATATGGTTGCAAAGGATCGAAAGACGGATCATTCTGAATTGTTTTACCATTCTTTGTTTCAAACGCATCTACCAATGATTGTGTAGGTGCCATAGAACTCCATCCTCCAAAAGAATTTGGAAGCATGGCGCCTAATACCCATTCTGAATTATCGTTCATCAGGTATTGCACATCAAGAATTACTTCCTGGTTATTTGAATTCTGCGGACGGAACAATCCATCATAATCAGCAAACAGACCGTAGTTAAACGGTGCAGTCATCAATTGCTGACAAGTTGCAATACAGTCAGTATACTTTGCATTATACAATTCCACTCTTGCCTTTAAACCCAATGCAGCGCCACGTGTAATGCGGCCAATATCACTGCCGGAATAATTTACCGGTAACGCCGGTGCAATTTCCGTCAGCTCTTTCAGAATAAAAGCAACCACAGTTGTTTTAGCCGTACGCTTAACAGTTTTAGATTCTTCTACCGTAAGATTTTTTTCTGCTAAAGGCACATCACCATATACCTGGCTTAAAACAAAATACCTGTAAGCACGCAAAAATCTTGCTTCGCCTTTCATGCGCAGTTTAAGATTATTGTCGAGTGATGTTGCAGGCACTTTATCAACATTAGCCAAAAACCAGTTACAACGCTGAATAGTTGTATAACTGTATTTGTTTACACCCGGATCACTGGGTGTAGCCAGGCCAGATGCAAATGTTTCATAACCTTCCCATGGAAACTGATCGAAAGCATTATCGGATATACAATCATCGTACAAAACATTGTCACCATATTCCCATCCGCTGTAACAACCGGTTAAAGCCGCATTGGCATCATTCTTTGATGTCCATAAAGAGTTGTTACTATACGCATCTAAAGGAGATGTATTTAAAATATCTTTCTTACAGCCTGTGAGTAAAGCTCCGGCAAAAAGTATATAGAGAAATTTCTTTTTCATGTGTTCATTTTTTTTTGTTCTTACTTGCCACGTAGTATGTCCATAAAATCATCATCGCTTCCAATAACCCTTCATTAATTATTATGGACAGTTCATGTGTTCAAAATTTAAAAAGTAACATTCAAACCAAATGTATTCACCTTCACTTGCGGATAGCTGTAAATACTTCCCGCAGATCCGATTTCAGGATCGATCCATTTGTAAAACTTTGTAATCGTCCAGATGTTTTGGCCACTATAAAACAGCTTAACATTATTTAAGCCAATCTTATTTACTACTGATTTGGGAAGATTATATGCTACCAACAGGTTTTTAACACGGAGATAAGAAGCATCTTTCACCCAAAATGATGAAGGATTGCTTGCAGGATCGTTTTGTTTATAACTATACCATAACCTAGGGAAACTTGCAGTTGTATTCGATGGAGTCCACCTGTCTAAAAATACAGAAGTTGGTTTTTGTACATCCGGACCAACCTGACCTATCAGGTTGCCACCCATTGCTTTTACCGCTGCAGCGCCTTGCAGGAACAAAGTCAGTTCGAAATTTTTCCAACTGGCACCAAGAGTAAGACCATAGTTGATCTTTGGAAAATAAGTGCCTAAGTTCACTCTGTCTGCGGCATTAATTTTCCCATCCTTATTTTGATCTTTATATTTAATATCACCAGCAGAAACTTTATTATTAATAACCGCAGTACCTGTAACGTCTGATGCTTTTTGATAAATACCTTCAGCCTCGTAACCATATAAGGAATAGAAAGGAGTACCAACATCATAAAACGTGCTGCCGTTAATTACTTTACCGCCTGTTAATTTTGTTACGGTATTTTTAATGTAAGAGAAGTTCCCATTTACATTATAATTCAGCTTCCCAATAGTATTGTTATACCCTGCTGTAAGTTCAACGCCTACGTTTTCGATTGCACCTTCCACATTTACATAAGGAGATGTGATAGCATACGGCGCTCCCACTACTGCTCTTTGTAACGGATTTTCAGTTTTGCGTTTAAAATAATCAATTGAAACAGTCAGCCTGTTTCTTAAAAAAGCCGCATCAATACCAACACCTACCGATTCAGTCATTTCCCATTTCAGATCAGGATTGGCTCCGGCATCGGGTGCTACACCTGTTACCAATGTTTGATTAAAGGAATAAGCCTGTCCTCCTCTGATTGTTTCGAAGTAGGCATAATTATTGGCAATTTGCTGGTTACCCAATCTTCCCCATGATCCACGAAGTTTGAGCGTGTTGATTGTATTAGATAATTTGTTGAAAAAGTTTTCTTTCGATATTACCCAACCGGCAGAAACAGACGGAAAGGTACCGTACCTGTTGTTGGTTCCGAACTTTGACGAGCCATCGCTTCTAAGTGCAACCGATAAAATGTATTTACCATCATAGTTGTAATTTACCCTGCCTATATATGACAATACCGAGTAATCGTTAGCGCTTACTGTACCAATTCTGGTAGCCGCTACGTTCAGCCATTCAATGTTATTGTCAGGGAATTGCGAACCATTGATACCGCTGTTTTCAAACGTAACTTTTTGTGCAGTATAGCCTGCAAACGCTTCGATGTTATGCTTTTCAAACAACTGCCTGGTATAAGTGAGCGTATTTTCAGTCATCCATGATGTAAAGCTGCTGGTATTGTAACTGGCCGATGCAGAGGCAGCCGGTTGAGGACCGCCCAGGATAGTTGAAGGCCTGAATGTCCTGTTAATTGTATTATTAATATTAACGTTGATGCTACTTTTGAACTCAAGTCCGTCAATTATTTTATACGCACCGTAGGCACTACCTATGAGCGTTAATGATTTATTGGGATTAACGGTTTCCATTAACACCTTGTAATAGTTTGGAGTGGAGAACATGCCCGGAGGAGCGAACCCGATGGGGTAGGTTCCATCATCATTTTTGTATTTCAGCGCCGGATCACTCAGGTAGGCTACCTGTATAATATTACGACCATTACCAAGACCAGGTGTAATATTATCTGTTTGATGCGTAATACCCGCGTTCAAACCAAATGTAAGTTTATCTGAAGCGT
>JAKFDY010000194.1:0-14153 GCA_036675885.1 Lacibacter sp. | reverse complement strand
GGGATCCTGGCCGTGTGGTCGGCCAGCGCCGACCGCACGTTCTCCGACAAGCTGCGCCAGGCCGGCTTCCGGGTCGAGGAGGTGCAGGTCATATTTAGTAAATGGACATAATTACCAGGATGATCGTTTAACAATTTACTTGCCGGGTAATGGTGGTGTGTTGAATGCGGTAGCTTTGATGTGCACCGGTGCAGATGCAGATAAAGGAATCAATATTGGCTTTCCGAAAGAGTGGAAGGTGAGGTGGGAAGGGTTGAGGAAGATGTTTTAAAACCCCCTGAACTACGTTCGCAACTTTCGTACCTCAGTTGCCCCTGAAGGGGGAACTGCATTGCACAGCCCTTGCTCTTCTAAAAAGCTGATTGTTTTTGATATGTTGAATTGGTAAATGAAGTTGATATGGAAGTGATGAAATTTAGATATGTGATGTTGCGCCGTCCTTCTCCTTCGGAGAAGGATAAGAGGATGAGGCTTCTTATACTTCTTACATTATTACTTACTGTTGCACAGTTTTCATTCTCACAAGAGAAAAAACTCTGGCATGGCATTGAACGGGAGTTGCGTTATCATCCCGAAGGAAATGACATTATAATTGAAAACGGAACAAAGCGTTTTAACCGTGCATTGTATGGTGGCAACACAGCGTTTCGTGCGGAAGCAGGTGACTTACCGGAATTTGCTTTGTACATGCCGGGCATGGGTGGCAATTTCAAGTTTGGATTTGTTGTTGACGGAAAAAGCAAATGGTTCATTGAGGCAAAAAACATCAAAGCTATTTACCGTGCAGGTTCTATGTTGTACGAAATAAAAGATGAGTTGTTGGGTGAGGGCATTGTTCGGCTGCATGTAATTGCCTTGTACAGCAGCGAAGGATTTATTGTAAAGCTGAATACAGAAAATATTCCTTCGACTGTACAATTGATTGCAGCCTATGGTGGTACCACCGGCAAAAAGTTTTCACGTGATGGGGATATAGGAGCCGATCCTGAATCTTCTTTTTATTTGAAACCGGAGTATTGCAAGGATAATATCTATAAGATCAATAAAAACAGTTTTCAACTGCTGTATGGTTTTGCAAAACCATTGAGCGAAGAGGAACGATACGAAGTGCAGCATCTTCCTGCAAATGCAAGCAATACATCCTCTGCTGCTGAGAAAGGAAAAGAACTCACAGGTATATTTCCATCAAATGCTGTTTTAAGAATAGCTGATGCTGCAAAGCAACAATCACCTATTGCATTATTGCAGTCAGACAGTACTGCTGCTGCTCCATTGATCACTGCAAGTCTTCAACTGAAGGACAAACAAACTTATTTCTTTGCTGTACAGAAACCGGAAAAGAATAAGGGTATTACTTATGCTACGTTACCGCAATTGTTTCAGCAAGCAGAAGCAGCAAGAAAAAAACTCGCCGATCGTATCAAAGTCTCTACACCTGATCCATTCATCAATACATTGGGTTCTGTGTTGGGTATCGCTGCCGATGCGGTGTGGGAAGATCCATCGTTTATGCATGGTGCTGTTGCATGGCGTATGCGTTTGAATGGCTGGCGTGGAGCGTATGTAGCTGATGTACTCGGCTTGCACGATCGTGCAAGAAAACATTTTGATAGTTATGCATTGTCGCAGGTAAAAACGCCATTGACCGGCCCCGTTGTTGCAGATACGGCATTGCATCTTGGTCGTCAGCAGGAGAAGCTGGGCACATCTTTATTCAGCAGCGGTTATATTTCACGTAATCCCGGTGGTGATCTGCGTGCACATCACTACGATATGAACCTGGTGTTCATCGATCAATTATTAAATCATTTCAACTGGACTGGTGATACAGCTTATGTAAAAGAGATGTGGCCATTGCTTGTTCGTCATCTCGATTGGGAGAAGAGAAACTTCGATGTAGATGGTGATGGTTTGTATGATTCGTACGCTGCAATCTGGGCAAGCGATGCATTGCAGTTCAGTGGAGGTGGTGTTACACATTCATCGGCTTATAATTATCGTTCCAATAAAGTAACAGCACAGCTTGCAAAGATTATTGGTGTTGATGGAACAAAGTATGAAGCAGAAGCAAACAAAATTCTCAATGCCATCAACCAGCAATTATGGATGAAGGAGAAAGGCTGGTACGCAGAGTATAAAGATCTGCTGGGGAATAAACTGCTGCATCCATCAGCCGGTTTATGGACGATCTATCATGCATTGGATGAAGGTATTGCTGATCCCATCCAGGCTTATCAATCATTGCAATACATCGATCACTTCATTCCACATATCCCCGTCATCGCAAAAGGATTGAAAGATTCATCACTCTATACATTGTCAACAACCAACTGGCAACCTTATACCTGGAGTTTAAATAATGTAGCATTGGCTGAACTTCTGCACACTGCATTAGCTTATTGGCAGGGTGGACGAAAAGAAGAAGCTTATTTGTTATGGAAAAGTTCGCTGGTGGAAAGTATGTATCTCGGTGCAAGCCCGGGAAGTATTCAGCAGTTGAGTTTTTATGATGCAATAAGAGGAGAGTTGTATCGTGACTTTGCTGATCCTATTGCAATGGCAGGAAGAACATTGGTGGAAGGTTTGTTTGGTATTATGCCTGATGCATTGCATCAAAAATTAATAATCAAACCGGGTTTACCGAAACAATGGAATATTGCATCGATTACTACACCTGATATACAGTTTGTATTCAAGCGTACACGTACAACAGAAGAATATATTATTTCACCGAAGTTTAAACAGCAACTGCATCTTCAACTAATTGTTCCTGCATACAGGGAAACCGTTGAATCGGTTACGGTAAATGGAAAAGTGGCGAAATGGAAAGTTGTTGATAGCATCATCGGCGTTCCCTCGTTACAGATTGATGCTTCTCCTTCGAAAGCATGTATAGTTGTGATTAAGTGGAAAGGTGCCGGATTTGAAAAACCTGTACACAAAGGTTCTTACAACAAGAAAGAACTAGTACAGGTGAAATTAAAGAATGCAGTTATCACAAATACCTATCAACCTGTGGAAGCGCTCCGGAATTTAGTTTATACAAGTAACAGTGTATCGGGTAATTTAAACGATGCAGGTGTAAACAGTCTTTACCTGCATTTAAAACAGGGTGATTTCAGTTGGTTTGAACCGCTTCATTTTTCGTTGATTGAAGATGAGGCTTTCTTTAACAAGCCGACGATTACTACCGCAACAAAGTTTGAAACAATCGATATCAGTCAACAATTTAATGATGCTGTGACAAATATTTTTAAGAATGAATATTTATCGCCTCGTCCTGCAGTACCAACCTTACAATTACCAACACAGGGCATCGGCAACTGGGCTTACCCATTAACAACTGCAAACATTAACGATAGTGGTTTGCGGGTAAAAGCAGGAGTGAAGAATGAAGTTGTCATCAACGCTGTTCCGTTTAAAACATCTTCCACCGAAAAAAAGAATATCGTTTTTACATCAATGTGGGACAATTATCCTGATTCAGTTGTTATTTCATTAAACGGAAAAGCATCGCATGCTTATTTCTTAATGGCCGGCAGTACCAATCCCATGCAAAGCCGTTTGGTAAACGGAACTGTTGTTGTGAATTATACCGATGGGACATCATCAGTATTGGAATTGAAAAACCCGGAAAACTGGTGGCCCATTGAACAGGATTATTTTATAGATGGGTTTGCATTCACTGCAGGCGAAACAAAACCAACACGAATATTATTAAAAACAGGCGAAGTGATGCCGCCAAATTACAAATACACTGGCATTAAAGGTTTTTCCAACTTTGCGATTGATGGAGGAGCGGCTACTATGCTGGATCTACGTTTAAATCCAAATAAGCAACTAAAAAATCTCGTGCTGAAAACCTTTGCCAATGATGTGGTGACCGGCTTGATGAGTGTAACATTAACCAGGTAAAATGAAGTTACAACTGATCTAAGTCTTAAATTGCCGGATAAACTCACAGAGACATGTTGCCTGCAAAGCGTTTTTTTCTTTTGATTGCTATACAATTTCCGCTATTGCTGAGCTATGCACAAACAAAACATCAACCTGATCAATCATTATTAAAAACAATCGATCAGAATTTTAGTGATGCAGCTGCGCAATACAAAGTGTTGATGCAAAACCAGCCAGCTGATAAATTTCCAAAAACCTATTTCCCAACAACCAATAAATATGAATTCAGTAATTCAGGTTGGTGGTGCAGTGGTTTTTATCCCGGCACCTTGTTGTTTCTTTATCAGCAAACAAAAGATGAAACACTTTACAAAGAGGCTGGAAGAATATTGGACGTATTGAAGAAGGAACAGTTCAATACAACTACACATGATCTGGGCTTTATGATGTATTGCAGTTTCGGCAATGCCAATCTTATTCAATCTTCCGCTGCATATAAAGACATCTTGCTGACGAGTGCAAAATCATTGTCAACCCGTTTCAATCCTGTAACGGGCTGTATCAAATCATGGGATGGAAAAGCAAACGAATATCTCGTGATCATCGATAATATGATGAACCTGAAATTACTGTTCTGGGCAACACAGGTAACAGGCGATTCCTCGTTCTATAAAATTGCTGTTACACATGCCAATACAACGATGAAGAATCATTTCCGTGCAGACAACAGTTCATATCATGTATTAAACTACAATTCACAAACAGGAGCCATACAGCAAAAACGAACAGCACAGGGTTTTGCTGATGAAAGTGCATGGGCTCGTGGACAGGCCTGGGGTTTGTATGGTTACACCGAAACATTCAGGGAAACAAAGGATGCAAAGTACCTGGAGCAGGCGAATAAGATCGCTGCATTTATTTTAGATCATCCAAACCTGCCTGCAGATAAAATTCCTTACTGGGATTTTAATGCACCGGATATTCCGAATACATTGCGTGATGTTTCAGCAGCAACCATCATAGCATCTTCGTTACTTGAATTAAGCGGCTATGTAAACAAAGAATTATCCGTGAAGTATTTCAAAGCAGCGGAAACTATCCTGAAAAATCTTTCAACCAAACAATATAAAGCAGCCGCAGGAACCAACGGTGGTTTTCTGTTGAAACATAGTGTAGGTCATTTTCCGGCTCAAACAGAAATTGATGTGCCATTAACCTATGCTGATTATTATTTTGTTGAAGCAATGATGCGTTATAAAGCGATGTTTAAATAAATAAAATGATGAAGAAAATTAGTTTATTGGTTATTGTGTTGATACAGCTGGTGCGTGTAAGTGCTCAGTCTGATTCTGTTTACATCTTTGCCTATTTCAAAGACAATGGGCAGGATGGTTTACATCTTGCGTACAGCAATGATGGATTTACCTGGAGTGCATTAAAGAAAGACAACTCGTTTTTAAACCCAACGGTTGCAAAAGATAAACTGATGCGTGATCCCTGTATTATTCGTGGTGCGGATGGTTTGTTTCATATGGTGTGGACGGTTAGCTGGAAAGATAAAGGCATCGGCTATGCCAATTCAAAAGACCTGATCAACTGGAGTGAACAGCGTTTTATTCCTGTGATGCAACATGAAGATTCTGCCCGCAACTGCTGGGCACCGGAGATCACTTATGATGCGAAGAAGAAACAATACATGATCTACTGGGCAACAACAATCGCCGGTAAATACAAAGCTGATCCGAAAGTGGAGAATGGTTATAATCACCGTATGTATTATGTACTGACGAAAGATTTTTCAAGTTTCAGTAAAACAAAAATGCTGTACGATAAAGGCTTTAATGTGATCGATGCGACAATTGTTCCTAATGGAAAACAGTTTGTGATGTTTCTGAAAGATGAAACAAGAGAACCTGTGCAGAAGAATTTAAAAATAGCCATAAGTAAAAAACTCAACAAAGGTTACAGCAATGCATCTGCACCCATCACTGGTAACTATTGGGCAGAAGGGCCAACTACATTAAAGATCAACGGCACATGGATTGTTTACTTTGATAAATACATGGATCATAAGTATGGTGCAGTGCAATCAACTGATTTGAAAAACTGGACGGATGTATCGGATAAATTAATCATGCCGAAAGGAATCCGTCATGGAACGATCTTTACGATCAGCAGAAAGGAATTTGAGTTATTGCCGAAATGATAATTAAGGAGGATCCTTTGTGTTCTTTGTGTTACTGTTTTAGCTGCACGAAGTACACGAAGGTTTACACAAAGAGCACAAAGTAAAAATGCATATCTAATTATTAAACAAGCTTTAACTTGCTGATCATATAACTGATCACCAAACCAAGCAACGCAATTACTGCAAAAGAATAACGCAATCCTGCCAGTTCAGCAATATAACCAATCAATGGAGGGCCCATCAAAAAACCAAAAAAGCCAACGCCTGAAACGGTAGCAATAGCAATACCACTGGCTACATCTTTTACTTTACCTGCTGTACTGTACACTAAAGGAATAATACTGCTTACACCAAAACCAACAATCAAAAAACCAATGGTTGACATGATGATGTTCGGGAATAAAACCGCTGTCATCATTCCTGTAAAGATCAACACGCCACTTATCTGCACCATTTTCGTTCGGCCAAAACGTTCAGCGAGCTTATCTCCTGTAAAACGTCCCGTAGCCATCATAATCATAAACGAAGCATAACCCAGTGATACCAATTCGCCTTTTACTTTCACCACTTCTCTAAAATACACACCGCTCCAGTCGAACATACAACCTTCTGCACTCAAACAGCAGAATGCAATCAATCCCAATTGCAACAGTAAGCCCTTCGGCATCTGGAAACGTTTAAACGAAGAAGCAGTGCGACTGACAGGCGTAATGATGAGATATTTCTGAAAGAAAATATTCAGTGTAATCACCATTGCAGCAATGATCATGAAGTGAACCATTGGTACTAATTCCAAACGCATCATCAATAAACCAACCAAGGCTCCTGTAAAACCTGCTGTGCTCCACACACCATGAAACGATGCAAGAATAGATCGTCCGTACAATGCTTCAGCATTCACAGCCTGTGTGTTCACAGAAATGTTACAGAGGTTGCCCGTTAATCCAAAAACATAGAGACATAAAGCTAACTGCCACGGCGCATCCGCCATACCAATTGTAATAAGCATTAATGCATAACCTGCGGCCGCAAGGCGTAGAATATATTTACTGCCAAAACGTGTAACTAACTTGCCACTGAAGGGCATCATGGTTAATTGTCCGGCAGGTAATGCCAGCAAAATGCTGCCTAATGCGGCTTCCGATAAATGCATTGTTGTTTTAATGTCGGGGATGCGGCTTGCCCAACTGGCAAAGCAAATGCCCTGGCAGAAAAAGAATACAGATACGGCAATACGCATCTGCAGATTCGTGTAGTGGTTGGTTGCTGTTGAAATAGTCGTCAAAATCTGTAATAAGGAACGAAATTAGCCGAAAATCAATGGCTAATCATGGCATAATCATGATAAAATCAAGTAAACGTTTTCGCAAACGTTTGTGCAGGATGCCGCAGGATAGATACGGGAGGATCAATGGCTAATTTGTGAGCAAATAAATGCTATGCTGCTGCGATTGCCTGATACCATAGTGCCTGTGCACCTCCTGTTTTATCTTCTTTTTTATTTATTCCAGGATCATTGCAACTCATTTTAGCATACAACATCTATTCAAAAAATAAGTGATTCATTAAACAATAACATGACTACAAGTAAGCAAAGCAGTTTTCTCATTCTCTTTTTATGTGTGACACTTACAACAATAGCACAAACGTCTGCTGCACCAGAATGGACAAAAAAAGTAGGTGCACGCAGTTTTCCTGCCGGTAAAACCATTTATTATGTAAACAGCTACGGTGCTGTAAGTGATACGGTAACTGTTAATACAAAAGCTATTCAAAGTGCGATTGATGCATGTGCGGCAAAAGGCGGCGGTATTGTTGCATTTAAACCCGGCACTTATATTACAGGTGCTATCTTTTTAAAGAACAATGTGCATCTGCGCATTGATAAAGGTGTGTTGATTCTTGGTTCACAAAATTTCGATGATTATCCTGATATGGATAGCCGTATTGCAGGACTTGAAATGAAGTGGCCTGCGGCTTTGATCAATGCATTGAATGTAAAGAACGTGGCCATCACAGGTGAAGGCATTGTAAATGCAAGAGGAAAATTCTGCTGGGATAAATATTGGGCGATGCGTAAAGAATATGATGCAAAAGGTTTACGCTGGATCGTTGACTACGATGCAAAGCGTGTACGTACGTTGCTCGTGCAAAGTTCATCTGATGTTTCCATTAAAGGGTTAACGTTTAAGAACGCCGGTTTCTGGACAGTGCAGTTGTTGTATTCTTCTTACTTAACTGTTGATGGCGTTGTGATCAAGAACAATGAAGATGGAAGTGGCCCAAGCACAGATGGCATTGATGTAGATTCATCGAGCTGGGTACTGATCGAGAATTGCGATATTGATTGCAACGATGATAACTTTTGTTTAAAGGCTGGTCGTGATTGGGATGGACTTCGTGTAAATCGTCCGACTGAATATGTTGTGATAAGAAAATCAATTGCAAGAAGAGGAGCAGGGCTTGTTACATTGGGCAGTGAAACATCGGGCAGCATCCGTCATATTTATTGTACCGATCTCTATGCAAAAAATACAGACAATGGTTTACGGATTAAATCTGCAACCACACGAGGCGGTACAGTGGAAGATGTGTACTTCGTTAACTCAGTTTTGGATTCTGTTCGCAATGCCTACCAATTTAATTTAAACTGGTATCCTGCCTATAGTTATTCTGAATTACCAAAAGGTTATACCATGGAAACAGTGCCTGCACATTGGAAATCGATGTTGCAAAAAGTTACGCCTGCCGGGAAGGGAACACCTTATGCAAAGAAATTTATTATCCGGAATGTTAAGATCAGCAATGCACAAAAAGCATTTGAGATAAATGGTTTACCACAATCATTGCTGGAAGATTTCCAGTTCATCAATTCGTTTATTTCTGCAGGAACAATCGGCACAATGGAGTACACGAAAGGCTGGAAGTTTATCAACACAACAATTGATATTTCAACAAAACCTGTTGAGAAGAAAAAAGGCCTCACAGGAATTGAAGAACAGGAGCGTCTAAAAGGGTAATTCATTTTTATGTTGAAACGAACGTTGTTTTTCTTCATCAGTTTCTGTTTGTTTGCGCTTGCACAGGCGCAATACAAAATGGAATTTCTGACACGTGGGGTGCATGCTGTGTCGGCAGGGAACGGAAAAATATTTGTGAGCTGGCGTTTACTGGGAACGGAAGATAACAGTCTTGCGTTTAATCTCTATCGTACAACCAATGGTAAAACGGTTAAGTTAAATGCTGTGCCATTGGTAAAGTCAACCAATTATACCGACGATAAAGCAGATACTGCTCAAACAAATATTTATACGGTAAAAGCCATCATCAATAAAAATGAAGACCGCCCGGATGACCTGGTCGGGCGGGAACCCGAAGGTGATTTGTTCACACTTACTGCCAATGCAAAACCATACATCTCTATTCCATTAAAAACAGCAACGGGTTATTCAGCCAATGATGCAAGTGTGGGTGATGTAGATGGCGATGGTGTGTATGAGATCTTTCTACACATGGCAGGAAGAGGAAGAGATAATTCACAAGCCGGAATTACTGATCCGCCAATCATTCAATGTTACAAACTCGATGGAACATTTTTATGGGAGATCAATCTTGGAAAAAATATTCGTGAAGGTGCGCACTACACACAGTTCATGGTGTATGATCTTGATGGTGATGGGAAAGCAGAGATCGCTATGAAAACTGCTGATGGAAGCATTGATGGAAAAGGAACAGTAATCGGCGACAGTACAAAAGATTACCGCAATCAACGGGGATATATATTAAGTGGCCCTGAGTTTCTCACTGTGTTCAATGGACAAACTGGTGCAGCTATTTCAACAGTAAAATACGATCCTCCACGTCATCCTTCTTCACTGAATCCCACAATGGATGATTTGAAAAATATATGGGGTGATGGTTATGGAAATCGTATGGATCGTTTCATTGCAGCCATTGCTTACTTAGATGGAAAAAATCCTTCCTTGGTCATGTGTCGTGGTTACTACACAAGAACAGTATTGGCTGCTTGGGATTTAAAAGGAGGCAAGTTGGTGAAACGTTGGGTGTTTGACAGCGATATGTCGGGTAACAAAAAATATGCAAGCCAGGGAAATCACAACATCAGTGTAACTGATGTTGATGGCGATGGGAAAGATGAAATCATCTATGGACAAATGACGATTGATGATGATGGCAAAGGATTATATTCAACAGGGATTGGTCATGGTGATGCATTGCATGTGAGTGATCTTGATCCTCAACGTCCGGGACTTGAAGTGTTCGGCATACAGGAACGCTTTGGTGATGCAGGTGCAAATTTCCGTGATGCAAAAACAGGCGAAGTGATCTGGAAGAAAGCATCTGTTAAAGCAGGTGAAGATGGCGAAGGCCCCGGTCGTGGTTTGGCATTGGATATTGATCCACGTTATCCCGGCTTTGAATGTTGGGTGGCTGGTGCAGGTATTACAAGTTTGTTTGATAATAAAGGAAATAAGATTGCAGAAAAAACGCCACCCTGCAATATGGGTATTTATTGGGATGGCGATGCATTGAGTGAAGTGCTGAATGCTGTGAACATCAGCAAATGGGATTATGTAAACAGTTCAATGGTGAAATTATTTGATGGAAGAGATGTTGGTTGTGTAAGTAACAATGGTACAAAAGCAAACCCATGTTTAAGTGCTGACCTGTTTGGTGATTGGAGAGAAGAACTTATCTGTCGTGCAACCGATAATAAGGAGTTGCGCATCTATTCAACATCCATTCCAACCGATATTAAATTATATACACTCATGCACAATCCTCAATACCGTTTAAGTATTGCCTGGCAGAACGTAGCCTACAATCAGCCACCGCATGTAAGTTATTATATTGGTGAAGGAATGAAGACGCCGCCAAAACCGAATATTACGATCATTGCAGAAAAATAAAACGAACGGGGTACAGTTATCCGCCATTGGAGGATGATTGTAGACCTGAAAAGAAAAAAAATGAAATTTATTCAAACAAATATCCAGACAGTAAGATTGCTCTTATTAGTTTTTGTCATGACTTCTTTTATTGTTGTCAGTAACAATAAGCCAACCATCTATATCATTGGTGATTCAACTGTTCGTAATACAAACCGTCCGCAATGTGGTTGGGGCGAAATGATTCCTGAGTTCTTTGATTCAACACAGATCAACATCAGCAACCAGGCAATGGCCGGAAGGAGCACAAGAACCTTCATCAAAGAAAAACGTTGGGATAAAGTATTGTCAACACTTACAGAAGGTGATTATGTAATTATGCAGTTTGGGCATAACGATGGCAACAAGCCTGATACTTCAAGAGCTGGTTATCGTGGTGTGCTGCGTGGCAATGGCGATGAAACGGTTTCGCTTACATGGAAAGACAGCAGTATTGAAGTGGTTCATACTTATGGATGGTATTTGAAGAAGTTTATCAGAGAAGCTAAACAAAAAGGTGCTATACCTATTGTTTGTTCTATGATTCCACGTAATCAATGGGCCGACAGCAAAGTAAAGCGGGCTGATAAAGATTTTGGTAAATGGGCAAAAGAAGTGGCAGAGAGTGAAGGCGTTTTCTTTATCGATTTAAATGCCATTACTGCTGATAAGTATGATGTGTTGGGGCAGGATGAAGTAAAGAAACTTTTTCATGGCGATCATACACATACCAATGTTGATGGAGCAAAGATCAATGCGGCATCAGTTGTGCAAGGTATCCACAACCTGGGTAATGAGTTGCCTCTTGTAAACTATCTAAAGAAATAACTATACAATATAAACCTGTATGAAATTAAGTAAGCTGTCAGCATTTGTTGTTGTTCTTGGAATTGTATCATTCACGATGATGGAATCCAAGCCTGTATTTTATATCATTGGCGATTCAACTGTTCGTAATGGTGATGGTAACGGAAAAAATGGTCAGTGGGGTTGGGGGAGTTTTATGGCTGAGTATTTTGATACATCGAAAATATCTGTACAGAACCATGCCATTGGAGGACGCAGCAGCCGTACGTTTATCACCGAAGGCCGTTGGGAAAAGATTACTGTCAATTTAAAGAAAGGCGATTATGTGATCATGCAGTTTGGCCATAACGATGCAAGTCCTTTGGATGATACCGCACGTGCAAGAGGAACTATTCCTGGTATTGGCAACGATAGTTCTGAAATTTATAATCCCATCCGTAAAATAAAAGAAACTGTTTACAGCTATGGTTGGTATATGCGCAAGTATGTGCGTGAAACAAAAGCCAAGGGTGGTATTCCTATTGTTTGTTCGTTGATACCACGTGATAACTGGAAGAACGGAAAAGTAACCCGTTCAACAGATAACTATGCATTGTGGGCTGAGCAGATTGCAAAAGAAGAAGGTGCTTTCTTTCTTGATCTCAATAAATTGGTTGCAGATAAGTATGATGTACTGGGACAGGAGGAAGTAAAGAAACTGTTTCATGGCGATCATACACACACCAGCATGGATGGTGCAAAGATTAATACAGAAGTAGTGGTGCAGCAACTGATCTTGCAAAACCCAGGTGAGCTTGCACGTTATATTGTAAAGAAATAATTCTAAATAAAGGAAATAAAAAAGTTAACGTCACTGCGAGGTACGAAGCAGTCTTTTTAATTAAAGATTGCTTCACTTCGTTCGCAATGACGATCCTCAATAATTACGACACTAAAATTATCAGATATGCCACGCATTGCATCACGTATGAAAATATTCAAAGGCCAGGAAGAAGAGTACAAACGTCGCCACGATGAACTCTGGCCCGATCTTGAAGAACTGCTTCACCAAACAGGAATCAGCGATTACAGTATTTTCCTCGATGAAGCAACCGGTGATCTGTTTGCCGTATTACAAGCTGAAGACCCGGCAAAGCTCAATGATCTGCCCAATCATCCGGTAATGCAAAAATGGTGGGCGTATATGAAAGATATTATGGAAACAAACCCGGATAACTCACCGGTGAGCACATCGTTAAAAGATGTATTTTATATGAAATAATTAAGGAGTGTTTTATGTCTCTGCTTCCAGATGGTTGTTCAGGTTGGGAATAAATTTCAGCACCGAATGAAAATTCTTCTTGTAATGCTTTTTATCAAGCTTATAATAGAAGGCGCCCTTCTTTGAGTTTGTTTTATCCTTGTCTTTTTGTTTGATCAACAAACCGGTTGAAATGATCTTGCGGCTGAAGTTGCCTTTATCAAAATTTGTTTCATATACATCTTCAAACAAACTCTGCAACAACGGCAGGGTGAATTTTGCAGGTAACAGTTCAAACAGCAGGGGATGCAACGCCGCTTTATACCGTAGTTTCTCTCTTGCCATTGCTACCATTTGTGAGTGATCAAAAATCAGCTCCGGGATCTGGTCGAGCTGGAACCACTCAGCATGATATTCTTCGCTGATCTGTTTTTCATATTGGTGAATATCAATCAAAGCGAAATAAGCCACAGAAATAGTACGTTCAATCGGATCCCGGTCTTTTGCCGAAAATGTATAGAGCTGCTCCAGGTAAACACCATCGAGCCCCGTTAATTGCTTTAATACACGGTTAGCAGCCTCGTCGGTACTTTCTGAGGGTTGAACAAAACCACCCATTAAACTCCAATGGTCTTTTTTAGGTTCCAGGCCTCTTTTTATCAATAATATCTTGAGTTTATTACCATCAAATCCAAAAATGATACAGTCAACTGCAACAAGCAAGCGGGTCTGGTTTTGATACTTCAGCATAGTTTCGAAGTTAAGGAAGTGGTAATGAGGATAAAAATAAATGTAAAAATGACAATTACTATCAAAAAAGTATTTATTTTCATTTTTTTAAACCAAAAGGCTTCCGGCCAACTGCTGAATAATTGCTGATCAGCAGGGAGGCTTTCAAAAAACTTGCAATCATGATTGTTGCCATTTTCAAAGAAAAGTATGCTGTATGCAGGGCTTCCCGTTTTTTTCTTCCAGGTAGTTTCACCAAAACTTTATTCGTTTTCGCTCTCGTCTTTACACATTTAATTGTGAGTGCACAGAATTCTGTTACTATCAATGCCGATCTGGGAAA
>JAKFDY010000193.1:0-5788 GCA_036675885.1 Lacibacter sp. | reverse complement strand
GCCTGGATCGTATACAATTCAGCCGCAGAAAAAGAACTGGCAGAAAAAATTTATTCCGTTCAGGATAAAAAAAATATTATAGCGGGTGTAGGAATAGAATTACCCAACCTCGATGTTGACACCACTGTGTTAAACAAATATAATATCAAGGGTAGATACCTGGTTTATATTGGGAGAATTGAAGAAGGAAAAGGATGTAAAGAGTTGATCAGTTTTTTTATAGAGTTTAAGAAAACACATCCAAATCCGCTTCAGTTAGTCATGATCGGAAAGGCATATATGCCCATTAAAGAAGAAGCAGATATTGTCTATACCGGTTTTGCAGATGAAACAGAGAAACTGCAATTACTCTTACAATCAACACTATTGATTGTACCCTCAAAATTTGAAAGTCTGTCAATGGTATTGCTTGAAGCCATGTACTATAAGAAACCGGTACTGGTAAATCGACAATGCGAAGTTTTGCAGCAACATGTTATTCATAGCAAGGGAGGCCTCAGTTATTCCGGCTCAGGTGATTTCAACACTAAGCTCCATACGCTGCTAAATAATCATTCCCAACTTGCAGAAATGGGAGAACAGGGATATCAATACGTACGTAAGAATTACTCCTGGCAAACAATACTCAACAAATTCAATTTAATCATTGCTGATTTGACAGACAACTCATAAAACAGGTTTGTCCTTTTCTGAAAATTTATCTGCGATCTCCTTCCAATTTACTAAAGGAGGCATTGTGTTAATGTGCATGTGTGCTGCTAAACCCGGTAACGGAGAAACACATAGCAATTTACCAATAAAATGGTTTTTGCCATAAAGAACCTTGCTTAAATATGCATCATTTGCATTTCGTGATGCACGCAGAATTTTAGCCTTATGCTTTTTTATATCCTTCACCTGCATTAAAAATGTAAACGTTGTATTCGCTACCTGTCTCCAATGGCAATCACTCGTATGAAAAATAAAATGCTGGGTTCTGTCTTTGGGCCAGTACCTGTCGGGATAATCTGTTGGGTGAATGGCAATACCCGGTTTACGGAAGTATAAAACTGAAGATAACAAGCCAAGCCTTCGTTTGCCGGGATATATGTTTGCCTGCTCCACAATTAAATTTGCGATGTACAAAAATGTTTCTGCCCTGTGTAAGTAATCGTCTTCACAAAAATAAACCCAATCGTTATCATTCTCCAGTTTTAACGCTGCATATAAACTCTGCCGGATGGATTCGTCGTTTCCATAGTTTCCGTTTGAAAATGTTACATCATAAGCAGTGAAAAAATTAATCATTTCATCTGATAGCTTATCCCCTAAAACAGTTATTGTATGTGGCACGCATTGTACGGCTGCGTATAAACTTTTAAAGCATATTTTTATCAGTTCAGCCTTACTGTAATTGAATGGCCTTGGTTGCTTATTCACTGCATTCACCAGATCACAGGCTCTGAAAATAACATGTATTACCGGACTGTTCATAATTTTGTTTGCACAAGCTGTGCTATTTATTTTTTTCTGTTTTTTTCAGGCGTTTGTAATTCTTAAAATCGAAAAATCTGTAACCCGTTACTTTTTCAACAAAGTATAATACCCGGTTCTTAAGCGTAAATTTTTTTTGATTTACATCCAGTTCAATATGCCAGTTCTTTGCTGCAATACGTTGTTGCATTACCTGCGGATGTGTGCCGGTAAATTTTCGTAACGAATCAAACTGTGTGAAATCGAAATACTCAGATTTATCGGCTACCTGTTCAAAAGTTGCTTCATCAAAATAAAAACGACCGGTATTGTTTCGTTTCCGCCACATCTGCTCCGGGCTTTTTACCCAACCATAATGATACACTTCAGCATCAACAGGTACCACATTCAGTTTTACTTCGCCTTTCCTGAAACCCTGTGCATCTTTGTACGAACTGATGGACGGATCGTTACGGATCATTCTTACTTCGTGCCTGTACCATTTGCGGCTATCGCCCACATAATCGTAAGTACCATAAAAATGGAGATACTGAAACAAAAGGCCTTCCACACGTTTATCGTCTTTGTATCGCTCTGCCGTTTCCCTGATGACAGCATGATATTTTTCATGGATCACTTCATCGGCCTGAATATAAAAGATCCAATCAGTATCGGGTGATACATGGCTTTTTACTTTATCAGTTTCAAGTGCATATACACGGCCGCCTTCACGCAGATTCATATCCCAGGTGGAGTAAATGATTTTCAACTTATCCGATTGTATGGAACGGATGAGCCCATCTGTATCATCATCGCCTTTATCAATACTTACGATCATTTCATCTACCACCGGCAGTATAGAACTGATGGCTTCCACCACGGGAAAGTCATTCAGCACTGCATTGCGAACGATGGTTATACCTGTAATTTTCATGTGCTCATTTACATTTGATTTTGGCTACTTAGAATATGCTCAAAGAACCGATTTTTTTTAATACAAAGTAAAAACCGGTGCCTGTTCGTCATGTGCTTATGCTGACGGTTATTGGCAGACGGCTGCTGAAAGATGCCAGTACGCCTGCAAATAGCGGCTGCCTTTCCTGCAAACTTGTCTTATTTTTAAAGATGGTTCAAACTTTGACCCTTTCCAACCTTTTACTATTATTATGAAATGAGCCATAAAAAATAAACGGGTAATTAGATATACCTGCGGTGTTAATTTTTCATGGCGAATAACATGTGACCAAAATAAATCAAAAATAACGCATGAAACTGCTCCTCAAATACCTTACGCCTTACAAAGGCCTTATCACACTCACCATGGCACTGGCGGCCATCAATATTGGTTTTTCATTGATCGATCCTATTTTGTTTGGTAAGCTGATCAATTTGGCTAACCAGCACCAGGGTATCAACAAACCTCCAACGCATAATTTTGATTGGAACAGGTTTTTCTATTCTTTCAGTTGGAAAGAACCGGGAGTACTTTTTGTACTTACACTATCCATCTCTGTTGCAATGGTGAGTCGTATTGCCAAAGCCTTCCAGGATTATTTCCAAAATCTTACCACACAAAAATTCGGCACCAAAGTTTTTACAGATGGTTTGAAGCATGCTATGAAACTGCCCTACCAGGATTTTGAAGATCAACGTAGTGGTGAAACACTTTCTATCTTAACCAAAGTGAGAACTGATACAGAAAAATTTGTATCAGCGTTCATCAACATTCTCTTCCCTGTTATTATCGGTATTGTGATCGTATCGTTATATGCATCATCTATTCACTGGACATTACCCTTTATCTATTTCGGAGGAATTATTTTACTGGTTATTATTTCAAACGCACTCAGCAAAAAAGTGAAATCGGTACAAAAAACGATCGTAGCGCAAACAACACAATTAGCAGGTGCCACTACTGAATCGCTCCGCAATATTGAACTGGTAAAAAGTTTAGGCTTAACTGACCAGGAAGTAACTCGTTTGAATAAAAACACGTTCAAGATACTTGGGCTAGAACTCACCAAAGTAAAACGCATACGCAGTATCAGTTTTGTGCAAGGAACATTTGTAAACACACTACGCCAGGTAATTTTATTTATGCTGATGTGGACGATCTATAACGGAAGAATGGATGCAGGTCAATTGGTGACCATGCAGATTTTCTCCTTCTTTGTGTTTGGACCATTGCAGGAAATTGGCAATATTCTTCTCTCCTATCGTGAAGCAGAAGCAAGCATCACAAACTTTCATATACTTATGGAAAAGAAACCGGAAGCAACGCCGGTTAATCCAATGCATCTTGGAAGAATTGAAACACTTTCGTTCAATAAAGTTTCATTCAAACATCAAACAGCAGGACAAAACGCCATTACCGATATCAACTTTAATGTTAAGGTAGGTGAAACTGTTGCGTTTGTTGGGCCATCTGGTTCGGGCAAAACAACATTGATGAAATTGCTGGTGGGATTGTATCGTCCGCAACAGGGAAATATTTTATACAATGGTAAAGATGAAAACTCCATCAACTTTGAAGACCTGCGTAACCAGATCGGGTTTGTAACACAGGATACTCAACTCTTCAGTGGTACCATTAAAGAAAACCTGATGTTTGTAAACCCAACTGCAACAGATGAAGAATTAACGGATGCGTTACACAAAGCAAGTTGTCAACGATTACTTGCCCGTGCAGAAAAAGGTTTGGACACCATGATCGGTGAAGGTGGATTGAAACTGAGTGGTGGTGAAAAACAACGTTTGTCTATTGCACGTGCATTGCTGCGTAAACCACGCTTGCTCATTTTTGATGAAGCCACTTCTGCACTTGATTCTATTACAGAAGAAGAGATTACTTCAACCATTCGTGATATTTCAGCTGGAGAAAACCAGATCACTATTTTAATTGCGCACAGGCTCAGCACCATTATGCATGCCGATCGTATTTATGTATTGGAAGGCGGCGATGTGGTTGAAACAGGAAATCACCAGCAATTGCTGGAAGAAAAAGGCTTGTATTATGCCATGTGGCGTCAGCAAATAGGCGAACGGAAGAAACTCGTTGCAACAACAGCTTAGCAATAAAAGCTTAACGGTAAAGGTTGCCTATCTTGTTGAAACTGCAGGCAACTTTTTTGCTTGTAAAGTAGGGTTGGCAACCTTATCACGTTAACTTGGTTAAAGGTGCTATTTATCACTTTTTGCAAAACAGTGATGGGTTATCTTTGCAAAAATTTTTACAGCATGTCTGCCTCCAAGCCCAAGCCGAATTATTTATGGAGTATGTTTTCGATGCATTGTCCACGATGCAGAAGGGGCAAGCTGTTTAAAGATTACAGTGCATACAATTTTAAGCACACCTTCGATATGCATGAAGAATGCCCCGTATGCAAACAAAAGTTTGATATGGAACCCGGCTTCTGGTATGGCACCGGCTATGTGAGCTATGCGTTAACGGTTGCTATTTCTGTTACAACATTCGTTGCCTGGTGGGTATTGATTGGTGTATCGTTCAGCGATAACCGTGTGTTCTGGTGGCTGGGTTTAAACTCTGTAATGCTGCTGATCTTACAACCGTGGCTGATGCGGCTTAGCCGGGCCATGTATCTCTACTTTTTTGTGCGGTATAACGAAGACTACGAAACATCGGAGCCGCATCGGTTTGATTATTGAGGAAGAAAGCTGCGAGCCAATACATTTTTGCCACAGATGAACACTGATAAACACAGATAAACATTAATTCTATCGTTGATTGTATAGAGCAACTTGTTTATCCCTCCCGGGAGGGGCGTGATACCGTTACACCTGATACTGATAAAAGGGGTGGGTCCTTCGACTTCGGTCAGGATAAATAGAAAAACCGAACGCACAAGAGTGCGACGCAACAGGCGCTGAATCGAATTCCTAACGCCCGTTACCAAAAAACCTTGAAAATCGGTTAAAAATTCACGCTCAGGTTAACGCTCAATCCAATACTTTTGCAGCCAAATTCTCCCCATGCCAAAAGATAATTCGATAACCAGTGTGCTGATAGTAGGCAGCGGCCCCATTGTGATTGGCCAGGCCTGTGAGTTTGACTATTCGGGTTCGCAAGCAGCCCGCAGTTTACGTGAAGAAGGAATTGAAGTAATTCTCATCAACAGTAACCCTGCCACCATCATGACCGACCCGATGATGGCCGACAAAGTGTACCTGTTGCCCCTCACCATTGAAAGTATTGAAGAAATACTGGAAGAAAATCCGCAACTGAATGCGGTGTTGCCTACTATGGGTGGACAAACAGCCCTCAACCTTTGTAAAGAAGCTGATGAGTTGGGGGTTTGGGATAAATACAATGTGAAGA
>JAKFDY010000192.1:0-10688 GCA_036675885.1 Lacibacter sp. | reverse complement strand
AACGGGCAAAGAAATGGCATGATGTATCGGGCGAAAACTGGCTGGTATTATACGAAACCGGAGCCTACATTGAAAAAGGGAAATCCAATGCATCAGCAAAACTCTCAGCAGTACTTTATCAAAAAACAGATAGTGGGTTTGTTTCAAAGTGGAAGATGATGGATCATATCAGCGATTGTGAGTTAGATATTGTGTGCTCGTTTTATGATGAGCATCTAACCATTACTGATCTCGACAGTAATGGTCTTGCTGAAATAACAATGCTGTATGCACTTAGCTGCAAAGGCGATGTAAGTCCGAATGAAAAGAAATTGATCATGTATGAAGGCACGCAGAAGTATGCTATTCGTGGCGAAGAACTGATGCTCCTGCAAAAAGATACCATTGGGGGAAGCTGGAAAGCCGATACTGCGTTCAGCAAAGCACCCAAGATATTTCTTTCTTATGCTGTTGAGCGTTGGCAGAAGTTTGGTAAACAGGAATATCAATAATGCCATCTTGAATTGCTGAGTTGCTCAAAGAGCAATAAAGAAATTTCAGATGGTATTATGTCGCAACTACATAAACATATATCGAACGCTGTTTGCAAGCGGCATAAGCTTAATCTTTGTACTTTCGCTGTTCAAATTTGTTCCATGACCATTCACAGAGAAGGATTTAAAAGTATTTCTATTGCAGCCGTATTGTTTGTGATCATTAACCTGCTGGCATTTAATTTTATCAGCCCTGCTTTGCCGGTGCTTTCCTGGCTCATTTTTGCTGTCACTTTATTTTTCTTTCTGTTTATTGTTTCCTTCTTTCGTATTCCCCGGCGTGTTACACCCAAAAACGAACATGCTATTTACAGCCCTTGCGATGGAAAAGTGGTGGTGATTGAAGAAATTACTGATGTTGAATATTTTAAAGACAAACGTATTCAGTTGAGTGTGTTCATGAGCCCGGCCAATGTGCATGTGAATGTAAACCCCATTGCAGGCGAAGTAAATTATTCGCAATACCATAAAGGGAAATACCTCGTTGCATGGAATCCGAAATCATCTACCGAAAACGAACGCCATAGTGTGGTGTTAAGCAACGATCGTATTGTGATTCTTGTAAAACAAATTGCAGGTGCAGTTGCAAAACGCATCGTTAACTATTTACAACCCGGACAAAAAGTTGAACAGGGGGGTGAACTTGGTTTTATCAAATTCGGTTCACGTGTTGATCTGCTGTTACCTCCCGGTACAACGATCAAGGTGAAGCTGAATGAAAAAGTGCAGGCAGGGGTAACGGTGCTGGCGGAATATTGATCAATAGACAATTTTCAATAGCCAATTGGCAAGCAAAAAGCCTGACTCAAATAGTCAGGCTTTTTCACTGATACAAAGTAGTGTTAGGGTACTCCTGATATGAAGGGCTTCAGTATCGGATGGAATAAATTTTGTTAACTTTGAACAAATGCGTTTGAAAAATGAGTTACAAAATATCATTTCAGGAATTGGCCAAAATGCAGAAGAAGATCTTATCCGGGCAGCAGCCAACTACCTTAGAGCGTGCAAAAAAACAGGTAGATCAACTAAAGCAGACAAGCTCTCAAAAGATGAAGAAACAGAGAAGCTGATTGAATGGGTCTAAAACAAAAATCTTTGGATTAAGAGTATTGATGAATCTCGTTTTATTGCGAGAGGAGCAGAACAACGGGTTTACCTTGATTTTGACACAAGATTTGTTATCAAGCTAAACGATTCTGTGTTCTATTTAACATGGAGTGATTATTTTCTCAGTCTGCAGATTCATAATTTGTTCTTCCCCGGTACTTCTTATATGTTAGTTGGTTTTTATCTTGACAATAACTTCTTGCATGTTGTTGTAAGGCAGCCCTATATTGAGATTACCGAGCCAACAAATGTAGAGTTGGTGAAAGATTTTTAATAGCAAATAGGTTTCAACTAAAGAAGAATAACGACTATTATAATACAGATCTTAAACTGATACTCGAAGACCTGTATGATGAGAATGTTCTTACCAATAACGGCACATTATTTTTTATTGATACTGTTTTTTATCTGATGCGGGGTGTTTAGAACCACGGCGGCACGATCAAAAGATATTCTCCAACTCTTTCAAATGATGAATCACATAAGTTGGTTCAATTCCCTTTAACCCAGCATTGATATGATTCACAAATATCGAATCCATACCTGCGTTGATCGCTCCTTTAATATCTGCATCTAAATTATCGCCGATCATGATGCTATGTGCTAACTCAGCACCGGTAATGCGAAGCGCATATTCAAAAATTTCTTTGTTGGGTTTTACACTGTTGCTGGTTTCGCTGGTAATCACTTCTTCAAAATATTGTCCCAGTTTGCTGTTATCAAGTTTGCGCCATTGTGTTTTTTCAAAACCATTGGTGATGAGATGAAGCTTGTATTCCTTCTCTTTTAAATGACGCAGGATTTCATGGGTGTAAGGAAACAGGTTTTGCTTGGTGGGCAACACTTCCAAAAAATAACCACTCATTTTACGGGCCAGTTCTTCGCTGCCGTTTTTAAATTCCAGCAAAGTGCGCCACATCCGTTTCCATTTAAGATCATCAGCTGATATATAACCATGATGGTAGCGGTCCCACAGTATAGCGTTGTGATGCAGGTAATGTTTGCAGAACAAATCAAAATCATTGATACCGGCTGCCTGCAGATTAAGTTCCTTGTACACATCGGCCAATGTTTCCATGGCGTTGGCATCAAAATCCCAAAGGGTATGGTCGAGATCGAAAAACAAGTGACGATATTTCATTTCAGATTTCAGAATTACGATTTTAGATTTGTATCATTTGTACCTTGTAAGCAAAGTAGAAAGATGAATCTTGATTTAAATCTGCAATCTACACTCTAAAATCTGAAATTATGAACGTCGTCATCACCGGTGCATCAAGAGGAATTGGCAAGGCCGTTGCAGAAATATTTGCAGCAAATGGCCATGCCCTGTATCTCAGTTCAAAAAATGAAGTGGCGATCTACAAAGCAATGGCAGAGCTGCAGGATAAATACCCCGGTGTAAAGATTAAAGCTAAAGCAAGAGATCTCAGCAAACGGGAGGAGGTAGAAAGTTTTGGACAATGGGTGCTTGATAACAGTTTTAATATTGATGTGTTGGTAAATAACGCCGGCAATTTTTTGCCCGGCAGTGTCTATAATGAAGAAGATGGTTTCCTGGAAGAAATGATTGCTACAAATCTTTACAGCGCTTATCATTTAACCCGTAAACTGTTACCACAAATGATGAAGCAAAGCCCGGTAAGTGGTTCACGTGGGCATATTTTCAACATGTGTTCAATCGCATCATTGCATGCTTATAAAAATGGCGGCGCATACAGCATCAGCAAATATGCCATGCATGGGTTCAGCAAAAATCTGCGTGAAGAAATGAAACCGCATCTGATCAAAGTGACTTCTGTTTTCCCCGGTGCTGTGCTGACTGATTCATGGGGCGATTATGATAATTCCAGCAAACGTATTATGGAAGCCGATGATATTGCCAAACTGGTATATGCCAGCTCTCAACTTTCGCCACAGGCTTGCGTAGAAGATATTATCATCAGGCCGCAGTTGGGTGATCTCTAACCGCTGAAGATATGATGGTGATGATTCGAATGAGTGGCCACGGATAAGCACAAATAAACACAGATTTTGCCTGTTGCTCATTGTCAATTGCCAGTTGAACACATCATTCACATCAGCCAATCAACTAAATCTGCGGTTGTTTTAACATCAACTTACATCAGTGGCATCTGTTCAACGCCTCACTTGTTTTAATTTTGTCTACTCATGTTGAAGCGCCGACTATATGGCTTTTGGGTAATCACTTTATTGCTGTTGTCTTTTTGTACGGCGGCGCAAGTAAAATTATCTGTCATCCCCAGCAAAACGGTGGTGCAGCAAAACGAAAGCTTTCAACTGCAGTTTGTGATTGAAGGCACCAGTCAGATCGATGATTTTACGCCACCCTCCTTCCGCAACTTTGATCAGTTAAGCGGGTTTGATCAAGCCAATGGATGGACATGGGTGAACGGCTCACTTTCAGAATACGTCACCTACACCATCACACTTCGACCAAAAATAAAAGGCCGTTTACCCATTGCATCAGCTATTGTAAAAGCAAAGGGAAAAACTGCTACATCATCACCCATTGTCATTTTTGTAAAAGCAGGTACAACAAAATCTATTGAAGAAGAGCGACCTGATTATTACCTGATGCCGGGTGAAAATATAAAAGATAAAATTGCAAAGAACCTGTTCATAAAAGCAACCATCGATAAACATAGTTGCTATGTTGGCGAACCGGTATTAGCCACATTCAAATTATTTACCCGACTTGACAGCGAATCAAAGATCGTAAAGCGACCATCGCTCAACGGTTTTTCTGTTGTAGATATGGAACAACCGGAGACAGGAATTTTTTCGAAAGAAATGTACAATGGAAAAATGTATAACTGTTACCTCATTCGTAAAGTGCAGTTGTTTCCATTACAATCGGGGTTACTCACAATTGAGCCGGTAGAGATAGAGAATGTTGTACGAATGATCAGGGCAAGGGCACGCAGCACAAAAGAAACAAATACATGGATGGATGCTGTGATGGAAAAAATGAGAGAAGCTGATGTAAGCAGTGGCGATATTGTAGAGGAGAGGATCATTTTAAAAAGTGATTCGTTGAAAGTGAATGTGCTTGATGTGCCGGAGAAAAACAAACCTGAAAGTTTTGATGGCGCAGTTGGTAATTTCAGCATGCAGGCATCGCTGCTTAACAAAACAATTGCAGCAAATGACTATGCAACTTTACGTGTAGTCATTAAAGGAAAAGGAAATCTGCCCATGATCACTGCACCAACTGTTCATTGGCCAAACGGTGTTGATTCGTTTGACGCAAAGTTGAGCGAAGAGATTGATAAACACAATGCACCCATCAGCGGTACCAAAACATTTGATATTCCGTTTGCAGTTTCAAAAACAGGGCTGTTCACTATACCAAAGATCAACTTCACTTATTTTGATGACCAGACAAAAACCTATCATACACTTTCAAGCGACAGTCTGCAATTGAATGTAACGGCAGCAGTTAAACGAAAAACGCCTGTGTTTCATGATGAGCCGGTTGTGAAAGAAGGGTTGCCACGATGGGTATTGGTAGCAGGTGTTGGCAGTGGTTTGCTGGTATTGATTGCAGGTATCTTTTTTGTTCAACACAAAAAGGAAAAGAAAGCTGAGCAAAAAACGATTGTGCCACAAAAGGTGGAAGAGGAAGCTCAACCACAAAAAACAATGGATGCCTATTTGCAACCGGCAGCGTATGTATTGCAGGGCTTACATCCAAAACAATTTTATACATTACTGTTGCAGGGGCTGCAGGATTTTTTAATTGAACGATTAGATCTGCAAACAAAAACTGTAAGCAATGCACAAATTGTGTATGCTCTGCAACAAAAAAACTGGTCCGACCTGGCAACACGGTTTCAACAATTGTCGCAGGCTTGTGAACTGGCTATTTTTAGCCCGATGGAAATTGCAGATGATCGGGAACAACTGATGCAGCAATCAAAAGAATTGATGCAGGAAGTTGACAGAAGAGTATAAATCGACAATTATTTTACAACAGCAACTACTTCATTCTTTAAAAATGATCTCGCCTTTTTAAGTTCAGGTCTGCTGGCATTTGGCGAGTTGGCTATTGTGAGCAATTGTTTGTAATAGTAGTTTGCCTTCACTGCGCCATTATACAACTCACTCGCTAATCCGGCTCCGTACAATGCATTGAAACGGTTGGGATGAGTTTTCAAATTTGCTTCATAGGCTGCCAATGCTTCTTTCGGTTTATTCAACAGCAATAACATATCAGCCATTGATTCTTTTGCGGGTATAATTTCACCGGGAGTGACCGGGCTTTTTTCTGTTTTATCTTCCAGCTCAACAGCAGTTGTTATCTGAACTAGTGCTTCGTTTGTTTTTCCTTCTTTAAAAAGTATCCATGCTTCGCCTGTTTTTAATTGTATCAACACCTGGTTGGCTTTGTACCCATCTTTTTCAGCAATCAATAATTGACGCATGTTGTCGAGATTTTTCAATTCAGTTTTTGCTGCATCAAGTTTGTTTGTATGAACAGAACCCATCAATCTTGTAAAATGAATGATCGCTTTTTGCCATGGAAATTTCTGCCAGGGAAAATCAATTGGATGTATTTTCATTTCAGCTGCTTCTTTCCATAATTTATTTTCGAGATAATAACGTGCAGGGATGGCAGCAAACGCATAAGCATCTTTAAAACTTACGGGATATACCTCTTTAATTGTATTGAGATAATCGAATTGCTGTTTGGCTAAATCAGTTTCACCTTTCTGCAGGTAAGCGTAAACAAGATAATCCATGCCATGCAGTTCTTCATCCCAATGACCTTTAATGCCAGCTGTTTCAGCATAACATTTTGCAGAAGATGTTGAAACAATATTTGATTGAATACATTCATTCCAAAGCCCGAGCCTTGTAAAAATATGCGAAGGCATATGTTGTGCATGCGCCGACGAAGGAGCGATGGCTGCATATTTTCTTGCAGCCGGTAATGCTAATGATGCAAGCTCCGGATAATCATAAGTATGAATAATATAATGCACAATTCCGGGATGATTTGGTTCGCCGGGGAATAATGCGGTTAAGATTTCGCCTGCTTTCCTTTGTTTGGTATATGTTTTATCAGCAGGATCTGCTGCGCCAACAAGTGATAATGCATAAAATGCAGCAACCTCTTTATCGGTTGGATAAGTAGTATAAACTTTTTCCATTGCTTTTTCAAAGCTGAGTGTTCGTGTACGATGATCAATCGTTTTCCAGTCTTTGTAAAAAGTGGCAATAGCATTAATATAATCCGATTCTTTTTTTGATTTATTCTTTAACGCTTGTGCAATGAGGATCGCTTTTGTTCCTTTCTCCAACTCGGCCTGTGTTGGTGGTGAAGGCCACACCTGGTGATAATTACTCATGGCCACTCCCCAATAAGCCATTGCACAGGTTGGTTCTTCTTCAACCACTTTTGCAAACACTTTTTCAGCTTCATCATATTCAAATGAATGGAGCAGTGCAATTGCAAGATCAAAGTCTTCTTTGGTTTTTGGTGAACAGGAGGTGATAAATTGAACAGTACCAAATTGCTCATCGGCCGGGCCACACAAAACAACATTACCACGTTTGAGATTTATCTCGTTGATTGCTTCTTGCGATGGAGCTGTACTTCTCCCTTTGCATGCGGCAAGCAGTAACAGGAATAAACCAACGACAATTATTGTAAGACCTTGAAATAATTTATTCATAACTACCGGTGTTTAAAACAAGCATCTGGCTTTTGTGAAGAACTTGATGCAATAGCTCAAGCTACACAAAAATTATACCCTGTAAGTAATAAGTCGGTAGTTATTTTACATATGCTCTTACTCTGCTGTATCCATGCAGCTCATAATTGATGATCTGCAGGCCATGATCAGGCTGTTACGTGTAATTCCGGATGTACAGGTATTGCTTCGCCCTCCAATGCATTCGGTTTAAAGAAAAAGCCCATCCACAAAATGGATGTTCCCACAAATAACAACCCGGCGATCATTTGCCAACCGATCCACCCAGCCATGCCATGTGCATTCAGAATAGCAATGAGCGTTATAAGCATGTAAAGTAAACGGAACAACTCTAACGCAACCACCCATTTTTTTGCACGAAGAACACCTCCCCAGCCGATCGTCATCATAAAAATTCCTGCTGTCATAATCAACCGTTCAGTAATGGTAAAGGGCATGGTGAGGTTAATGGTGATGAACATATAAACCAGGCCCGCAGCAATTTGTGCAATGATGTAAGGCTTTGTATTGCGGAATTGCTTGCTGGAGAATTTCACCTGGTTTTCTCTTGTGTATCCAACTCTTGGAAAAGCCTGTCCCACATTTTTTGGCCGCCAACCTAATGGCATAAACCAGATGCGGATTTTATCCCACCAGCTATCGGCTGCTACGGCATCATCCCACAATTGTTTCCAGTATTGGATGTTAATGTAAATAGGATCCCAGGTGCGTGGCGGATGTGTAACACCATAACACACTTCTTCTTTTTCTTCTTCAAATGAACCAAACATTTTATCCCAGATGATGAGGAACTCCGAAAAATTCTTATCAAGGTATTGTGTGTTTACCCCATGATGTACCCGATGGTGCGATGGTGTAACAAAAACTTTTTCAAGAATTCCCATTTTCTTGATGAGGCGTGTATGATGCCAATAGGCGAGAAATAAATGCACCGCTGCCATGGAGTAAATCATCTCGGGTGAGTAACCGATCACAGCCAGTATCCAGTCGAAGAAAAGAAACTGGAACATACGTTGGGTGAAACTGGCACGAAGTCCAACAGATAAATTCATTTCTTCCGACGAATGGTGCGGCATATGTGCTGCCCAGAAAATATTAATGGTGTGACCCACTCGATGGAACCAATAGAAAATAAAATCCTGCAGCAGCAGTAGTATCAGCAAGCTGTACCAGGTAGCAGGAATTTTCCATGGTGCTACGTTGTTGTAAAGCCATCCGTAAAAGTGATAAACAAAAAACAGAACAGCAAGATTAATACATTGGTTGCCGATGCCGGTTGCAAGATTCGCAACAGTATCCTGGAAACTGTAGTAGCCATTTTTCTTTTTCACGCAATACACAATTTCCAGTAACAGCAACAGTATTGCCAGCGGTGATAAAAGTGCATACACGTTCATAACAAAATGTTTATCTAAAATTAGATATCATCTGTCCCAAATGCAATACCACGTACCGGTTGGTATTTGCAAACTCTGCCAAACATTTTAATTGTATTGGAATAAACTGCGGTCTTTAGGAAATGCCCTGTTTTGTTTTGCTTATCCTGCAATTGATATGCCGATCAATTTACCAATGCCGAAGGTGATGGCTGCAGCAATTAAACCAAACAACACCTGCCGGAAACCGGAGAACCAGACATTTCGCCCGGTGAACAATGTAATAGCAGCGCCGATGAGGAATAACCCCGATGCACTCACCGCAACACTTATGCCAATGGCGGCACCGCCGGTGGCAAACATAAACGGTGCAACAGGTATAATGGCACCAATGGCAAATAAGATGAATGAGTAAACAGCTGCTTCAACAGCCGATCCTTTTAATTCGTCTGCATCAATTCCCAGTTCTTCTTTCACCAACAGGTCGTGTGCCTTTGTTTTATCTTTCATTAATTCACCTGCCAGAACGTAAGCCTGCTGTTCATCAATTCCTTTTGCCATATAGATCAAGGCAATTTCTTTTTTCTCAGCTTCAGGATTTACCTCCAGCTCTTCCATTTCCAGTTGCATCTGGTTTTCATACAACTCCTGCGAACTCTTTACAGAGATCCATTCGCCCAATGCCATGGATAAAGCTCCGGCCAACAATCCTGCAAGACCAGCTAATAAAACTCCCTGCTGACCTTGTGTGGCACCTGCGATGCCCATCACTAAACTGAAGTTGGAAACCAACCCATCGTTGCCACCTAGCACTGCTGCACGAATGGCATTGCCGCCAACAGAACGATGCCGTTTTTCAAAACGTGAAATTTGTTTACCCGATACTTCAACTTCTTTTTCTAAAATGGAGCGAAGAATTTTTACATGCGTTGTTTCAGTACCGGTAATTTCTTTTTTATTTTTCTTTTTGGTTTGAACAATAGCCTTGGAAATACTTTTCTCAGTATCCATCAATGCGCCTAACACATAATCGTACCCAAATATTTTGCCGATGAAGTTTAAGATTGTTGCCCGCCAGGATGGTTTGGGAAGAAGCGATGCGTCGATCTTTTCTTTTGCAGCAAAAGCAACGGCATGACTGTTTTCAATTTCACTCATTTGCCTGAACACATTGGCAATAACCGGATCAGGTTCATGTGTTGCCAGCTTTTGATAGAGAAAAGCAGCATCTATTTCGGTCTGAATATTTTTCAGGTTCATAGCTTATGTTGAAGGATTAAGATAAGCAGAAGCAATCCAACCTGCGGTGATGTTGATTGGTTGAAGACCTGATTTTGAAAAGCCTGCAATACAGCGTTTACTCTGTTAGCAGGGAGAGGCCGTAAGAGCTGAAGTGCTTTTTCCAGTTGGCAAGCGAAAAGCCGTATTCAAAATCGCCCAGTTCATCAACATTCCGGTTAACATGTGCAGAACAACGACCGGTAAATACCACCAGTGTTTTTTGCTGCAGGCTGAATTGTGTGTACTCAAGTGAGTTGTATAACTGGCTTTCAAGACAGTTGCTGTAAACCTCGATCATTTCTTCATAATATTCTTTGTCCTCTTTACTGGCAGGCGAAACTTTTTTATGTAAGATATCTTTTGCCGATTTTATTTTCTGTTGTAGCAATTCCTTTTTTTGTTTGTTCATTGCTTCGATCAGTAATTTTTTACCGGCAGGAGTTAATAAGTCTTCCAGTTTAAATTCTTTACCTGTTTGCAGATCGAAGTTGTAGTAACGTGTAAAGCCTTCGCAATAAGCACCGCAACCTTCTGCTGAAACGCTGATACTGAAAATGCGTTTGCTGTTTTGCAATACTTCGTAGGAGATATCTGAAAGCCGGCCGTAATTATTTTCTCCTCCCGGCCAGATATTTTCAAAAATGCTCTTT
>JAKFDY010000191.1:0-5669 GCA_036675885.1 Lacibacter sp. | reverse complement strand
AAATCAAACCCTACATTACCCCCTGCGAAAAAGTTTTCAGTAATATCGTAGTTCACATTAATTGCCGAGGTATTCTTAAGCTGGTTATTATAACGTTCAATGTCAGCAATTCGCTGAAATGCATTTCCTCCCACTTTACCACCACCGGTGTTTACTTTGCCATTAGCAAGGTATAGTGGATCATATGGCAATGCAAGATAGGCAGCGGCGAATGGGTTTGCTAAGGCAACGCCTGCTTCTGATTCGATAAAATTACGAGTACTGTAACCAACAGTGCTACTGAACTGAAAGGTAAGTTTATCGGTTTGGTGGTCAAGATTCAAACGTATTGTATAACGTTTAAGGTCTGAACGTGCACCAATACCCTGCTCATCATAATAGCTGCCGGAAGCAAAAAAGCGGGTTTTATCTGATCCGCCGCTTAAACTAATATCATGGGCCTGGAAACGACCCCTACGCTGGAAAATATCTCTCCAGTTTGTATTTGTACTTCTTAAACTATCGAGAATTCGATCGTAACCCGCAAGCGTCGCAGCAGATGCTGAAGCATTTGCCGGGTTTGATCTTGAATAGCGCCACCCTGGAAGGTTATTGTTAGATAGTTTTCCAAGACTTTCCTGGAATTGAAGCAATTGAGTACTATTCATCATTTCAAATTTCTGATCGCCGGGTTGGGTGATTCCAAATTGAGGTTTGTAGCTGAAAGTAGTACTTCCTTTTTTACCCCTTTTTGTGGTTACTACAATTACACCAGATGCACCACGACTACCATAAAGGGCAGCGGCACTTGCATCTTTTAAAACGTCAACCGACTCGAAATCGTTAGAGTTCAAACTTTGAAATACGGCAGCTTCAACAGGAACACCATCAATTATATAAAGAGGTGTTGAACCACCCGAAATTGATTTTGGTCCACGAATCTGCACTGATGCCGCAGCACCAGGCTGGCCTGAACCTGCAGACACTCTTAAACCCGGTGCCCTGCCTTGTAAAATCTGATCGAACGAACCATTTGGAACTAATTCCATGGCTTTCTTGTCAATTCTGGATGCCGCACCTACATACTCAGATTTTTTAACTCGAGAGTAACCAGTTACAACCACATCCGTTAAATCACTGAATGCGTTTTTCAGTGACACATTTATTTGGTTCGAAGCCCCAATAGACAAAGTTACAGTTTCGAATCCCACACTTGAAATGGTGATTTGCCTCACATTAGATGGAAGCGATATTGAAAACGTTCCATCGGCTTTGGTAGTTACGCCAGTTCTTGATCCTTTAGGAATTACGGAAGCGCCAATAATAGGAGCTCCTGTTTCATCTGTTACCTTTCCTGTAACAGTTTTTTCTTGTGCAAATACCTGCATAATGCAGAGTAAAAGCACGAACGTCATACTTACAAATTTTCTCATGCTCGTTGAGGTTTATTAATGAAAATTATATCCAAAATCGGGGTGTAATCAATCAGTTAGTTCACCTAACAAACAGTCAGGAGTCTTTTATGGAAGGACGCCAAATGTAACAGCTAATGTTAACATTTGTTAAAGGAAGACAGAAAAATTACACTGATGCTGCTTTTTTACGCTGGTTTTTTTATGAACGGTATGTCACTTTTTTACTTGTAGTGATCAACAACACCGGCAAGAGTACAAGGTTAGTGATCATTGCTACTAATAAGGTAAGTGAAGTGAGCCAGCCCAACGCCTGCGTACCGCCAAAACCAGAGAAACAGAAAATAATAAATCCGGCAACTAATACCAATGAGGTATAAATGATACTGATACCTGTTTGACGGATGGTTTGTTTTACTGTTTCCCGAACATCATGTTTATGAAGAGGAAGTTCCTGTTTGTAATTGATCAGGAAACGAATGGTTACGTCAATGGCAATGCCCAAAGCCACACTAAACACCAAAACCGTACTCGGCTTCAGCGGAATACCTACCCAGCCCATTACCCCGGCTGTGATCACCAGCGGAACAATATTGGGAATGAGCGAACAAACAAGTATCCGGAAAGAACGAAAGAGGTAAAGCATACAAATGGCAATCAACAGGAATGCCCAGAAAATACTTTCCTTCAAACCATTAATGATAAACCTGCTGCCTTCAACGAAAATGATACTTGTTCCGGTTAGTTGAATACCGGCTGTGCGTTTAAGCCTTGATGAATCTATATCGGCTGCTTTTACTTCGCCTTTGTTTACCATTAATGCATACGCAAGACTATCACCATTAAACAACTCTTCAGCTTTTTGCTGAACAGCTGCAAGAATTTTCGGCAGGCTGTCGCTTCCAACATCGGCCATGTTTACACTAATGCGTGCTTTTTGCTGTGTGCTGTCCATGAAATTGGCCACCAGCTTTACAAAATTGTTATTCTTATTGCTGCTGTCGCCTTTCATGCGCAAGTAGGGAGCAAGAAAAGCAAGATCAAATTCATTCGGCACCGTGTACATATTACTGTCGCTGTCGTAATAAGCTTGGCGTGCAAATTTTAAACCTTCGGTTACAGCTAAAGCCTTTCCTATCTCAGGGCGGCTTTCCAGGTAGTACACCAATGAATCAATATTTGTAAGACTCTTGATACTGCGGGTTACGCCTTGTTTACGTTTTGTATCGACTACAATTTCTAACGGCATTACACCGGAGAAATGCTTTTCAAAAAATTTCAGATCAACATAAAGCTTATCATTTTGCGGAAGGTCATCAACAATATAACCAACGCTTTTCAAACGCATTACTCCAAGCACAGAAACAATGATCAACACAGCTGTTGCCGTATAAATGTATTTGGGATGATTGAACACCCAGCTTTCGATCCGCATGAGCCAGCGGTTAAGACGTTCATTTTCCAGGTAACGCACGTGTCGCTGCTTCGGCGCAGGTAAATAACTCAACACAATTGGAATGAGTGTAAATGAAATTACAAACAACACCATAATGTTGATACCAGCCACAATACCAAACTCACGCAGGATTTGGCTTTTGGTTAAAGCAAACACGGCAAAGCCAATGGCTGCAGCTATGTTACAGAAGAGTGTAACAATACCCATGCGGCCAATCATGTTCACCAGCGACTGATGTTTATCTCCCGTTTTTTTATATTCTGTATGAAACTTATTGAGGAAATAAATACAGTTAGGAATCCCTATCACCACCATCAACGGCGGAATCAATGCATTTAAGATGGTGATCTTGTAACCAAAGAACACAATTGTTGCAAGGCTCCAGATAACACCAATTACCACAACACCCATACTCAGCCACATTGCACTGAACGAACGGAAAAATACCAGCAGAATAAGGGCCGATAGCAATACTGAACCCAACAGAAAAAATTGCATTTCTTCGGCAATACGTGTACTCATCACCGTACGCACATGTGGCAATCCACTCAAATGCATAGTGAGCTTTTGCTTCTCTTCAAAAGCAGTAACAAGTTTTACAATACCATCAACTGAAGCATCTCTCTTCTTGGAATTCAGTACTTCTTTGTTTAGGCGCACAGCAATCATGTACACATTACTGTCGGGATTATAAAACAAGCCTTTATAAAAAGGAAGATTGAAGAGTATTTGTTTTGAACTGTCTAATTGATCCTGAGTTTGAATAGTGTCAGGAAAAATAAGTGTGGTCTTTAATTTTTCTGTTGCAGAATCCTTCACAAGATTAACAGCTGCACTGATGCTTAACACATCTTCCACACCCTTTACTTTCTTAATTTCTTTTTGTAAAGAAGTGAATGATTGAAAGAAATCAAGCTGAAACAAATCGTTCTTTTGAAAACCGGCTACCAGCAAACTTCCATCTTCACCAAACTTCTGCTTAAATGCTTCGTATTCGAGGTATTTTGGATGATCGAGCGGAATAGCCTTTGCAAAATCATAACTGCGCTGCACTTTCGATGCAAAAAAAGTCATGACGGCGGTTGAAAGAAGAACAGTAATAATTAAAGGAAGTCTGTTACCCAACACCCATTTACCCAGTTTATACCACATGCTATTCTGATACGTTTTTATTGAAATAAAGCAGCGCAAAGAAACGCCATTCTGCCTGAACAAACACATAAAATTTGCCTGTTATCTGTTATTGGTGCTGCTTTAGACGGAATTGCTTCATATCAATTAAGTCAGTGATCAATCTCTCTAAACAGGTGTAAATGATGTGCTTGAACGAAAACCTGTTAAATTTGAAAAACACATGAAGACTGTTGCGGCATATTTTCTTCTTTTTTTGATCACAGCTACCAGGCTAACTGCACAACTTGCACCAATTGGTCAATGGCGTGAGCATATGGACTATCGTTCGGGCAAGCGGGTTGCACTGGCTGCCGACAAAGTTTATGTAGCAACAAACTTCGGCGCTTACAGTGTTGGGCGGGAAGATGGAGAGATCACCAGGATAAGTAAAGTAAATGGATTGAATGATGTGGGTGTGCGAACGCTCAATTATTATGTTGCGGGCGAAAAATTATTGATTGCTTATAATAACAGTAATCTTGATATACTATACAGGAACGATGTTATCAATCTGCCTGATATACTCCGCAGCACAGTTACAGGCGATAAAACAATTTACAACATCAGCTTTCATAACGATAAAGCCTATCTGAGCTCAGGTCTTGGTGTAATTGTAGTTGATCTGCAGAAGTACGAGATCAGCAACACGTTCATTATTGGCGACAATGGAGCAAATGTAAAAGTGAATGGTTTTGCTGCTGATGCAACACGTTTTTATGCAGCAACCGAAGAAGGATTGAAAGTTGCAAACCAGAATGCAACAAATCTGAATGACTATCGCAGTTGGACAACTGTAAGTGGAACAAACGGCTTGCCTGCGGGTGCCGTGCAACAGGTATTCACCATCAACTCAACAATTGTTGTTCAATACTTCAATACTGTTTATGTAAACAATGGTAGCAACTGGCAGGCTGTTTATAATGATGATTGGCGATGGGAATCGGTGAATGTAAGTGATGCTGCTATTCTTATCAGCGAAGAACGTTTTGGATGGAATGAACGAAGAGTATTATCAATAAGTACCAATGGAGTTGTAAATGTAACTGTTCAGAATAACAACGAATTACGTTATCCCTTTCATGCAGTTAAGAGTGGCACAGAGATATGGATCGCCGATTTTGAAAAAGGATTGGTGAAAGCCGAAGGAAATTTGTTTGAACGTTATGCTATCAATTCACCTTATGGTGCATTGGATGGCGAAATGTTTTTCTCCAACAACAAATTGTATGTAGCAGGAGGCAGTGTTAACGATGCATGGAACTATCAATTCAATGGTTCAGGATTTTTTACGTTTGATGGTAATGAATGGAAAGATTACAATCGAACTAATCTATCCTTTATGGATACGGTGTTTGATGTTATCAGTATTGTTGTCGATCCTCGTGATGAAACAATTTATGCAGGATCGTTTGGTGGTGGTTTGCTTGAATTTAAATCAGCCACACAATACAAAATATACAAACAGAATTCACCTTTGAATGTGGCCATAGGTGATCCAAATAATTATCGTGTTGGTGGTATGGCCTTTGATGCAGAAAATAATTTATGGATCAGCAATTTTGGTGGCAGCAATAATTTTTTGGTAAAGAAAGCAGATGGTAACTGGCGTGCATTTCGTGTGCCTTTTTTAATTCAGGATAACATGGTTG
>JAKFDY010000190.1:0-6376 GCA_036675885.1 Lacibacter sp. | reverse complement strand
GGCGTGGAGATTAAAGATGTGTTTGAAGAACTGGAAGCGTATCATCTGCACGATAAAACCGTTGTGAAATTTTCTGCTGCTGATTGTGCATTCGGTTATCGTGAAAGTGTATTCAAACGGAAGTATAAAGATCAGTTTGTCATTATCTCGGTTACATATAAACTCAGAAAGAATCCTCTGTTCAATACCAGCTATGGAGCCATTAACCAGGAACTGGAAAAAATGGGAGTGAAAGAACTGAGTATTGCAGCCATATCACAAGCCGTGATCAATATCCGTTCATCGAAGTTGCCTGATCCGAAAGTGATTGGTAATGCAGGGAGTTTTTTTAAGAACCCATCGATCAGTAAAGAACAATTCGATCAGTTGAAAAATGAATTTGCATCATTGGTTGCGTTTGTTAATCCTGACGGAACAATGAAGCTTGCTGCCGGTTGGCTGATTGAACAATGTGGTTGGAAGGGTTATCGAAAAGGTGATGCAGGTTGTCATGCAAAGCAAGCGTTGGTGTTGGTGAATTATGGTGCAGCAACAGGCAAAGAAATTTTTAATTTGAGTGAAGAGATTATGCAGAGTGTGAAAGCTAAGTTTGGTGTTGAATTGGAGAGAGAAGTGAATATTATTTAAAGCTGTACGCTGTTAGCTACCCGCTACAAGCAAATATGTACTTTTTAAAGATGATGCGGCTTTTGTAATTTCAAATAAGTTTTGGACATAACATCAACAATATGAAATCATCTTTGGTAATCCTTTTACTTCTGTTTTTTTGCATTGCTCTAAACGCACAGGAAAGTTTACATGCAAAATACAATCGATCTATTTTTCTTGGATTTGGCGGGCCTGGTTTTGGAGGAAGTTTTAATTATCAGTAGAAAATTGGTAATATAAAAAAGCAAATGGACTTTTTTTCGTGTAGGGACTGGAGGGGTAGGCCCAATTCCAGGAAGAGATGGAGGTTCGTTTTGTCATACATTCCCAATTGGCCTGCATTACAATTTCACGAAGTCTGCAAAATGGGAAATAGGTGGAGGAGTTACCCCATTCATATGTACAAACGATCGCCCTTCGATGGCAGGTTTCACACACTTGGCTTTTTATCCACTACGGAATCATGCCCTCCGATTGGTACTGAGTCCTTTTTTTCTTGACCAATCAATTAATCAGAAATATTTCGGTAATAAAAGTTTCATTCGCTTACATGGAGGTGTTGATTTAATAGTGTTCCCTTTGAAAAAGAGATCGAAGTAAATTAACTGTGAAGACAAGATATGACTGAAACGGAAAAAAATCACGCAACTTGCAGCTAACAGCTCGCAGCTTTCTTCTCTCAGCTTACCACCCAACTCATCACCAGATCGTTCATAAACCGATATTGCACCGTTAACGGCAGCGGATCAGATTTCTGAAAACTGCAAATGAGTTTTCCTTCTTCATCATTGCCTTCTATGTTTTCAATATGCATGTGTTCACGAAAATCAACACCACCATCACCAAACCATTTAAACATCGATTCTTTCGTGCTCCACAACAAAGTGGCCAATTGTAAAAGTTGGGCAGCACTCATCTGCTCATCAAGAAACATCTTTTCCTGCAGCGTTAAAAATTTATGACTGATGCGTAATATCTTATCGCTTGGTTGCTCAATATCAACACCCACCCGTTGTTTACTGCTAACGATGGCTGCTGCATAATTGCCACAATGCGAAATGGAGAAGTGATACTTCTCATCGGGCAGGAATGGTTTGCGTGTATCGGCAATTAAAATTTCTTCCAGCGGAAAATCTTCAAACAATGTTGGCAGCAGGTAGCGGCCGGCCAGGTGTTGCAACCGTTTATGCGGATGCGATACATCCCTTTTCAACGGCACTTTTTCCAGGAAAAAATCTTCCGGTTCCTCAATGAGCCAAAGCCCTGCTTTTGTATTGCTGTTGATAGTATGTTGATAAACGAGCGGCAAATTAAGATTTAAGAATTTAGATTGCAGGTTTCAGAGTTATACTTTCGCACAAAGCTAAAGAGAACAAAATGATTTTAAGTGACAAGCGTATTTTAGAGGAAATAGAAAAAGGAACAATTAAAGTTGAACCATACGAGCGTGAGTGTTTGGGCAGTAACAGCTACGATGTGCATCTAGGTGCTACCTTGGCTATTTACAAAGATCATATGATCGATGCAAAAAAACACAACCAGATCGAATACATTGAAATTCCTGATGAAGGCTTTGTATTGTATCCGCATATTTTTTATTTGGGCGTAACGCTTGAATACACCGAAACACATGCCCATGTTCCTTTCCTTGAAGGCAAATCATCAACCGGTCGCTTGGGTATCGATATTCATGCAACAGCAGGTAAAGGTGATGTTGGTTTTTGTGGTAACTGGACATTGGAAATTTCAGTAAAGCAGCCCGTAAAGATTTACAAAGGCATGCCTATTGGTCAGCTCATTTATTTTCCTGTTGATGGTGAAATTGAAGTGAAGTATAATCAAAAGGCAAATGCGAAATACAGCGGCCAGCACAACAAGCCTGTTGAAAGTATGATGTGGAAGAATAAATTTTGAGCCCCATCCCGACCTTCCCCGAAGGGGAAGGCCATCTGCACATAGCCCTTGCTTCTCAAAAATTTTGAGTAAAATGAAATATGTTGTAATGCTGAGTAAATCTCAACAAATGATGTGGAAGAAGCATCAGTTTGTATTAGATATGCTGCACCGCTCTTTCCCTTCCGGGGAAAGAGAAGGAGTTAGGGGCCGCTTTGATACTTCTTCCTGTACGCAATCAACCAACCCGTTACTTCTCCATAACTTTCAATGCCTTTTCGCTGGCGGTTTTGTTTCAGGTAATAGTCATACAGCCAATCGGTAACGTCGCTGATGAATGTACGATGGTCTTCAACAAATTTCCGGTACATTTTCAAATCTCTTTTTACACCATCGTGTAATTTCGAACCAAACTCTTTTGCTGCTGTTGAATCAACTGCTCTTAAATTTCCCAACGAATACAGGAACATATCGAGATAAGAAGAATATTGCATGAGTGTATCACTTGAATGTGTGGCCGCCAGGAAGCCCACGAAGTTTGCTTCGCTTTCACTTGCATAACCCACCTGGTGCGCCATTTCATGACAGGTAACATATGGCTGCATAAAATTTGGGATGGCGGTGTTTACCTGTCCCTCGCCGGTGAAAGGATTATAATATCCCTGGAAACCGATATAATTACCAACTCTCCCAAACATGGAAGGTTTTAAGGAAGAATAACGGTAACGCATGTAAGGAAACTGCTGCTCCAGTTGACTGTAGCCATCCCGTGCCGATTGAAACATACGTTCACGACTCATAATGGTATCTTTTTTCTTCAGACAAATCTCTTTTCGGTTGTTTAGTTCCGTAAGCAGGTAGGTATTCAGCTCAATCAACTGCTCTTTTACAAACTTGCCGTTCTTCAAGTCAAGCTGATATTCGATGCCTTTACGGTAATAGTTTAAACCCCAGAACAGATAAAAATAAACATACACGGCAAGTAGAATGATACCGGCTGTAAGCAAGGGTGTAAGTTTTTTTCGCCAGCTATCGGTTTTGTGAAATAACCGCACTACAAATTTCCCGATCTGCCAAAGCACACTGATGGTAACAATGGAGTAAATAATATCACCCAGGCTGAAAGGAAACCAGCCAAAGAGGATCCGTAGTGTGGAAGCCAGCTTTGGGTAAAATGTGGTGGCATAGTTCTTCTCGATCCATTCATGATTGCCTGAAATAAAAAAGATAAATAGGGCAAAGATGGACAGCGAACTGATGATTGCTATGCGTATGAGTCGTCCGTAGGTCATTCGGTTCAAATTTACGGGAGGAAGGTGAATGGTCAATAGTCAATAGTGAATAGGCAATGAGCAATGCGCAGGAGACAATGGAATTGGGAATTTGGATATTGGAATTTGGGTATTTGATTTTTTGCCAATTGCCAATTGCTTATTGGCCTTTTGCCTTGGTTTTCAACCCTTATTCCCTGGCTTTGGGTTTCACCCTCCACCTTAAACCATATTCCTTTACCCTGTCCAAAATAAACCTGCTTTTCGTTTTGGCTTGAAACTGTATTTCGGTTACCTTTGCAAACTCTTTAAAATAGGGGTGATATGGCAAGCCGCCGGGAATACGAAATAGCATTTGTGGGTTTAAAGCCCGGCATTCATCAATTTGATTATGAAATTGATGACAGGTTCTTTGAAGAATTCGAAAAACAGGACTTTAAAAACTGTAAGGCAAACGTAAAGCTGAAACTCGAAAAGAATACCGGGTTTATGTTGCTGAAGTTTGAGGTGGTTGGTACCGTTGGCGTTCTTTGCGACCGTTGTGGTAATGATCTTCCTTTAGAACTGTGGGACGAATTTGAGATGTTGGTAAAAATGACCGATGAACCGGAGAAGATGAATGATGAAGAAGAAAGTCCGGATGTGTTTTACATATCCCGTACTGAAAGTCATCTGCATGTGAAGAACTGGATCTACGAGTTTATTGTACTAAGCATCCCCATGCAAAAGATGTGCAGGGAAAGTGAAATGGGCGGACCGCATTGCAACAAAGAAGTGCTTGCACGCCTGGCTCAACTGAACCCGCAAACAAACGAAAACAAATCAATCTGGAAAGGATTGGATAAATTCAGAAACGACTAAAATTTAAAGATATGCCAAATCCAAAGCGCAGACATTCACAGCAACGCAGCGCAAAGCGTCGTACACACTACACAGCAGTGACTGTTACTTTAACAAAGGATAGCACAACGGGTGAAATTCATCCCCGTCACCGTGCACACGTGAGTGAAGGTAAACTGTACTACAAAGGAAAATTAGTAGCTGAAAAAGCTCCTTTAAAAGCGTAAGCTTTTTATAATTAACTTACCTGCATGGTCATAGGTATTGACATGATGGGTGGCGACTACGCCCCTCAGCAGCCGCTGTTGGGCGTAGATTTGTTTTTAGCCGATGCTGCCCCCGGAATAGAATTGTTGCTGCTTGGTGATGAAACCATCATGCGCAGGCATTTTGTTACTGTTCCTCCAACTGTTTCGTTTGTGCACACTACAGAAGTGGTGGATATGCACGAACCTCCAACCAAAGCTTTAAGGGATAAGCCCAACTCATCCATGAACAAGGGATTGCAGTTGCTGGCAGAAGGAAAAATTGATGCATTCATCAGTGCAGGTAACACTGGTGCAATGATGGTGGGTGTGTTTTATACCATCCGAGCCATTGAAGGTGTGCAACGGCCAACTATTTCAACCGTTATTCCGAAAGTGGAAGGTGGTTATGGGTTGATCCTCGATGTGGGTATGCAGGCCGATTGTAAACCGGAGAATCTGCTGCAGAATGCTATACTCGGCAGCATCTATGCACAAAATATTCTTGAGATTGAGAATCCTGCGGTGGCTTTGATCAATATTGGTGAGGAAGAAGGGAAAGGTAACCTATTGGCACAGGCAGCTTATCCATTATTGAAAGAAAGTAAGCTCATCAACTTTATTGGTAATATTGAAGGCCGTGAAATATTGACCGGCAGGGCTGATGTGATGGTGTGTGATGGTTTTACAGGCAATGTTATTCTCAAGTTGGGTGAATCGATCTTTGATATTGCCAAATCACGCAGTCTTCATGAAGATGATTATTTCAAACGTTTCAATTTTGAAACCTACGGAGGCACACCCATTCTTGGTATTGATAAGCCGGTGATCGTTGGTCATGGTATTTCTACCTCAAAAGCATTTTTGAATATGATCCATCTTGCCAGCAAGATGATCGAAACAAAACTGCTGGAAAAAATGAAAGCAAAATTTGTGAGTGAAGAAGTTGAAGAATAATTGATACACTCCGAATAAACTATAAGTGCCTCCGCATGGAGGCTTATTTATTTCTTGTATAAAGGCCAATTAGTTCTCCAAAGCCAATTATATGCAGGCTCATCGCCTTTTCAAGTTCTGCTTTTTTTGTATTGGCAGGTAAATCAAGTAAAGCGTCTAATGCATATACTTTAAAAAAATAGCGATGCGTACCTGAAGGCGGGCAAGGGCCGCTGTAGTGATGTTGCTGAAAATCGTTAAGGCCTTCTGTTCCGTGAACTTTATTTTCTTTTATGTGATGTGTTACAGGAATGTTCCAAACCAGCCAATGTACCCAGGTGTTTACAGGCGCATCAGGATCGTCAACAATCAACGCAAGACATTTTGCTTCTTCAGGAATATGTTCAATATCCAGCGGAGGGTTTACATTTTCTCCATCGCAGGTGTACTTAGCAGGAATCATTCCCTGCGCACTAAATGCACTACTTGAAATATCCAGCTGTTTATAATCAACCGCTTTTTCAATGTGTTTCATACAACCTG
>JAKFDY010000189.1:0-3946 GCA_036675885.1 Lacibacter sp. | reverse complement strand
TGATTGGTGAATACTTTATTGATTGAATATTTTTCAAGTAGTTTTTGAAACACATTTACCGGAAGACCATAATACACTTCCATGCTGCTGCCCATGCTTTGCAGTTGCTGTTGCATATCAGTAATGGCACGATGAATAAATTCAACACGTCGGTCGTTTTTATCCTCAAGCTGATCAAGGATAGATTTATCGAAAACAAATACCGGCGCCACAGGCAAGCCGTCTTTTAATGCATGATACAAAGCTGCGTTATCATGTAAACGAAGATCTCTCCTGAACCAGCAGATATTTATTTTCTGTTTTGCCATGCGTGTATAACGATTGTGGCAGCAGAATGTTTACGGAAATAATGGAGAAATGAAGCGATGGAAAATAGTTGAGGATTGCTGAAACTGATAAGTTCTGTCGCCCCATAGTTTTACCCAGCGCAGGCCATTCATGGCATTGCTGAGAAAAATTTCATCGGCAGCAGCAATTTCATCAGGTAAGTAAGCACCTTCTTTTACCTGGAATCCTGCTTTACGAAGTTGCTCAAGCAAGTAACGACGCATAACACCATTGATAGATCCTTCATCCAGGTGTGGAGTATGAATGATCCCATCTTTACTAAAAAATACATTGGCAATGGTTGCATCGCATACCCGGCCATGCTGGTTGATCACCAAACATTCATTTAGTTTTTCTGCCTTTGCATATTGCGCTGCCAATGCATACAGCAGGTAATTATTGGTTTTTAGATTCGAAAAGCTGTCGCATGCTTTTCTTCCTGCTTCAAACAAACCAATATCCAATCCATTTTCATTCATGCTGAATTCCTTTTTCTCAAGTGGCCAGCATTGCACCAAGAAATGAAACGGAGAGCTTGGCTTTTCCCAGATACCACCTTCACCTTTAAAAAAAGTAATCCGCACTCTTGCAGCATCCATGCAATGATTTCGTTTTGCCACACGAAAAATCTCTTCCTTCAATTCTGCTTCGTTAAAATGCGGGGGTAATTCAAAATATAATTTGGGCAGCGATTCAATCAAACGTTTCCAATGCAAATCCCATAACGGCATCTCTCCTTTGTGCCAATGGATCGTTTCAAACAATCCTTCTCCATAACGAAAAGAGCGGTTATCTGGATGAATACCCAATTCACCTTCAGCATAAATCTTCTTGTCCAGACTATAGTATAATGGCATATACAGCGAAAGTAGAATAAAAAAAGAGGCGACACTTTTCAGTGTCGCCTGTGAGGTTGGTTTTGGTTGAAAAAATCTTATCCTTCGATAATATTATGTTTCACTGCATAGAGAATTAACCCGGCTGTTGATCTTGCGCCAATTTTTGATTTGAGTTTATCACGAATAGCTTCAACCGTACGTGGACTCAGATCAACGATATCAGCAATTTCTTTCGTGCTCTTTTCTTCACACATCAAACGCAGGATATTGATTTCCTTATCGTTCAATTTAACATCATGGCCCATCATTGCATCACCTTGGCGCTTCATTTTTAAGCCGTCAATCAACGCTTTGTTGGTAAGAGTGTTGAAGAAATATTCCTGCTCATGACAGGTTTTAATCGCTTCATAGATCACTTCGCTATCAGAATTCTTCGTTAAGTATGAGTTAGCCCCAAGCTCCATTAAACGGGTGATCATGGTATGTTCATCATGCATAGTAAGCATAATGATCTTAATATCAGGATACAACTTTTTTACTTCGGGGAGAGTGGCAATGCCATCCATAATGGGCATTTGCACGTCGAGCAATATAACGTCTGGCTGAATTGACTTAAGCATATTTAACAGGTGCATGCCGTTATCGGCTTCAAAGATCACCTGAATATCCTTTTTCATGCCCAATGCGGTTTTAACGCCGGCACGGTACAATACGTGATCGTCTGTGATAGCTACTTTGATTAAGTCTGTTGTTGAGTCGGCTGGTTTTACGGTTTTCATTGTGTACATAGGATATATGTTAAAAGACAAAATACTTGTTCAGAGTGCAAATTGAAACTTTTTTTGGTCATTTTTACAGGTAGTAGTACCTGACTTTAGATTTGTGGTTTTTACGGTCCTATTCGATCAGCCTGTTTCGCATTCCGTAAACAATGAGCCCTGCAATTGTTTTAGCACCAACCCTGTTTTTCATGTTCTGCCTGATCGTTTCAATAGTTCTTGGACTGAGAAAAACGATCTTTGATATCTCGTCTGTTGTTTTATCTTCTGACAGCAATTTTAATATCTGTAATTCCTTTTCTGAGAATTTGGTTGAGTTGGGATAAAACTGTTTTACTGTTTTTTTGTAATTCAGTTTCAGCAATACAGCCTGGTTTACAAGTTCATTAAAATAGAAATCCTCGTTCATGCAAGTGAGGATTGCTTCGTAAATTTCATTGGGGTCAGTGGTTTTTGTAAGATATGCATTGGCCCCCATCTCCATCATTTTGCTCACCATTTGCTGATCGTCATACATACTGAGTACAACAATTTTTACTTCCTCATATTCTTTACGGATCAGCTGCAGAGCATTGATGCCATCAAGCTCAGGCATGCGGATATCCATTAAAAGAATGTCGGGCTTTTTAATGGTAAGCTTGTGCATCATGTCTTTGCCATCTTCAGCTTCCCATATTAATTTGAGGTGAGGTCTGCCGCCGAGAGCCATTTTAATACCATCACGAAAGATTTTATGATCGTCGGCTATGGCGAACTTAATGTTAGAATCAACAGACATGGGATATTGTGGTTTTTGAGGTTTCTGCAAAATACTCCAGAGTTTTCATACTTCAAAGAATACTATAACCAAAAATGGATTTAAACAACGAAATTTTCGCTTAAGTTACGCAAAAAGAGTTAGGGAATTTGCCTTTGCAATGGTATTCTCCACTTAAAAAGAACGGTTAATTGTACGCTTGCGTTCTTGATTTAGAGAAAGTACATTTGTTCCAGATCTGAACCACCGGGATTAAAAATACCCCTGAAAAACCAGATAAAATATTTCATATCCTAAGAAAACCAACAGAACTGCACTGCAGAACTCATTTTAACCCGGTTGGTTCCGGATCACAACCCAAAGCCCGTCTTTGAAATCCACAAAACGTAGATCTACTAAGTGTTTTCACTTATGAACATTTTTTTCACATCGTACTACTACTTGCGCTTTTTTCTTTCTTGATTGCGCTAATTACCCTTCCTATTGATAGTAATTTTACGTAAAAATTATCGTAATATTGCTTTAGTCTAATTACTTATTTACTGAATTATCAGATGTAAAGTATTGATTAAATGCAAATTATGATATTTTATACTACTTATTCACATCGAAGGCTCTTGCATAGACGTTCAAATTTTGAAAATTTAGTGTCTTAAACTTCACTTCTTAAACCTACAACTATGCAAAAAGAATTACTTCAAAAACCGCAAATTGAAACCATCGGTAAGCACATCGGCTACGAAGCTGGCGAAGAAATGGTAAAATCATTTTATGACAAACATCCTGATCAAGCGTATGGTCACATTGTTGGTCGTGACATCATTGAAAGAATTTTAGCACAACCTGATTGCTGCGGCATTGGCGTATTGCCTGCTTACAACGCAGAAGGAAAACGTCAAGTTGTTTTCGTTGGTTTGAATAACAACGGAAGACCAATTTTACAATACAATGTTGTAAATGCTGCTGGCGTAATGGAAACCGAAGAAGGTGTTGTTGGTGACAACTTCAAATCTGACGGTTGGGCTCTTTAATCAACCAAGTAAAAGTTCAAAAACTTTTAAAATCCATTATATTTGGCGTATAAACCAAATATTTGAATTTTTTAGTTGAAGATATCGCCAGGTTTTCAATACTTGTACCTGCACTTTTTTATCTTTTCTCCAGATCGAAGGATAGAAATCTGCAGGTACTTTTTTATTTTCTGGTATTTGTCATCCTTCACCAAGTATTGTACAACAGCCTTT
>JAKFDY010000188.1:0-7223 GCA_036675885.1 Lacibacter sp. | reverse complement strand
TTCCGATGCATTGCTGTAAATGCTATCCTTAAGATCATTCATTTTTTTGTACAGCTCACTGGCGGCAGCGTAATTACCTGCTTTCTCATGATTAAGTGCAATGGCTTTGTAAATCATTGGGAATTTTGCCTGCAGGTTTTTTTCCTGTGCAATGCGCAGCGCTTCGTTACCTGCCCGCAAACCTTCTGTTGTGTTATTCATGAGTGCATATAACTCGGAGAGTACAGCAAGATCTGATACAATAAAAAATGCATCACCGGTTTTTTCACGAATGGGTTTTGCTTTTAAGAAACAATCAAGTGCTTCATGGTATTTACGTTCGGCCGTATAAGCTGTGCCCATAATGTTCCAGCCATTTGCCTCGGCCTCAATGTTTTTTTGTTGCTGTGCAATGCGGATGCCTTGCTTTACAAATTTGTAAACAGAATCGTATTGTTTAACAGAGCCATAGCAGGATGCAAGATTATTATAGGTTACTGCAAACCGAACCGGTAGTTTAATTTCTTCAGCCAGTTCAATAGAAGAACGAAAATGCTGAATTGCTTCTTTGAATTGATTCAGTTCCATGTAAGCCCAACCGATATTGTGTAATGATTTTACCATTACGATCTTGTCATTTCCTTTCTCAGCTTTTTGCAATGCTTTATAAAAATGTTCCATGGCATCTTTTTGCCGGTTCATACGCATTAAAGCAAGACCTGCAACAGAATAATATTGCGATTGAAGCGAATCTGTTCCTTGTACTTTATCAAGCAGACGAATATTTTTTGATGAAAGCAAAAGACCTGAATCTGGTTTCGACATGCTCATGTAGTAATACACTTTGTTTACTTCGGCCCGCAACTGCATTGTTTCGTTGTGTTGCTTACCGGCAAGTGTTACCAGTTCATCAGTCACTTTTACTGAAGAGTCGGGGTTACGCATCCTGAATTCATTAGAGAGCAGCAGCAAAAGATCCATCTTCCGGTCAATATCTTTTTCGCCGCTGATGAGTTTGCGCAGGCTGTCGGTCTTTGGTGATTGTGCATACGAAGCAGTGCAGGCAAAAGCTGCTGAGAAGAATAACAAATATGCAATGAATAGTTTCATTTTACTGCCTGTTGTTGACTGGGTACATGAATTGCTACCAATGTTCCGTTGCCGGGTGAACTGTCGATATCAACGGTGCCTTTTAAAAACCGGATGCGGCTTCTGATGTTCGAAAGACCCATGCCATTCTCGTTTTGCTGCAGTTCATTTGAAAACCCTTTCCCGTTATCTTCAATGGTTACGCTGATACCATCGTTATCATAAATGAGCGAAATATCAAGCGTGCCTGCTTCTGCATGTTTAATACTATTGTTGATACATTCCTGTATTACACGAAATAAAATAGTTTCAGTTGTTGTGTTCAACCGTTCGGAAAAACCTTCGCTGTGAAAACTCACCTGCAGTTCTTTGCTGCTGATCTTACCTGTTAACTCTTCTACAGCATCGGGCAAACCTTTGTTGAGCAGGGCAGAAGGCATCATGCTGTGACTTACCGCTCTTACTTCTTTGCAACTGTCATCTACCAATTGAATAATATTCACCAGCGATTTACTTTGATCGCCATCCTCAATTTTAGCTGTATTGTAAAACGAAGAAAGGTTCATACGTGCTGCGCTCATCATTTGACCAATACCATCGTGCAGATCTTTGGCAATACGGGTGCGCTCTTTTTCTTCTGCTTCCAGAATTGATTGCGCAGCCAGTTCCTGTTGCTTTAAAATTTCTGTTTGTAGTTTTACCTGTTGTTTCCAACTGTAACGGTTATAAAGTAAGTAACTGATAACAGCTGCAAATGCAACAAAACCAAGGATCAAAAAGATTTGCGTGGTTTGTTTTTTAATAGTGAGCTGTTGTACCTGTATTTGCTGTTCTTTTTTATTGGTTTCGTATAAAGTACCCAGCTCTTCAATCTGTCTTGTTTTCTGCGCATTAAAAATCGAATCTTTTAATTGGGTATGCCAGGTGTAATAGTCCAATGCTTTTTTATAATCGCCGGTTATGTTAGCAATGCGGCTTAGCTCAGCATAGTTGTTTGAAAGCAGCTCACGGAACTCCATTCGTTCGGCCAGCTTACTGCTTTCTTCCAGGTAATAAACGGCACGTTCATACTTATTCCAGCTACCGTACATCACACCCATATCTGCATAACTGAGTGTAAGTGCAAATGTATCTTTCAGCTTCTGACGTATAGCGAGGGAGCGAAGGTTGTAATCTTCTGCCAGATCGAACTTGCTTTGCAAAGCATATGCACCGGCCATAAAACTATAACACCAGCTTTTACCTGCTTCATCATTCAAAAGCATGGCTAATTGCAACGATGATTTATAGCGGCGTATTGCTTCCTCATAATTTCCCTGGTATTCAAACACTACTCCGCTTTCATTCAGCACCATCTGCATGCCACTTGAGTCGTTGAGGTTGCGATAAAGTTGAAGGGCACGCTCGTAGATTGCTGCAGCTCTTTTTAAATCTCTTGTTTTGCGATAGAGCTTTGCAATATCATTGATGACTGTAGCAAGCTGCTTATCCATATTCCGCCGTTCGTAAATATCTGTTGCAGTAAAGTAATAGCCGGCAGCTTTTTCATAATCGCCTTTAAAATAATTGGCCATCCCGAGATAACGGGTTAATTCGGCGTAAGAAACAGAATCGTTGAGCAGGGAAGCAATAAGTAATCCTTCTTCGCCAACCTTAATGGTTTCATTAAAACTGATAAGACTTAGTTTGCCTGTGAGCAATATATAAGCTTTCAATTTTGCGTTGTCGTTGGTTGTTCGGCCAATGGTAGCACGCAGGCTGTCAATTGTTGTGTCTTGAGCAAACACAGCAAGTTGAAGAAAAGGAAATAGTAATGTGGATAGTGCGGTTTTGGGTTTGGGCCACATGGTGCTTACAAGTTAAGCACTTCTTTCATTCCGAAGAAACCGGTTTTATCTTTTAAAAATTCGGCAGCCAGTACAGCTCCTAAAGCAAAGCCGGTGCGGTTATGTGCCGTGTGTATGATCTCAATATCATCAATATCAGAACTGTATTTTACATGATGTGTACCGGGTGCAGGATCAATCCGTTCGCTGATGATCGACAGATCGCCGGGATGTGCTGAAACTTCATTCACCCATTTTTCTTTACGGCCCAATTGCTCCATCACCTGCTCGGCCAATGAAATGGCTGTGCCGCTTGGAGCATCTTTTTTTGCTGTGTGGTGGATCTCTTTAAGCGTTACTTCGTAATTAGTTTGCGATGCCATCAATTGCGCAAGACGCTTATTCACTTCAAAGAAAATATTTACACCCACGCTGAAGTTGCTCGCAACAATTAAACCTGTGCGGCTTGCTTCCGCAATGGCTTTTGCTTCATCAAGTTTTTCTAACCAACCGGTAGAGCCACAAACCACTGGCACACTTTGCTGCAAACAAAAGCTTACATTCTTAAAGGCGGTATGCGGACTGGTAAATTCAATTGCCACATCTGCTTTTTTTATATTCTCAGGAGTAAGATCGTTCTGGTTGTCTGCATCAATGGTCAATACGACTTCATGCCCACGTTCTTTTGCAATTTCATGAATGGCTTTTCCCATTTTCCCGTATCCGATAAGCGCAAGTTTCATGTAATGTTTGTTTGGTTGTTTATGGTGATGAATGCAGGATGAATAATCATTTTGCTGTATGCTTATTACCAAAGGTAAAGATCAAACCAACATTTGCCTGTTTTGTAACAGGATTTACTGTAGGGTTTATTTGCATTGAGAGATCATCTGATACTTCAAACGCTTTCAGGTGACCATCAACCGTTGCATCCACCACATTCAATCCCCACAAAAGAAGAAAGATCAAAACTGAATAATCAACATACTGCCGCACACCAATGCGGTATTGCCGCACTGCTTCAGCATCCACAGGTTGAAATTTTGGTTTGATGAGATAATCATTCGATGCAATGGTATCTACCTTATAACGATAGGCATCTCTTGCATCAATATATTCTTTACGGTTGTAAATAAAGAAGCCGGCAGCAGTGCCTAATGCACCATACACAATCGGGATCTTCCAGTATTTTTTATTGTAAGCCTGTCCCCAGCCGGGAATAATTGCAGAACGTATAGTTGCTTTCCGTGGAGAATGTTCTGCTTTCTTTTTGGTTGTGTCGATTGCCCGTTTTTTTGTTGTATCGGTTTGCACTGAAGGAACAACGGGTTTTACTGCAGCACTATCCTGTGCATGAACAGCATGCAGTAAACCAAACGAGATAAGTATAAGTAAAAAGAATTGCCTCATGTGTTATTCAACATCGGTACCCAGTGTTTTCAGTATCTGGTTGAATTGTTCAAGTGAATAATATTCGATCAGAATACTGCCATTGCCTTTTTTGCTGTGGTTCACTTTTACTTTGGTGCCGAATTGCGATGCTAAGTTATCTTCAATTCGCTGAAAGGCCTGCGGCAAACTTCCCTTTACAGCAGTTTTAACAGGTGCCGATTTATACAGTTGACGAACCAATGCTTCGGTTTGGCGAACAGATAATTCTTTTTGTTTTACCTGGTGATAAACATACAACTGCTTATCAATTGTATCAACATTAATCAACGCTCTTGCATGGCCCATGCTTAATGCACCTGTGCGGACTGCCAGTTGAATATCGGGCGGCAGTTTTAATAAACGGATATAGTTGGTAACAGTGGTGCGGTCTTTCCCCATGCGTTCGGCCACCTGTTCCTGTGTGTAATCCAGTTCTTCCATCAATCGTTTGTAACTGAGGGCAATTTCCACTGCATTCAGATTTTCACGTTGCAGGTTTTCCAGCAAAGCCAGTTCAAGAAGTTCCTGGTCATTTGCCTGTCGGATGTAAGCCGGGATATCTATTAGCCCCGCAATTTTGGAAGCACGCCACCTGCGTTCACCGGAAATCAAACGGTATTTGCCTGCACCGGTTTTTGATACCGTGATGGGCTGAATGATGTCGTGCATTTTGATGCTGTCGGCCAGCTCCTTGAGTGCCTGCTCATCAAAATCACGGCGGGGCTGTTTGGGATTTACATCAATATCGCCGATGGGAATGCGAAGCATACTTGTAACAGCCTCGGTTACAGCTGGTTTCAGCTGGCCGGCCGTGGTTTTCAAATCTTCATCAATACTTTGCAGCAGGGAACGGATTCCTTTTCCTAACGCATCTTTTTTTCCGGGGGTAGACATAATATCGTGTTGTTACAGTCTGCGAAGTACCTGAAAAAAAACCAAAAAACAAGAGCAGTTATGGGAGAGCTGTAAGAGGATTAAAATACAGTTCATATATTCGCAATAGATGGATAAGGAAATGGTGTCTTCCTGATTGAACCGCCTTAACAAGCTGATGACGCCTGATTAGTAAACATTTTACCCTTGTTTAATCAGGTTTTTTATGTCGAAACTGCAAAATCAAAACACAACAATTACAAATAAGCTTTTATCATTTTTCAGGAAGTATCCTGCATTACCTTATGTAATGAAATGGCTGCTCATCAGCGGGTTTATTGGCTTGGCAGTAGGTTCGGCTTCTGCTGGGTTTTTACAGTCGTTGGATTGGGTTACGAACTTCCGGGAATCACATGTGTGGATCATAGCATTTCTTCCTTTAGCAGGACTGGCTATCGGTTTATTATACTTCTATCTCGGAAAAGATATTGAAGCAGGTAATAATTTATTGATTGATACTATTCATGATCCTGCAGAACGCATTCCGTTTCGCATGGCGCCTTTTGTATACATCGGCACAATGGTCACCCATCTTTTTGGAGGTTCGGCCGGTAGAGAAGGAACAGCTTTGCAAATGGCAGGAGCCATTGCCGATCAGTTTGCCAAACCTTTTCATTTATCAAAAGCCGAACGTAAAATTTTATTGATCGCTGCTATTGCTGCCGGTTTCGGATCGGTGTTTGGAACACCGTTGGCAGGTGCTTTGTTTGGACTTGAAGTATTTCTTATCGGCCGGTTGAAATACGATGCTATTTTTCCCGCATTTGCTTCCTCAATTATTGCAGACATCGTAACGAAGTGGTGGCAAACAAGTCATACACAATATCAAATTGGTCTTATTCCGGAGCTTTCACTGCTTCCCATCTTGTATGCAATCCTGGCTGGTATTGCATTTGGTATTTGTGCTGCTTTGTTTAGCAAACTTATTCACTATACAAGCAGCCAGTTTAAAAAACGGATTGCTTATGCACCGCTGCGTCCGCTTGTTGGGGGTGTTATTGTTGCGTTGGCAGTTTGGGCAATTGGAACAACGAAATATATTGGCTTAGGTATTCCTGTAATTGTAGAATCGTTCGAACATCAATTACCAGCTTATGATTTTGCGTTGAAAATGGCTTTTACTATTGTAACGCTTGCAGCCGCATTTAAAGGAGGAGAAGTAACGCCTTTGTTTTTTATTGGAGCTGCTCTGGGTAATGCTTTGTCGTATATCATTCCTTTACCAACCGGGTTGCTGGCGGGAATGGGATTTGTAGCTGTTTTTGCAGGAGCTACTAACACGCCTTTGGCCTGCAGTCTTATGGCAATGGAATTGTTTGGAAGTGAAACCGGAGTATATGCAGCTATAGCCTGCGTAGTATCATATTTGCTTTCTGGTCATAATAGTATTTATCGAAAGCAGATAATCGGAGAACCCAAACACAGCAGCTTGGAAAATGATTACGGCAAACGAATTACCGATTTATAATTGCTTTATAAATTCCCCGTAAAAGTATAATTGAAATCAACCTGCCACAAACCATCACGCTTGATCACTTTCACGGGCATTTGTTTCTTTTTGTAAGAATTGGAATAGTTAACAATCACGACAGTGTCGCTTACATTATCAACTGAATGAATAATAATGGATGAGCCTTTATAACCTTCTTTATCTTTCTTGCTCATTTCATCTTTGTATTTTTTTTCGATGAGATCAAGCTCGTATAAATTTAAGCTGTCTTTGATCATCAGTTCCCTTGCCCAATCGTAATCGCCATCCAGAGAGCTACGGATAAACTCACGGGCAGTATCCAATGCTTCAGTGGGGCGTTCACGTTCCTGTTTACAGGCAATAACCGCCACAACGATAACAAGCAATAAGAATATTTTTTTCATGTGTTCATTTTTATTGGCTTTTGGCCACATAGTGTATCCATAAAAATGATCATCGGTATCAGGGTAAATTAGCTCGATAATTTTTTATAG